>JABDKD010000098.1 GCA_013003215.1 Pyrinomonadaceae bacterium
ACCTCGTTTCGAGATCGGGGGGAAGTGAAAAAGTCCTGACGACCCGTGACGATATGCTGCTTCGGGGCGTCCACAATGTTGAGAATGTGCTCGCCGCGCTCGCCGCGGGACTGGCCTGCGGAGCTGACCCGGATTCGATGCGTGAAACGATCCGTACATTCAATGCGGTTGAGCACAGGCTTGAGCACTGCGGAGAGAACCGCGGGATCACCTTTTACAACGATTCAAAGGCAACATCGGTAGATGCGACGAAGAAGGCTCTCGAAGCATTGTCCGAAGAGCCCGGGAAGATCGTTTTAATACTTGGAGGACTTGGCAAGAACGCACCTTATGAACCCCTTGCCGACCTCATTGAGAAGAGTGTTCGTGGTCTTGTTCTCATAGGCGACGACGCAAAGAACATTGAAGCTCAACTCGGAAGCTATGCTGATTCAAGGCATGCGGCCGATATGGAAGACGCGGTCAGGTTTGCTCAATCTATTGCGAAAACCGGAGACACGGTTCTACTTGCACCAGCCTGCGCAAGCTTTGATATGTACAAGAGTTTCGAGGAGCGTGGAAACGTATTCAAGGCGGCCGTAAGGTCTACGATGAAAGAAGTTAGCGACGCTTCGGCCTGACGTCAATTCTGATTCCGTTTGCTGTATGGCCAAGAAATTGAAAATCGATTGGTTGATGTTCGCAGTAACGGCGGCACTGGCGCTCTTCGGCGCGGTGATGGTCTACAGTTCTTCGGCAATGATCTCGATGATCGAGTCGGATGGGGCTACACAATTTTCGTTCTTTTACAAACAATTCTTTGCGACGATGCTTGGTCTCGCGGTGATGTATCTTGCCAGCAAGATTCATTATAAGTGGTACCAACACCCGTATTTTGTTGCAGGATTCATCGCGCTGACGGTAATTCTCCTGGTCGCCGTGTTCTTTTTCCCGCCAATCAATGGTGCCCAGCGCTGGATAAGGCTTCCCGGTGTTTCGTTTCAGCCTTCTGAATTCGCCAAGATCGCGCTTCCCGTATTCCTTGCGTATTTCCTAACGAAAAAGGAAAAGGTTGTGGGGGATCTGAGAGAAACACTCGTGCCCTGCAGTATCGTCTTCGGGGTTGTGGCGGGATTGGTGTTCTTTGAGCCGGACCTCGGAACCGTAATTGTACTCTGCGCTGTATTTGTCGCGGTCTATTTTGCGGCCGGTGCTCGAATTCTACACCTGGTCTCGGTTTCCGGTGTACTTTTCTTTATAGGTACGCTTGCGCTGGTACTCGCCCCCTGGCGCCTCCGAAGACTTGCAGCGTTCCTGGATCCCTGCAGTGAGGCCAACCGCGAGAATGCCGGTTATCAGGTTTGCCAGTCCCTTACAGGTATCGGGTCCGGGGGCATCTTCGGCGAAGGATTCGCGCTTGGTCAGCAGAAAATGGGGTTTCTTCCTTATCCCTACTCGGATTTTATATTCGCGATCGTGGGAGAAGAACTGGGGCTGATAGGAACTCTCGCCGTGGTTGGAGCGTTCGGATTCCTCCTCTGGCGCGGGACAAGGGCAGCGCTTCTGGCGCCCGACAGGTTCGGAATGCTTTTGGGAATGGGTTTGATTACCGGAATCACAGTTCAAGCTCTTTTTAACATCAGCGTCGTTATTTCGATCTTGCCGGCGAAGGGTATTCCGCTTCCGTTTATTTCGTACGGCGGATCATCGATCATTGTCACAATGTTCGCAGTTGGAATTTTGTTGAACCTGTCGCAGCACTCAGGTTTTATCTCGTTTGAAAAAGGGCTGCATACGACCCGGACGCCCCGAAAGAAAAGGAAGAAGAAACGTGCCGTTAAAAAAGGGCGTAAGGGCACATTGAGATGAACGTAATGATTGCGGCCGGCGGAACCGGCGGACATATATATCCCGGCATCGCGGTGGCTAACGAAATAATGAGCCGCGCGGATTCGAACAGAATCCGGTTCGTTGGGACTGCGCGGGGCCTCGAAAGCCGAATCGTCCCGGAGGCCGGCTTCGAGCTTTCGTTGATAGACAGTACTGCACTTAAGAGTGTCGGGTTTGCCGGCAAGATCAAGGGGCTTTTGAAGCTCCCAAAGAGCTTTTTCGAATCGCGGCGATTGATAAAGGAATTTCAGCCCGATGTTGTGGTCGGCGCCGGCGGATATGTGACCGGAGCGGTATTGATTGCGGCGTGGTTCTCGCGAATTCCAACGTTAGCGATGGACTCCAACGCGCTGCCGGGATTCACGAATCGACAGTTGGCGAGGTTTGTTACACGTGCAGCACTGACGTTTGACGAGGCGATGCCCTATTTCGGCAACAAGGGAGTTGTCACGGGAAACCCGGTCAGAAAGGAGTTTTTTGAAATCGAACCTAAGGAGCCGGCCGACAGGGTCGAATTGCTGCTCTTTGGAGGTTCGCAGGGAGCACGCGGGATTAATCTCGCGATGATCGATGCGCTGGATCATCTTGGCGAATACAAGGAAAAGCTGTCGATCACACACCAAACCGGCAAGTACGACTTTGACACGGTAAAGCAAGGTTATTCGGAAAAAGGCTGGAACGATTCGGTAGTTACGGAGTACATCAGCGACATGATCGGCCAGTTTAAGAAGACCGATTTGATAGTTTCACGGGCCGGGGCGACCACATGCGCTGAACTCGCGGCGGGGGGCAAACCGGCGATCATGGTTCCGCTTCCGACTGCCGCAGATGATCATCAGCGCAACAATGCCGAGGCACTGCAGAACAACGGCTCCGCGATCATGATTCTTCAGAAGGACCTGTCCGGAGAGATATTGGCGAAGACGATCATCGGTTTGATTAACGATACCGATAATCTGATAGAAATGGCCGGAAATGCAAAAAAACTGGCCCGAAAAGATGCGGCGGTAGCGACTGTGGATTTGATTGAGGAACTCGCAGGAGGGTGAGTGCTCAGTACCCGGTACTAATTTGATATGTTTCGACACGTAA
Organism: Pyrinomonadaceae bacterium; assembly: GCA_013003215.1. GTDB lineage: Bacteria > Acidobacteriota > Blastocatellia > Pyrinomonadales > Pyrinomonadaceae > Aridibacter. The sequence goes on from JABDKD010000098.1 coordinate 2,962, forward strand.
AAAATATTCATTTTATCGGCATCGGAGGAATCGGAATGTCCGGCATCGCGGAGGTGCTCTGCAATCTTGGTTTCAATGTTACCGGATCCGATCTGAACCTATCGAAGAACACTGCGCGTCTTGAGACACTGTTTAACATAAAGATCTGCGAAGGGCATGCAGCTGAAAATGTGGGCGATGCACAGGTTGTTGTTTACTCGTCCGCTGTAAAGGCTGATAATCCTGAGGTCGTTGAAGCAAAGGAACGTAAGATTCCTGTGATCCCGAGGGCGGAAATGCTTGCGGAGCTAATGACTCTAAAGCCGTATTCCGTGGCGATTTCGGGGTCCCACGGAAAGACCTCGACGACTTCCATGGTCGCGACCGTGCTTGGACACGCTGGCGTCGATCCGACGACAGTGGTCGGAGGTGTGGTTGATACGCTTGGTTCAAACGCAAAGCTTGGAAAGAGCGATTGGTTCGTTACGGAAGCCGACGAAAGCGACCGTTCGTTCCTGATGCTGTATCCAACTATCGCAGTTGTTACCAACATCGACCGCGAGCACATGGAGTCATACAAAGGCATGGAGGACGTTGTCCAGTGCTTTACCGACTTCGCGCAAAAGGTCCCGTTTTACGGTGCCGCGATTCTCTGTTTGGATGACCCGAATGTTCAGTCGATTATTCCCAACATCAAAAGAAGAATAGTCACCTACGGATTCAGTACGCAGGCAGATGTTTCGGCTACCGACATCGAGTTTGGCGACGACTTTGGCTCTACCTTCACGGTGATGAAAGGGGATGAGGAACTGGGGAAACTCAGTCTTCCCGCACCGGGCAGACACAACGTCTATAACTGCCTTGCGGCGGTGGCCGTCGCGCTCGAGTTGGAACTGGACTTTCCGATAATCGCCGAAGCGTTCAAGTCATTTAAGAATGCCAACCGTCGATTCCAGTTTAAGGGTGAGATCAATGGGATCACGGTCTTTGATGACTACGGCCACCACCCTACCGAAATATTGGCGACTCTATCAGCTGCCCGAAACAGTTCTTCCGGCCGTCTCGTAGCGGTTGTATTTCAGCCTCACAGGTATACCAGAACACAGGATTTGATGGAGGATTTTGCTCGGTCATTTAATAACGCCGATGTCGTTAGGATCCTGGACATATATCCTGCGAGTGAGCAGCCCATCGAAGGAATCAGCGCTGAAGTTCTCACCGATAAGATTCAGGAGTTTGGGCACAAGAACGTTGAGTACATAGGAGCGGTCGATACCGCTGCCACGAAGATTGCCGATGAACTTGAGGCAGGCGATCTGATAATTACCCTTGGGGCGGGAAGTATCACTAACCTTTCCGATGAGATTCTTGAAGTTCTAAAGGAGAAACATGGCTAAGCGAAAAACGACAAGAAGACGCAAAACGACTACAGCGACTCGCCGTAAGCCGAGACGCAGAAAGAAGAACTCTGACAAACTTGTCAATTTCTTTGTGCCGCTGTTTCTTCTCGTCTGCATCGTGGGGGCACTTGGTTTCGTGCTGTTCTTTGGGTTCAAGTCAGTAGCCGCATCGCCGTTTTTTGAAGTTGAGAAGGTTGAGACAAATGGTCTAAGGGTCATTTCAAAAGAGACCGTGGAACGGATCGTTAGAAATGGAACCGCCGGAAAAGGTGTCTGGGGCGCCGACTTGCACGAGATCCAGATCGAGCTCAGCAAGATCGATTATGTCCGGCATGTAAGTGTTTCCCGAGTGCTTCCAAACACTATCCGGGTGATGGTCGCCGAGCGAAAACCTGTCGGCCTGGTTCGGTCCGGCGATAAGATTTACCGGATAGATACGGATGCTAGGCTGCTGGAACCGATTCCCGGAATCACGCGAGACCGCGAGAATTTTCTAATGACGGGTTGGAATCCTGATATTTCGGACGATGCGGAAAAGGAAAACAAAAAGCGGCTTGAGCTTTATCTCACTTTGAAAGAGGAATGGCAGCGTTTTGGACTTTCGAGGAGAGTCATTTCTGTTGACTTAGAGAAGATTCGCGATGTCCAGGCCCTGATAACTGATTCAGGAGAGACGGTCCGGCTTTCTCTTGGCAGTGAGGATTTCGCCAACAGGCTGAAAGAGGGAATCAAGCATTCCGCCGGAAACGGCAAGAGGATTTCGAGAATTATTCTTGATGGAGCGAGCCCGGTAATCGTTTACCGGGATTGATAAACATATGATCAATCGAGACTTACAGGCAGTCGGGCTTGATATCGGTACCAGCGCCGTCAGGTGTGTGATCGGTGAACAGGACGAAGAAGGTGCTCTGAACATTTTGGGCATCGGCGAGTCTGATTCCAAGGGGCTCCGGCGCGGAATCGTTACCAGGTCCAACGCCGTCGTGGAAGCGATCAAAAAAGCTGTTGATGAAGCCGAGAGAGTAAGTGGGCTTGAGATCCAGATGGCTTCAGTGAATCTATCGGGTCAACACCTGCAGGGTGAGAACAAGAGCGGCGTAGTTGCGGTCGCCGGTGCCGAAAGGGAGATTAGCGAAGAGGATGTTGAAAGGGCCATTGATTCAGCTTGTGCAATTCAACTTCCTTCGGGTTGGGAGATCATGGACAGGCTTCCTCAGGAGTTCATAGTCGATGGCCAGGACGGAATCATTGAGCCGATCGGCATGCGGGGTTCGCGTCTCGAGGCCCTTGTTCATGTTGTGACAAGTCCGAGTGCCGGAGGACAGAATATCGTCAAGGCGGTCCACAACTCCGGTTTGGAAATCGAGCAGTTGATCCTGGAACCCCTGGCGGCCGCGGCAGCCACTCTTTCTGATGAAGACAGGGAATACGGCTGCGCGATCGTCAACATCGGTTCCGAGATCACGAGTCTGATGATCTTCGGAAGAGGTGCTGTTCAGCACACGGCGGTTTTTCCGTTCGGCGGCATGAACTTCACAAAGGACATCGCGACAGGCCTGAGGGTTTCGATTCCCGACGCTGAAAAGATCAAAAAACGTCACGGCTGTGTCGCGGGGTACCTGATGGATGATGAAGAAAAGCAGGAGCTGATTGAGATCACGCCGGTCGGACGTACCGAAACGCGCCAGCTTACAAAAGAGATTCTCACAGACATACTGCATCCGCGCGCCGTTGAATTGCTCCAGTATATCGCTCAGGAAGTTGCCAATTCGGATTCTCAGATCTCGAGTGGCGTGATTCTTACCGGAGGCAGTGCGTCGATAAAAGGAATTGTTGAAATAGCTGAACAGGTTTTTGATGCACCGACACGCGTCGGATTACCCCACGAAGATTTGTTTGGAGGGCTGGTTGATGAGCTTCAGCGCCCGGATTGGTCTGTGGCAGCAGGACTTGCGCTGACGTCTCTTAGGGCCCAATTACGTGAGGATGAACTGGGCGGAAAATCGCCCGGAAGGAAAGTCGCAGAGTGGTTTGAAAGTTTTCGCGGAAAATTTCGCTGATTAAGGCGGTTGGACTAGATTTTGACCGCAAATGATTGTATGCTTTCTCGCAATAGGCACTACATATTGTTGAATTTGATTTAGAAGTTAGTTCCCCAAAAACAACTCAAGCTCTGCTGAATACAATTTTTAAGGAACCATTTTAAAGATGAACGAAGGTCTTCAGAACAACAAAAAACTGGAAATATTCCTTGATGAGCCGCCAATCACAGGTGCAAAAATCAAGGTCATCGGTGTCGGTGGCGGTGGCGGTAACGCGGTCAATCGCATGATCGAGGCGGGGATAAAGAATGTTGAGTTTATTGTCGCCAATACAGACGTACAGGCACTCAATGATTCTCAGGCACCGATCAAGATTCAGCTCGGTTCCCGTTTGACCCGCGGACTGGGTGCGGGGGCGGATCCGGAAACTGGAAGGGAAGCTGCGATCGAAGATACTGAGAAGATCATGGATGTCCTTGAGGATTCCGATATGGTCTTTGTGACAACCGGTTTGGGCGGCGGAACAGGAACCGGCGCGGCACCGGTAATCGCCGCGCTTGCGATCGAAATGGGCGCCCTGACTGTTGCGGTAGTTACGAAGCCCTTTGGAGTCGAAGGGAAGAAGCGCATGGATCATGCGGAGAAAGGTCTCGCAGAGCTCCGCGGTTGCGTCGATACGATAATTACGATTCCGAATTCGAAGCTTAAAGAGGTGGAAGAGCGGATTACGATCAAGGAAGCTTTTCAACGAGCCGATGACATCTTACTTCAAGCGGTCCAGGGAATAAGTGATCTCATAACTATTCCTGGAATCATCAACCTTGATTTTGCGGATGTGAAATCTGTCATGAAAGGCATGGGCGTCGCACTTATGGGTATCGGACATGCCAGTGGTGAAAACGCCGCAGTTGAGGCGATGAAAGCTGCAATCGACTCGAAGCTGCTTGAGGAGAATTCCATTAAAGGCGCGAAGGGAGCCCTGATCAACATAACCGGCTCCGAGAATACGCCGCTGAACGAAATCGAGGATGCGATTGCGCTTGTACACGATGAGGCCGACGAAAATGCGAACATCATTTTTGGAACGGTGTATAACGAAACGGACAACGAAGAGGTCAAGATTACTGTAATAGCGACCGGCTTCGAACATCAGGTTGCGACGAATACCTCGCCGAATGTAGTTAACAATGAAGCCAAAGCGTTTAATCGGGAATTGACGTCCGCTCCGGCTTCGGGGTCGCTTCAAACCGCCTCCGCAACGGGTGCCGTTCAGGAACCTGAAAAGAAGAGTTCTGAGGACCTGGATGTTCCGACCTTTATTCGACGTCAGGCCGATTAGGGTTTACTTGTGAAACCGATTGTTGGAATTACGATGGGTGACCCGGCCGGAATCGGTCCGGAGATTGTCCTTAAAGCACTTGCTGACAATAGTTTACGAGGGGACTGTGAGCCCGTAATAATAGGCGATCTTGACTCATTAATCCGCACAGCTGACGAAGTAGGTGTCGAAACTCCTATTCACGCCATATCCCCCGAGGACACAAGAAATCGTGTAGATGATCTCGGGTTGCGGGTTATCGACCTAAAGAACGTCCCCTCGAACCTTCAAATCGGAACAGAATCGGCGGCCGGCGGGGCCGCGTCCGGTCAATATATCGAGACGGCAGTTGGTCTTTGTCAGAAGAATCTGCTGGATGCTATCGCTACAGCTCCCATTAACAAGCGGTCTTTGAATGCCGGCGGATATCAGTATCCCGGCCATACCGAGTTTATTGCTGAACTCACACGGACGGAAACATTTGCCATGAGTTTCTTTGCAGGGAGCTTACGGGTCGTGCTTCTGTCGACTCATGTTTCATTAAGCGACGCGATCGAACTTGTAACAACCGAATCCCTTGTTCGGCTGATTCGATTTTCTGATGAGCAGCTTCGTGAATTGCTTGGCAGGAAAGTGAGAATCGCGGTGGCAGGTATCAATCCTCACGCCTCAGAAGGCGGGTTGTTTGGTACTGAAGAATCGGAGTCAATTGAACCTGCGGTAGAACAATGCCGTTCCGAAGGTATTCATGTAGCGGGGCCGTTTTCAGCCGATACAATTTACATACGGGGCTATAAGGGAGAGTTTGATGCGGTCATAGCCTGCTACCATGATCAGGCCACGATAGCAGTGAAGTGTTTGTCATTCGGTGAAGCTGTTAATGTGACCCTTGGGTTGCCAATTATAAGAACTTCGGTTGATCACGGGACCGCATATGAAATCGCTGGAAAGAATCTGGCTGAGAGTGGCAGTATGAAGACCGCGATCGCACTTGCGGCTGAATTATCATCCGTTCGTGCCGAACAGCATGATTAAGCAATTTTTGTTAATATAGTTCAGTCAGAATCGTGGGAAAGGAAACTCTTGATGAACGAACACGAAGGTATCGCTCCCAAACAAATATTAGTCGCGGATGACGACCCTGCGATTCTTCGGTTGGTAACCGCGATAGTTGAAAAAGAAGGGTTCGATGTCGTTACAGCGCGTGACGGTAAAGAAGCATATCAGTTGCTTCAGAAGGATAACGGTTTTGAGGCCGCTATTTTTGACGTCGTTATGCCGTATATTCAAGGGACTGAGTTGGTCCGCTTCATGCAGTCAGAGCGGAAGCTTAAGGATATTCCGGTTATAATGATGACTGCCGAACAAAACCCCCGATTATCGTCAGACAGTTTCGCAGCGGGAGCAATTGCCTTTTTGCCCAAGCCGTTTACGACTTCACAGTTGAAAGTGATGCTGCAGATGTTTTTGCAGAAACGTAAATCGGTTGAAAGTGATGCCCCGAAAGAGGTTTGATTTTCGGCCGGGTTTGGCAATGCGAAACCCGGATTTCCTGATTGAGAGGACAATAAGAAGTGCCAAGACGCAAGCTGCTATTAGCGGATGATTCCATAACGATTCAGAAAGTCGTTAACCTCACCTTTGCCGATGAGGGGATCGATGTCGTCACTGTGGGTGACGGGAATTCGGCCATGGAAATGTTACGCGACGAGTCGCCGGATATCGTGCTCGCCGATGTAAATATGCCCGGCCTTACAGGATACGAGTTATGCTCCGAGGTTAAAGGCAGGAGTTTTGAAGACCAGGTGCCCGTGGTATTGTTGGTCGGCTCCTTTGAGCCTTTTGACGAAGACGAAGCTGACCGCGTTGGTGCAGACGGTTACCTTACAAAACCTTTTCAATCCATAAACCAATTAGTTTCAATGGTTGGCGAGCTCCTCGGCGATGAAGCGGAGGGTGAGGACGAACTTGCGGATACGGCGGAGATGCCGCAGCGGGAAACTCTCGCCGCCGGTGCCGATCAGGGTGCCACTGATCCCGAGCCATTCGTGCCTTCTTTTCCGGATCCGTTCGAAGGACTGTTAAGCAAGTCCGAACCTGCGCTCCCGGTCGAAAAAGAGGTTTCGGAGCAAGTTGAAGAACCCTCTGACTTCAGAGACGCAGACGAATTTGAGATGTCAGAGGCGTTCGGGGACGACGATAACATAGAAGAGGTTAGTGCTTCGGATGCGCTTCACGAGTCGACGCCTATCGAAGCAAGCGATGACTCGCAAATCGAGGAAGTTTCGGATGATTTTCTTAGGACCCAGCCGTTTACGGAATCGGATTTGCAGGAAATTTCTATTGATTCCGAAGTTGAGATCGATGCAGAGGCTCTTGAAATACCAATTGAGCATAGCGAAGATCATCCATTCGCTCCTGTAGCTCTTGACGGTGAACAGGGAGGCGGGGAGACTGAGGAATCAGAACCCGTCGAATCGACCGATCCGGTTTTTCGGGTGGATTCCACTGACGAGTTTGATCCGGAAACACAGTTTGCGACGGAAGATGGGCCTGATGTGGAAATAGCCGACGAAAGCGGTTCGGTTGTCGATTTTAGGACGTTTGATCAGGAAGAGCTTGAAATTCGAAAGGATCCCGTCGAACCTTTAGTTGAAGAAATCCACGCGGTCGGCGAAGTTTCGGAAGACGCCGAAGAAGAATCTGCGGATGCACCCGATTTACCCGAACCTGAAGCCGCTTCCGCACTCAATTTGGACGAGATAAACCTGCTTGAGCTTCCGCCTGTAGATGTTGAAGTAGAAGAAGAAGAGCCGCCGGTAGGATATTTGGATCCGACCTCCAGTGTTGAACCGCCTGTTGTTTCTGAAGAAACTCATACGATTTCGGAAAAGGGGTATTCTTTAGTATCCGACCCGGTTGAGGATTTGAAGAGTAAGGAGAACGATGTCCCGGAACAGCAACCTCAACGGGAAACTCAACGGGAAACTGAATCTGACGAGAATCTTCCTTCTAAGGCGCTCGTGGAAACAATTACGCGGCGCGTAATTGAGACTCTGTCTGAAAAGGCGATTCGTGAGATTGCCTGGGAAGTCGTTCCGGATATGGCCGACCTGATCATTAAGAAGATGGCTGAGGATAAGATGAAGAAATAATCTTACATTCTTTGCGTGAGTTTGGGGCCGGTTTTTCACAGATGAAAACTGGCCCTTTTTATTTTAGAATGAGTACCTTATTTTAGCGGTCCCAAGGTTCCGCACTCCAAAAGGCAAAGCATACGATGGAATTATCAAAGGCATACGATCCGGCTCAGGCGGAAAAGACCCACTACAAAAGGTGGGAGGACAGCGGGTTCTTCACACCCGAAATCAATAAGAATCCCGAAGCCGGTAAGTACTCTATTGTCATCCCGCCGCCCAATGTCACTGGAAGCCTGCACATGGGCCATGCACTTCAGCATACGATCATGGATGTTCTTACCCGTCGAAAACGAATGATGGGCTATCGAACTCTCTTTGTGCCGGGAGTTGACCACGCGGGGATCTCCACACAGCTGATGGTGACGCGGCAGCTGAAAGAAGAGGGTAAGACGCCATTGGAGATAGGCCGCGAGGCGTTTCTTGAAAAGGTCTGGGCGTGGAAGGACAAGTACGGCGGTCGGATTACGGAGCAGATTCGGCGGGAGGGTGTTTCGGTGGACTGGACCCGGGAGCGGTTCACTATGGAAGACGACCTTGTCGAATTGGTTACAAAGGTTTTTGTAAGTCTTTATAACGAGGGAGCGATCTACCGCGGGGCGAGGATCGTAAACTGGTGCCCAAACGATGAAACGGTGTTGTCCGATCTGGAGGTTGAAGACAGGGAAAAGAAGGATGGCAAGCTCTACTTTTTGAAGTATCCGGTAACAGGAACAGATGCAACAGTTACCGTCGCGACTACAAGGCCGGAAACAATGTTGGGTGACACCGCCGTAGCGGTTAACCCAAGCGATGAACGCTATCGCGATCTTCTTGGAAAATCGATTGACCTGCCTTTGACGGGGCGCACGATCCCGATTGTTTCTGATGAATATGTGGATTCTGAATTCGGAACAGGTGCCGTAAAGATCACTCCTGCCCATGACCCGAACGATTACGAACTCGGTCAGCGTCACGATCTGCCGCAGCTCAATGTCATGAACAAGGACGCGACAATGAACGCTGACGCAGGTCCTGATTTCGAAGGGCTGGATCGCTACAAAGCTCGAAAGCTCGTGATCGAGAAGTTTGAAGAACTGGGGCTTCTGGAAAAGATAGATGATTACGAGATGTCGCTGCCGGTCTGCGAACGCTGCAAGACCGTTATTGAAACTCTTGTTTCGGAGCAGTGGTGGGTAAGCATGTCGGAAATGCGGGGTCTCGCCCTCGGGTTGAAACAGTCTAAGGATTATCCTCGATTTACACCTCAAAACCCGCACACGAAGGTATATACGGATTGGCTTGAGAACCTTCGGGACTGGACGATATCGCGCCAGCTTTGGTGGGGACACAGGATTCCGGCCTGGTACAACGGCGACGGCAAACCGTTTGTTGCAAATACCTTTGAAGAAGCCAAAGAAATGGCGGGAACCTCGGATTTAACTCAGGATCCGGATGTACTCGATACCTGGTTTTCATCATGGCTTTGGTCATTCTCAACTCTCGGTTTCAAGATTGACGGCGCGGAGAGTGGGGGAAGCGGGGACGCTGAGCGCTCAGATCTCAATACTCAGCACTCGGACCTCGAAACATTCCATCCGACCGATGTGCTCGTGACCGCCCGCGACATCATATTTCTATGGGTTTCCCGGATGGTCATGTCTTCGATGAAATTCCTGGGTGAACGTCCCTTTGATGATGTCTATATTACCGGAACCGTGTTGGCTCCGGATGGGCAGCGCATGTCCAAGACCAAGGGTAACGGAATAGATCCTCTGGATGTATTTGATAAATATGGAGTTGACGCTACGCGGATGACTCTCGCCGGGTCATCGACAGGGATGGATTTCGCCTGGCGCGACGAGAAGGTCGAATCTTACCGAAATTTTGCAAACAAGATCTGGAATGCGACACGCTTCTGCCTTATGAATTCCGAAGGCGCGAAAATTGATCCTGGTCTACTGGAGAATGGTGAGGACTTAGCCGATCGGTGGATTATTTCAAAGCTCAATTCGACGGCGATCGAAGTTAATAGAGCTCTCGACAAATATGCGTTTCACGAGGCTGTTCAAACCCTGTATCACTTCTTCTGGGATGATTTTTGTGACTGGTATATCGAGCTATCAAAAGACGAGATAACCGGTGGAAATTCAGAAGCGAGCTCACGAATCCTTACAATTCTGGAGCAGGCATTGAGGATGTTGCATCCTTTCATGCCCTATTTGACCGAAGAACTCTGGCAGAAGCTTCCCGGGGCATCCAACGCACTTCACAACCCGGCCTACTCTGGTGTAGATCCGACTGTAATGCTGGCTGATTTTCCGATTGGGGACGCGGCTCTTGTTGATAAGACGGCTGAATCTGAAATGTCATTCGTGATTGAGTTGATCTCGAAGATAAGAAACATACGAGCCGAAATGCGTATCAAAAATTCGGAACCGCTTGCAGTGAGCATCGCGTGCGATGAAGAATCGGAGGGGATCTTCGAAGCAAATGAATCCCGGATATTAAAGCTTACACGGGCGGGCTCACTCGAAATCGGACGATCTTTGGATGTTCCAAAGGCATCCGCGAAAGGCGTGCTGACGAGCGGTGCCGAAATCGGAATTCCGCTCGAGGGACTGATTGATTTTGAGAAGGAGATCGAGAGGCTCGAAGCTCAGATCAACAAGCTTGCGAAAGAAGGCGATATGCTTGGCAAGCAGTTGGGTAACGAGAACTTTGTTAAGAAGGCTCCGGCCGAAAAGGTCGCGGCGGTACGTGAACGATCCGAAGAAATCGAAACACAGCTCAAGGCTTTGAACGAAAACCTCGAAACCTTAAAGTGATTTCTTGTTGAAACGAGTTTGCGGGTCGCTACCCGACATCAAAACGAATGGGTACGTCTGCACCTGCATGAGATTGTCGGGCTATTCGAAATCACGCGTCAGCATGTGCGAATGCTCGAGAGGTTTATTCGGATTCTATTGGGCGCAAACAAGAGTTTGTGAATGCATGGGCGCTAAATGCTTTCGCGGAATTGGCCCAAAGTTTTCCCGAGTACCGAATAGAGGTAAGTGTTTTGTTGGATGCGCAGGAAAATGACGGGCCGGCATCGGTAAGGGCCCGAATACGTAGTATTAGGAAAGCGGGATTTTGATAACCGTCACAATTTTCAAATGAACCTTAAGGAACGAATATTTCGGCTTATTGAAAACTCACACGGCCTCGCCGCGGGCGATACCATCATGACTTTCGGCTCCGAATCAAGACCCTGCAGGGCTACGTATTCGGGGCCCAACGTTCGTTTTGGACAGGTGTTGGTGGAAAAGATATCCGGCCAGGCGCACATGGTGTACCAGGCGGTAACAGATGACGGCGAACTCGTGGCCGGCAGGGCCCGGGTTACTTTTTTTGAAGCGGACGACGGCTCGATCGAGATGCATCTGCGTTGGCGCTGGGTTGAGTCCGACGAAGACGGCGGGATCTCGAAATGGCGCGAAGTTACATAGGGTTGGGTGTAATGAAAGATTCAAACAAGATGGTCTGGGCCGGGCGGGTTCTTTCGGTGATAACAGTTTTGGTTCTGTTAATGAGTGCCGCTATGAAGTTCGTAAAGCCGGCAGGATTTGCAGAAGGCCTAAAGGGAATTGGCTGGGATCCCGAAGCCATGACCTATGTCGGAATCGTCGAGTTGGCCTCTGCTGTATTGTACGCGATTCCGAAGACCTCGGTGTTGGGTGCGATATTGATCGCAGCTTACCTGGGCGGAGCAACGGCTACCCATGCACGGGTCGGCGAACAGATTGTTATCCCTGTTCTGCTTGGAGTCGTGGCATGGCTTGGTTTGTGGCTGCGTGATAAACGGCTGAGGGAAGTCCTGCCGGTCGTGGGGTGACGGATGAACCAATCGATTGTACACATAACTCTCGTCGTCAGGGATTACGATGAGGCAATAAAATTCTACACAAATAAACTCGATTTTGTTCTTATACAGAACGAATACCAGCCTGAACAAGACAAGAGATGGGTAGTTGTTGCCCCGTCGGGGGGAAAGGGTACCTGTCTGTTGCTCGCGAAAGCGGTTGGTGAGGAACAGGAAGCTGCAATCGGAAATCAATCGGGGGGAAGGGTCTTTCTTTTCCTGAATTCCGATGACTTTTGGCGTGATTATGAAAAAATGAAGTCACGAGGCGTACAATTTGTTCGTGACCCCAAAGAAGCAGACTATGGAACTGTTGCCGTATTCGAAGATCTGTACGGGAACAAATGGGATCTGCTCCAAATGAATGACGACCATACCGTTTCGAAACGCTTCCGCTAGCTAAAGAGGCCGAAAGATATTTCGCGCTTTTTGCAACCGACATTGTTTTTTGTGTAACTACTTTTTCGAAGTCCAGTAGAATCAGCAATTCACGAATGGCATGCCGTTGCGGTCCTAATCCGAGATTTGGAACGCTGTGAGTTGGCGAATGGGCTGAATCGCCACGCGTTTCTATTGAATGCGGTGGTTGTTCTAGACATTTTGGAGGAATATATGAGTGAAGTTCATCCCAATATGGCGTTGCTGGAGCGCCTTTCCAAGTGTTTTCCACATAACCCATCAAATGCGGGTGATCTGTTTTCGGACAGTTTTGTTTTGCATTACTTCAATCCGAATCTGCCGACGGTGACCGGAGATTATCATGGCGCGAAGGGACTGCAGAGCTTCTTTGAAAAGCTCGGTCAGGTGTCAGAGGGAAGCTTTCGCACTGTTGATCGAGGGGTGCTTCATGTTAGTGATGAACTGATCGTCGTCACAGCCACACATAACATGACAGCAGGCGGAAGGACATTTGAAGTTGATGCGGTGGTGATTTGGCGGGTCGTTGACGGGCAATTCACAGAGGCCTGGGATATACCGGCGGTCTTCAGCACCCGGGAAGTTGAAATTGAGACAGATCAATCCTTCTAATAGACGAACCCTTTCCAATTTCTCGATAACGTTTGAAGCCAGATTCCGGCAATTTGGCAGAGGCCTTCGTACTTAGGCATTTCTTTGTTCGATCTGACGTTCGGCTGCATTAACAGGGTTTTCCCCCTCTTAAATCTCAACTGTTATACTTGTCGAAATCCAGTTCAGGAACTCCCGCGCTAACTTCACAAACGATAGGCAGTGCGGGAAAACAGGGGGTAGATGATGCCGTTTTATTCAGCACTCAAACGTGAAACTGCAACCGATCGTAAAAGAATCGTGGCCGGAATTCAGAGGCTACGCAGGCAGTTCGATGTCAATCAATTTCCGTATAAGAAAACAGACAGGTCCCTGATCCTGGGTACCTGGAATATCCGCAATTTTGACGACGATCGTTTCAATTACGGTCCGCGTACAGAAGAGTCCTTTTATTATCTTGCCGAGATCATTTCGCGTTTCGACGTGCTTGCGGTGCAGGAAGTCTGCGAAGATGTCAGGCCTTTGGATAAGATCATACGGATGCTCGGTCGAAAATATAAGTACATTCTGACGGATGTCACACACAGCAGTCTTGGTGGCAACAAGGAACGCCTGGGTTTTATTTATGACACTGACAAGGTGAAGTTTCGTGGTATAGCCGGCGAGATCGTTTTGCCCGAAAAGATGTTGATAAGTGAGGTAATCGAAAAAAAGAGGCAGTTTGCCCGCACTCCATTTGGTGTTGAATTCCAGTCCGGGTGGTTCAAGTTTCAGTTCTCAACTGTTCACATATTCTTTGGTTCCAACCGCGGAAATACCCCTCAGTTCAAACGTCGGGTGCAGGAGATTGACGCGATTTCAAAGTACCTTGCTAAAGAGGCGAAATCGAAGGACGCAAACCAGATCCTCGTAGGCGATTTTAATATCAAAGAAAAGGGAAGCGATGGGTTTAACGCACTGGAGAAACATGGGTTTACGGCAGTTCAGAACAGACTGGGAAGCAACCGGGATCAGACGAAATATTATGACCAGATCTCATTTCTGCCGAGGAAGAATGAACTCCGAATGATCGAACCCGACCGGGATGACCGGGTTTTTCAGTTTTTTGAAAGTGTGTACAGGGTCGACGAGTTTCCAAAGTACAGGAAGATCATTGAGCGAATCCTTGCCGCCAAGTTAAAGGAAGCCGAGGCGGCGTTGGCGGAGGCTCCTTCGAAAACGAAAAAAAATAAGGCCAAGAAGAAGATCAAGTCAATCAAGGCGGCAGGACGTTCCACGAAATCCCTCGAAGAGTATTATGAGGAATGGCGAACTTTCCAGATGAGCGACCATCTTCCACTTTGGATAGAGGTCGAAATCGATTTCTCCGACATGTACCTTGAAGAACTCAAGGATTTTAAGAAAAAATGAGCAGACCTCTTTGACAGGCCTGCCCTTTGGTTCGATTCTGAGACTGCAAGACCGCTAATTGCTGTAGCCGGTCATCCCGGGCTGATTGGAACATTTCCAATCTGCCTGAACTCCATATTCGCCTACAATCACCGTACCGTCGATCCTATTGTTGTTTTCCATGAGTTCGTCGACCTTCTTTTGGTAGTCTACAGTTAAACGAAACTTACGGCTTCCTACAGGCGCGGCCCACCAAAGTTTTCTATAAGCGCCGGTATACCTTGCACCTGCCGGGAGTTCGGGCACTCCATACATTGATGCACCTCGTCCTTCGATCCAAAACCGAATCTTGGAAGCTGGTGCGGTAGCGTGTCCGATGTTGACTACATGCGGGCGATAAGTTGAGTATTTGTGCGGCTTGCTATGGATGTATTTCTTAAAGCAGACGACAAGATCAGCCTTTCCTCCAAGCTGTTCCTTTCTGCCGTTGTTAGTACGATTGCCATCATGGATCTTCTGGTTGTAATCGAGAGTTACCTGGACCTTATTGACTTTTTTGGGATCCAACCTGAGTCCGTATGGCCCTGTAGCCGGCCATACGAATGTATATCGGGGAGTAACGCCCGGCATTGAATTACCGGCCAACTTGATCATTGATGGAGCCGCCTTGTGGAGTGGGATTCTGCGCATTACGCCGGTCGTATTTACCCTTATCTCGGAACTATTGTAATGCTGGCCGGGGATTTTGGCACCGGCGTTGTGCATACGCAGTATCAGTCTGCCCCTATAATTTACAGCGATGCTGTCCAAAACCAAGTCTGCCGGATTGGTGACCATGAATTTGTGCTTGTAGTTGCCGTTTATGATCTGGATCTTCTCTTGGGCAATCGTCTCATTAATGATGACTGCATATGCCGTGTGCATGCCTTCCTTTCTTAGGTAAGCCTCAGCAGTGATCTTCTGTGTCTCATTCGGACGAAGGGCCCGAATGTTGTTTTCGTACCATTGGATGGCCTTTATATAGTCCCCTGGGACCTGGTTTCCCTGGACATTTGAACTGTAGACATCCACTCCAAGAGAAAGTACGCCCGGCATTGGTAGGTCCCCGATGTTCTTAAGCGTAAAGGTGATTTTCACCAATTGATTGGGCTTTGGAAACCTCGGACTCACCTCCGCCTTTTCAATCTTTAAAATTGCGGTTGCGAGACCTGTCGTAACTGACAAAACAAAAACCAAGGTAAAAAGGACCAACAGGTTACATAGCTTCTTCATAGTGAATCTCTCCTCTTCGAATGTTCAATGTGAACGACCCAAATCTGGTTCGTACACCCCCCTCCTTCTCGAAAGCAAGTTTTATACCCTGCGTAAGTTGTTGATTCTATTGATCAAACCAAATGTGGATGTGATTCTAAAGCGAGAAATCCTGTGAAAGTGCGGAAAATTCCACGGTACCTGATTTGTCTGAAAGCATCAGTTTCAGGTTGATGCTGACCGGCAGTGCTACAATCTTTAGAACTGAGCCCCGCCGCGGTACCGCAAAAACGGGGTCTCGGGAGTAAAACGGAATGAGCGAGCATAGCAATGCAGAGAATTCACTTGTCATTTCCTATCTCAGCCTGCGAAAGTTTGTCGGGATCGTGGGGATCACACTGCCTTTCATTCTCGCCCTTGGAAATATGTTTTTTGTAGGATTCACTATCGAGAGCTCGATCAGTTCCTATTACCACACCGCCATGGGAGATGTTTTTGTAGGGGGGCTCTGTGCAATCGGCGTGTTTCTGCTTTCCTATCGCGGCTATGATTGGATCGATAGTGTTTCCGGCGATCTGGCCTGCGTTTTTGCAGTCGGAGTGGCGCTGTTTCCAACGATTGCCGATGACCCGGCTTTAATTCACGGCTACAGTGCGATTCTCAGTAAGATTCACTACGGCTTTGCTGCGGGTCTTTTTTTCATCCTCGCATTCTTTTGCTTGTACCTGTTTCGGCTGACGGATCCTTCAGAAGAATGTACGCCGCAGAAAAACGTTCGAAACAAAGTCTATTTAGTTTGCGGGATATTGATACTTGTCTGCATAGCGCTGATTGCTTTGTTGTCGCTGCCTCAGCTAAGGGCGGTGTCGTTCTACGGCATTACACCCGTGTTTTGGTTGGAATCAATTGCTATATGTGCGTTCGGTTTGTCATGGCTTGTAAAAGGCGAGACGATCCTTGCGGATAGCTAGGCTTCTTTAATGAAACGTTCGTGAAGCATCAACGTATCATTCAGCAATGCTATCCGTCTGGCCGGCACATGCGGAATAAACGCGGGTGAAATCGGATATGTGAGGTAACCGTGGGGCTTTTCCCGGTGGTTAGATATAATCTAGACGATTCACAATATAAACATGTCCGACTCCGGCAAAATAGAACCGACAAATCCGACCGGCGAAGTCCCGATCACCGACGACACGCCGAAAGAATCCAAATACGACAGATCAATAGTTGAGGGGCCTCTTAGCGGGGCTGTCTGGAAGCTTGCCTGGCCGACAATGTTGACTAATCTGTTTGGCGGGCTGCAGGGTATGGTTGACCATGCAGTTGTCGGCAACATCGTTGGGTACAAGGGAAATGCCGCTATCGGAGTTAGTTGGCAGATCTTCCTGGTTGTCGTTGTATTTGTGTCTTCGATCTTTATCGGTATGAGCATTCTTGTTGCCAGGTTCGCGGGCGCCGGCAAAGAAGACAAGGTGGACAGGACGGTTTACCAGGCATTTCTTACTGCCGTTTTTATCGGAATCTGCATCATCGCTCCTATTGGATACTTCGCTTCTCCGGTGCTTCTCGATTTAGTAAATGCTGAGGCCGGAGTACAGGTAGAAGCGCTGCCTTATTTGCGGATCATGTTCTTGTTTAGCTCGGGCTTAATGATCTTTTTCATGCTGAGCGGCGCGCTCCGCTCCGCTGGGGATGCGCGAACCCCGATGACCCTCGGGATCGCGATGACGGTCATGAATCTGGTGTTCAACATCATCCTCATACGCGGACTTGGTCCGATACCATCGTTTGGGACGATGGGAGCCGCGATGGGTACCTGTATTGCGGCGGGATTGGTCGCGCTCTATTCGTTCTATCATCTTTGGGCGGGGGACTGGGTAGTCTCATTAAAACACAATGGGACTTATCTGCCCGACTGGAAGATCATTCGGAAACTGTTTCAGTTTGGCCTGCCGGCCGGTATGCAGGGCATCGCGATGAACATCGGAGGCGTGCTTATGCTCGCCTTTATCGGTTCGCTCGCGCAAAGTGCCGCGGCACAGGCAGCTTACGCAGTATCTTATACACAACTATTTTCATTTATCACGTTTACATCTGTCGGATTGATGGGAGCGACGGCGGCGGTCGCCGGACAAAACCTGGGTGCGGAGAAGCCGGAAAGAGTTACCCTCGCAGTGCACGCGGCGGCTCGATTTGGTCTGATCGCGGCAGGATTTTTTGGATTATTGTTCTTCTTTTTCCCACAACAGCTGCTTGGTATTTTTGGCATGACGGATCCGGAGGTAGTGTCAATCGGTACGCTTCTTCTGCGAATCCTAAGTGTTTCAGGTCTGTTCGTTACGGTGGCATTGACCTATACGGGTGGTCTTCAGGGGACCGGTGACACGAAGAGCCCTTTGTACATTTCGATAATCTCACAGGTGATCATTCCGCTTGGGCTTTGTTTCCTGATTCAAACGTTTGGCCGACTCGAACCCATTCACATATGGCTGGCAATTCTGTCGGGCCATATAGCCCGTGCCGGTCTAAGCGTATTGAGGTTCAATCAGGGTAATTGGCGTGATATAACAGTCGACATCGAGACTACTCACGCCGGCTGAGTTGGCTGAGTTGGCTGAGTTGGCCCGGAAATAATCACCTGAATTGTATGAGATTTGATCCCGTAATTCTTGAGGGAACCGACGTGCGCCTTGAACCGCTGACGCGGGGACACCTGCCCGAATTATGTGATGCGATTCGAGACGGTGAGCTCTGGAAACTTCACGTCACTTCTGTACCTCATCCCGAAAACATAGGGAAGTTTTTTGAGCAAGCCGAGGAGGTATACACAACCGGAGAGGGCCTTCCGTTCGCGACGATCGAAAAGGTCTCGGGCCGGGTCGTAGGTTCGACACGGTTCATGCATACAGATTCTTTTCACAACCGAACGGAGATCGGTTATACGTTTATTGGAAAGTCCCTGCAAAGAACAGGTATCAATACCGAAGCCAAACTCCTGATGTTGACCCATGCGTTTGAATCGCTTGAGATGAACAGGGTCGAATTCCTGACGGACTATTTTAATTCCCAATCACGTAAGGCAATAGCAAGGCTTGGCGCAAAACAGGAGGGCATTCTGCGGAATCACATGATCATGCGAAGCGGCAGAATCAGGGATTCGGTCATATTCAGCATAATCAGAAGCGAATGGCCCGGCGTCAAAGAACATCTCAAAGAACTGCGAGCATTCGGACACGAATCAGTGGACTAGATCCTGCTTTCTTATCGGGTCTATATACCGCTAAACATTTATGAAACGAATCTTTTACGGGATCGGCGGCGGAAACATGCGGGACGAGAAGATGGCTGCCCACTACCCGAGGATCGTAGAACTTGCTCGATCTCAGTTCGGAGTTCGAAACCCGAATGTTTCGATTTTTCCTACGGCCCATCTCAACGGAATAAATGAAAAAATGGGACGTGGCTGGATGGATTTCATCGTTGAGGAGTTCGAACGTCTCGGGTGCGAGGTTCGGAATATCTGGATTGGCGACCTTTCACCGGAACAGAAAGGACAATCCAATTCCGAGGTGGTGAAGCAGCTCGGAGAATCGGAAATAGTCTTTGTGCTGGGCGGCGACACAAGATATCTCCTTGAAGTGGTAAGGGAACGTGGATTGGTGGAACCGATCATACAGAGTTTTGAAGCGGGAACTGTATTCGCCGGTACCAGCGCCGGGCTCATTTGGTTTACAGGTCATTGCCTGAGTGACTCGGAGAGTTTCCACAAAGATGAATGGGACTACGTGATGCTGAAGGGACTCGGCGTTTTTCCTTTCGCCGTCAATGTACACGATAACGGAGCTGTACCGGATGGGATCATTGATACGCGGAGCAGAAAGGAACAGTTTGAGGAAGAGTTTTTGGGACTCCGCGTACCAAAAGGAATCACGGTCGATGAAATGGTGGGAATCGAAATCATCGACGGAGTGTGCTCGGTCAGCACAGCTGATCCTGCGATCGGTGTTGAACTGCTGAAACCCGTTGGCGGAAAAGTAATTAGGAAAAGGCTCGAGCCGGGGGAAAACATCGACTTGTTTGATGACGCAGCGTGGTCCTCCAGATTTGGAGAATAGGGTATGGATGCAGTTAGAATCGCTAAGATGATTGGTGCGGCCTTGATTTACCTGGTCCTAAATGTTCTTGTAAGTGTAGTAGTTGTAGCTGTTTACGCGACCTTCATCGATCCCGGCCGTCCGTCTGAATTCTATGAGGAATTCGCAAAATATTCGGCGCCGTACAGCTCCGTGATCGCGGGGATGCCTTTGATGCTGGTGTGGGCATGGCTTCTAAGGAAATGGTGGAGTTTCCGATCGGTCATTGGGGTTTGGGTCGTTTACGCAATTATCGATATCTCCGTCCTTACAGCGTCGGGCTGGACCTCGCGCCTGGCTTTATTTTCAATTGTATCTTTGGCAACAAAACTCATAGCGGTAATTCTGGGCGCCAGGTTAAGAGAGCGCAGCCTTGAAAGCTGATTTGCAAGCGCTTGTGTTTTTGTCCAGTCTGCCCAACGCGGAGCGAAAACAGAACCCGCGTTTCACGCTGAGCGTATGAACCTGGGAGGCAAACCATGTACTGTCCAAATTGTGCCAAGGCGAATTCCAACGAAGTCAGCTATTGCCGCGGATGCGGGATCAGTCTCGATGGGGTCTCAAAGCTTTTAGAATCCGAACTTTCGAAGAGCCCCGATCAGGACAAGTTTTTGAACAGCCGGTTTTTTAGCAGGATTGGAAATGGGTTTTTGTATGCCTTTCTTGGGGTCGGATTCGGGCTGATATTTACGATGGCAGTATATTTTAAATTCAAATGGTTTGGCGCTGAAATGATGGCGTATTTTGCTGTGTTCGGTTTTGCGCTGCTGGGCGTGCTATCTATTTTGTTCTTTGGGCTTTCCAGAATGACCAGATCATCACCGAAAAGCCCCGAAGGCGCCGTGACCTCAGAATTGGATTCAAACGATGTCAGAAAGTTGGAATCTACCGGTTTTCCCAGTGCCCGATCAATAACCGAGAATACAACGGATCTGCTCGAACCGATTGCGAGGAAATCCGATGAAAGTAGCTGAAACCGACCGGCTTGTAATCAGGCGACTTCAGCTTACGGATGCGGAATTTATTTTGGAGCTCCTGAATGATCCTGGATGGCTGCAATATATTGGTGAAAAGGGGGTAAGCAATCTTAAAGAGGCCGAACATTATATTCGTTCGGGTCCCATGGATATGTACGAACGGCTGGGGTTCGGTCTATTCGCGGTCGAACTGAAAGAAACCGGCGACACCTTGGGAATCTGTGGATTGATCAAACGTGACTCGCTGGAGTACATCGATCTCGGGTTTGCGTTCCTCGAAAGACATCGAAGGAAAGGGTTTGCGTTTGAATCTGCCGAAGCGGTACTTAAATTCGCGGTGGACCCAATCGGCCTGGAACGCATTGTTGCAATCACGATCGAATCAAACGGTGCGTCAAAGTTACTCCTCGAGAAGCTTGGTTTCAGTTATCTAAGCCCGATTGAAGCTGAGCAGGACCTTTTGCTATATTCGCGGCAACTGGCAAAATAGGGCAGCCTCATTTATCCAAACAATGAATAAGAAAGTGATCAGTGTGCTGCTGGTGATCGTAGGGTTTATAAACTTTTTCCCTGTCATAGGAATCGTTTCATCCGATGTCCTTGCGGGGCTTTACGGTATCGACGCTCCGGCAGGGGATCTACTGATCCTTCTACGTCATCGAGCATTGCTCTTCGGACTTCTTGGAGCGTTGATTATCGTTTCGGCGTTTCGCGAACGGCTCCAATCGATCGCGATCTGTTCCGGGTTTGTCGCTATGATCGGATTCATTTTGATTTCGCTTACCGAACCGGAAAAGGGAGAAGCAATCACGTCGGTTGCCAATATCGATATTGTTGCGACATTATTGCTAGCGATTGTTGTGTTTTTGAGGGTTGGACGGACAACGGAAAGGAAAACGCGCAATTAGAGAACCGATTGATGCGTAATGTGGAATAAGAGGTCCCGGAGGAGTTTTTGAGACAAGGAATTGAAGAAGCAGTAACTGAATTGCTGGGATCGAATGTACCGCATTTCGATCCGCGCGACGGCGATCTTGCTGAAGCTGTATTCAGAGTCGCGGATGGGCTCCTGCATGAGTTTCCTGATGGGGAGTTTGCGCCGGGGTCGGGCGGCACTCATACCGTTGAAATAAACCGCTCTATACCTTTGTTCACGCAATTGTCGATCAAACTTGCCCGTTCGAAGGCTGCCGTGAGACTGATCCAGAAACCAGTTCGGGTATCCGTCGTATTCGCTATGTATAAAGAACATACGCGAATGTTGAGACCGGACGAGCATCCCCATGGCGAGGATTTTCTTCTGAGGAAAATTGCGCAGCTACATTGGCTTTTTGACGATACGCCTGTTGAATGGAGGCTGATTGCGGTAGATGACGGATGCCCGGAAGGCAGTGGGCTGCTTGCGCAGAAGATCTTGAAGGAGCGAGCTCCAGACGAGCCGATCACCGTACTCTTCCTTAAGGATGCGCTGGCAGAAGAGTTGGAAGTGGTGAGCCCGATGACCATGGTTTCGGAGAGTCAGAAAGGAGGCTCGATAATTTTTGGAATGTGGCACGCGGCCGTGCGTCATCCGAAAAACCATCTTGTGGTTTTTACGGACGCAGATCTTTCCGTCGACCTCGGCCAGACCGGGCTACTGGTTGACGGGATTTTACGCAATAACAAGAACGCAGCTATCGCTTCACGCAGACAACCCGAATCGGCGGTCGTTAAGACAGGTCATCGAAATACGAGGGGCAAGCTCTTTATTTATTTGTGGAAGGGGCTTCTCGGACCTCTGAGGTATATCACGGACACCCAGTGCGGATTCAAAGCTTTCAGAGCCGAGCAGCTTCTTGAAAACATCGAGACTATTGCAGAGAAGGGGTTTGCGTTTGACCTTGAGCTCCTGCTTGTAACCGAGCTGGGCAGAAGTCAGTCGATTGAAAAGGTACCGATAGCCTGGATCGATAGTGAGGCCGCTTCGACGACGACTGATCTCGAGCCCTATCTTTCTATGTTGCGGTCGGCTGTAGCGATGTACCGTAAGTATTTGCCTCAGGATCCGAAGTCCAATTCGATTGCGCAGTTGATCGAAGATATGACTGAATCAGACTGGACTTATTTGAGCGAGCATATACCCGGAAAGATCGCCGAGGCGGATCCCAGGAAGTTTGGTGAGCCCATGTTGACGACGATTGAGGAACTTGTTTCGATCGCGAAAAGGAGTGGATAATAAGCTGCCGGTTGGACTTCGAACAGTGTCAGCCGGCTGCAACATCGAAACATGGCAACGTTCAAACATAATGAGAGCATTCAAACTTATCATTTTCGCTTCGCTGCTGATTTCACCGGCTGCTGCATTTTCACAACAGGGCATTATCGAAAGAGTGCCTGAATTGCAGAAGACAGCGCGTCGCGCGATCGGAGGCGCGATGGGATGCGGTGTGGGTTCTTTTGTGTTAGTAGAGGGCGAAACAGAGACTCGCATTGGAGGCGGTCTGGACCCGATTCACGTATTCGGCAACCGAATCGAACTTGACGACATTTTGACGATATTAGAAGCAAGATCTGAAAAAAGACTTGGCTTTGATCCCGATGAAAACAAAGATGAAGTCGGCGCGCTGCTCTATGTAACCCTAACGGTGGCAATTGCCTCAAAAAGCCCTAAGGTGATTTCCATCGTTAAGTCTCTGCTTTCAGATGAAATAGAGGTCGTCAGGGCGTGGTCTGCGATCGCTTTGATCAAGCTTGCGGAATCGGATCCGGAATTAAAGGAGGCTATTCTTCCGATAGGTTTTCCAAAATCCGCATTGGCTGGAGCAAAATCCCGATCCTACCCCATCCCGACCTGGGTACGATCTATTGACTAGGATTGAGGGGAAACACTGTTTTCCAGAATTCGGTGAAATTGCGGGGCTTTTGTGATACTTTCCTTCCGATGAATCCAATTGAATCGAGTGAACTCTTTGCTGACCTGTCGATGTTTCTCGCTGAGGATATCGGACGAGGGGACATTACGACGCAATCCACTGTACCCAGAGGGGTTCGGGGGATGGGAAGCTTTCTAGCGAAAGAAGATATCGTGATCTGCGGCTTCTCGATTGCCCAGGCTGTCTTTCAGCATCTTGACCCGGGCGTCGCCGATATCGAGACAAAATTTAAAGATGGTGACGAGGTAAAGTCCGGAACTATTTTTGGAACGTTGACCGGGTACGCTGACGTGCTTCTCACCGGTGAGCGCCTCGCACTGAACCTAATGCAGCGAATGTCAGGGGTCGCGACGCTTTCGCGACAGTACTCTAAGGCTGTAGAGGGTACGGGCGCGTATGTCGTCGATACGCGAAAAACTACTCCGGGACTTCGGATGCTGGAAAAGTATGCGGTAGCGGTAGGCGGTTGCAAGAATCATCGATACGGTCTGGATGACGGAGTGCTCATAAAGGACAATCACATCACACTTGCCGGCGGTGTTGAAGAGGCCGTTAAGGCGGCACGGGAGTCGGCCGGGCATCTCCATAAAATCGAGGTCGAGATTTCAAATTGGGCGCAGTTAAGAGAGGCGATTCATGCCGGCGCTGATATCGTCATGATCGATAACCAAACCCCGGATGAAGCTGCAAAACTTGTGGAGATGGCGAGAACGCTAAACCCGAATGTATTGATTGAGGCGTCAGGCGGCATGAATCTGGACACCGTCCGTTCATATGCTGAGGCCGGTGTAGACCTGATTTCAGTCGGCAGACTCACGCACTCCGCGCGCGCTCTCGATATAAGCTTCAAGATCAAGTCAATTTAGCCATGAAGAAACTAGTATTAGCACTTTTGGCCTTTGTCCTACTCGGTGTTGGTTCCCTGCTTTTCATCGGAAGGACCTATTACCCCGATAATGTAGCTGTGACCGCTCCCGATGGGGGTTCAAAGCAATTAGTCACAAGGGTTTACAAGGGAACTCCGGATGATGTGAAAAAGACGGCGAAGGAAGTGATCGGTCAGCTAACGACCTGGGGAGGGAGTTGGAAAATAACCGACGAAACGGATGGCGGCTCCGAACTCCGGATCAAAGCTGAGGTGCCCGTAGTTGTGTTTACAGATGACTTGGAAGTGATAATCAAGGAAAGATCACCTGGACAGGTGAGCGTCGATGTTAAATCGCAATCCAGGGTTGGTAAGAGCGATTTTGGAGAAAACGCCCGGCACGTCAGAAAGTTTCTCGCAGCGATGGACAAAAAGCTAACGAATTCCTAAGCCTCCTTTCTCTCTTCTTTTGGCGCAGAAGTCAGTGCGGTCATTTCTGCGTTCGCCTTTAGGAATGGTAAAAACCATATCGCTGCGGCAGAAACGGCAAGCGCGATGGTACAGGCTACACCACCTTCGATTCCATAATCACCTCCGGAAACAATGGCAGGTCCATTATCGATTTCCTTGAACAGGGGAGCGGTTGCAAAATCGGCAAACCCGCTTACCTCAATACCGAAAAACGAACCCTGAACCCAATTCCAAGCTAGATGTAATCCGGTTGCGAACCAAAGTGTTCGGGTCCTTAGATACCCGACAGCGAGCCAAACGCCTGCCAACACAGTATTCGCAGTTGAAAAGAGAGCTGCGGCGTTGTTTCCCAGATGGCCGGAAGCGAATAAAAAAGAAGTGAGAATAAGTCCTAGAGGGGTCAGGTTTGACCTCATGAATGTCTGCAGCATATAGCCACGCATAAGTGCTTCTTCAAAAGCTGCACCAAAAAGGAAGATCACGAAGGTAACCGCCAATGTAAGGAGGAGTGCGGACGAGCCCGCCTCTCCGTTGAAACTAAATCTCAGCCCGCCAAATGCGGCTGCGATCAAAACAGCAAGACCGATCGATAATGAGCCAAAAAGTATGCCCAGGCCGAAGTCCTTTATCCAGCCCTTGGTAAACGAGGCCCCCAATGACCTGAACGGCAACCCTTCAAAAACCTTCGCGCAAACCCAGCCGATTCCGAGTGCGAGAATCAGACCTACAATTGATCCTCCAACCCGTGCTATTAGTGAGTTTGAAGAAAAACCAACCGGAAGCAATCCGAAGATTGCACTCAAAAATCCCCCAACCAGAAAACTCGCTACCATAAACAGCGAAAAGAACAGGAAGAAGCGCCATCCACTTCTTAGTTTCTGGTTTGCGTCAAAAAAGATCCGGGTTATCGGCAAGGTCTCAGGTGATTCGGCCATCGGCAAATTCTAACCGATCTTCGGTCTATTCGCCATCAACTCAAATCGGGACTTCATGCTAGAATTACGGCGTGATGTCGGATACTTCACAGGAAAATGCAGGCACCAAGAAGAGAAGGCCCCCCTGGATTCTGGCTACTGTTGTGTTTGGATTGCTGCTGCTTCTCTTCATGTTTCAATCATCCAACGTGTGGAGGTCTTTACCGGTTTCAGGTTCCGGTGAAACCCTCATTCTCTATGCGTTGTCTTCGCTCAACTTTGCTGCATTCATCGTGTTTGCCTTTATGCTCGCGCGAAGTCTCATAAAGCTGCGGCAGCAGACCAAGGCCAGACAGCTTGGTTCAAAACTAAAAAGACGATTGCTTCTTTATTTTGCTGGAATCACGCTGCTGCCGTTGATTGCGATGGCCGTGTTTTCTTACCTGTTTATGAACAGGGCGCTGGAGCGCTGGTTTACGCAGCTTCCTGAGAACGTGGTGCGCGAGGCAGGAAAACTTCAAATCGATATCGCTGAAGATCAGCAGATAAAAGCGGAACGTACAGTTCAAATGGTCGCCCAGCTTCTGAAACGAACGGGAACAAACGAAGCCGTCCTTGAAGAATTGCGTCTAGCCGGTAACCTTGCCTTTATTCAGGTCATCGACGACAGGAACCGCTCAGTGATGTCCAGCGAAGATGAGAGTCTTGGCGAAGAAGAAAAAGAGCTGACCGAACTAAAAGATCTGATTGCGAGAGGAGAGTTAAACAATGTTCTTTTGTCTGACGGCCGCGGGTACGACGCTGTTCTTGCAGACCTGAGCGATGGACAAAAACTCGTCATTATCCCGGCTGCCGGGCCGAAAGGTGACGTTGGCGAACTGGTAAACAGTTCCCTGAATGATTTTGACAGGCTAAAGGCGAGTCAGATATTTGTGAGACAACTTGGCCTGACGACTTTGGGGTTGTTGACCTTCCTGCTTATATTTGCTTCGTCGTGGGCTGCATTTTATGTGGCCAGGGGGCTTACACGCCCTATTAGGGCATTGGCCGAAGGGGCGGATGAGGTCGCGCGCGGAGACTTTTCCTATCGGGTCAATGTTCGTGCTGAGGACGAATTGGAACTCCTCGTCAGATCTTTCAACGCGATGACAGGTGCGCTCGAAGAGAAGTCCGAGGCGTTAGAGGAGAGACGAAGATATATCGAGACTATTCTGCAGTCGCTTTCCGCCGGGGTCATATCGTTCGACTCCAAGAATCGTGTGAGAACGATAAACAGAGCGGCAAGAAGGCTGCTCCTCCTTCAAAAAGACGATTACATAGGATACGAGCTCGGTCAGCTCGTAGGCGAGGATAACAGGGCGGTATTTGAAAAGCTGATTTCTCAGTCGGGGAGAATCGGATACTCATTTGAACAGACTGAGCTAAGCAGGGAAACAGATGAAGAGCAGTTCAATTCGAAAGGCATTACAGTCGCGTTTGCAGCTTCGAGGCTTCCGAATGATGGAGGGACCGTTATCGTCATCGAAGACCTTTCGGAGTTGATCACCGCCCAAAGGGCCGCGGCATGGCAGGAAGTCGCTCGACGGATGGCCCACGAAATCAAGAATCCTTTGACGCCGATTCAATTATCCGCTGAACGGATCGCGAAGAAGTTTGCGGGCAGTGGTAATGGTGTTTCAGAAAAAGTTGTAAGTGAGGGTACTGAGACGATTTTGAACGAAGTTGCGTCGCTCAAGTCGATGGTGGATGAGTTTTCCAGGTTTGCTCGTCTTCCTGATCCGGAAATGAGCGAATTAGACCTGGACGAGGTTATTAGACAATCCGTTTCGCTTTATGAAGACAGGGAATTCTCGGCGGCGATCGAGATGAGACTGGATCCGAATGTGCCTGTGATTATGGCTGACCGCGAACAATTAAAACGGGTCTTCGTAAACCTAATAGACAATGCGATTGAGTCGTTTCGTGTTGAGGATGACCGGAATTTGGTTGTGGTCAGCACTGAACTCGACGAAGCTAAACAGATCGTCAGGATCAAAATCTCTGATAATGGGGCCGGTATTGCTTCGGAACATCTTGCGAGGCTTTTTCAGCCATATTTTTCGACAAAAGGCCGGGGCACCGGACTAGGGCTGGCAATCGTCCAGAGGATCGTGCGCGAACACAAAGGGACTATACAGGCTGCACACAATTTCGGCGGCGGTTCGCTGATGATTGTGGAACTCCCACTCAGTCAATTTGAATGAAATTCTGTCGACTTGAGAGCGTTACCGGTCAACGGGAACTGCCGTGCCCTGGGCGAGTCTTGTCGTTGAATCGAAGAGCACGGGCGTGTTGTCTGTAGTTTCGAATATTCCGCCCACTTCATTGGTGCCGAAATCCCGTGCACCGGTGCCGGTAGCCGAATTCGTAAGAGAGTGGATTACCGGCCGTCCTCTAAGGTCAAACTTGGCCTCCACTCCGGGTGAAGGCGCGTAAAGATCGATCTGAAACTCGTATCCGCTCTTTCTGTGGGGCACAGATCCGAGCACTGAATCGATATGCCCATTGGCGTATAAGCCCGTCAAACTGGTGTAGTTCCCATTTCCACTCGAGTTTTTGAATGTCTGTTCAGCTCTGAACAACAAGCTGAGACTACTGATAGCCGACGCCTCATTCGAAGAGCGCCTTGCTTTCAATAAATTCGGAATCGCTACAGCAGCGAGTATTCCAATGATAACTATCACGATCAGCAATTCGACAAGTGAGAACCCGTAATGATGTTTTCGTTTTATTTCCGATTTAGTTTTCATGATGAGCGGCAATCCTTCTAAATGTCACTAAACAGGTGGCAAGTCTCATGCCATAGCCGAACTTTCATGTCTTTTGTTGTTTTTCTGATGTGGAATTGGTACAAGTTTACACGCGCAAGTAGTTTGATATGCCTGTGAAATCGATACTCATAGTGGACGACGAAAAGGGAATCCGCGACACGTTAAAGAGCGTTTTTGAAGACGAAGGATTCAAAGTCCTCACTGCGTCGACAGGTGAGGAGTGCGTTGAAATTGCTCAGAATCAACATTTTAGCTGCATTTTGCTGGATGTCTGGCTACCAGGGATGGACGGATTGAAAGCTCTAGAGTCCCTCAAAGAAAGCGGAACTGAAACGGCTGTTGTAATGATTTCGGGCCATGGAAATATTGAAACAGCTGTAAACGCTACAAAGCTTGGAGCATTCGATTTTATTGAAAAGCCTCTCTCGTTGGACAGGACTGTCTTGACCGTCCGTAACGCGATCCGGCAAAAGGAACTTGAGCGCGCGAACGAATCGCTTGCGGAGCAGATACGCCAGGAGTACCAGATGATCGGAGAGTCTGTGGCGATCCGTGCGCTTCGAAAGCAAATCGAGGTTGTGGCCCCCACGGACGGACGAGTATTGATATCGGGTGAATCAGGGACCGGAAAAGAGCTTGTCGCACGCGGGATACATGCTCAGTCGAAACGAGCAGGTGCTCCTTTTGTGGAAATAAATTCCGCAGCTATTCCGGAAGAATTGGTGGAATCCGAACTTTTCGGTCACAAGAAAGGAGCGTTTTCGGGTGCTGCGAAAGAAAAAAAGGGGAAATTCGAAATCGCTGACGGTGCAACGCTGTTCCTTGACGAGATTGGCGATATGAGTCCACGGGTCCAGGCAAAAATGCTCAGGGTTCTTGAAGAGCAGAGGTTTGAGCCGGTCGGAAGCAATACCCCCGTGAGCGTTGACGTGCGGGTGATTTCGGCTACCAACAAACCGCTTGACATGCTGATTGAAGAGGGTGGCTTTCGCTCGGACCTGTTTTACAGGCTCAATGTCATACCGTTTCAAATACCCCCTTTACGTGACCGCCTGGAGGATGTCCCCCTTTTGATCGAGCATTTCAACAAAAGGTATTCATGGGACTACGGGAAACAGCCTAAGAAACTAAGTGAGGAATTAATCTATAAAATGCAGGAATATACCTGGCCCGGAAATGTCAGGGAACTGCGAAACACCATCGAGCGGCTCGTGATAATGACCGAGGCAGATGAGGTCGGCATAGGAGACCTTCCCCCGCTTAGGTCCAATGGCGAAAGACCTTCATCATCTTATCGGTTTCCTACATTTAAAGAGGCCACCGACGCGTACCAGCGAGAGTACATTATCCACAAACTGGAAGAATTCGACGGCAACGTTTCAAAAGCGGCCGAATCGATGGGGGTGGACCGGAGTCATCTTTATCGACGGATGAAAAACCTCGGAATAAATCAAAACCAATGAAGTATTGAAACATAGCGATCGTTTTTGCTGTATCTGTTCTAACTAAAAGTTCCGAAATTATCTAAGCAGGAGTAACTATGTCTAAGAGAGTCGCTATTTTGTTTTCGTTAGCCGTGTTTACATTTGGTGCGATAACGGTTTCAGCCCAAAGTGATGATGCGCCAAAGAAGGAAGATAAGATTCCGGGGTTTAAGGGGGAAGTAATCGCCCAGCTAAAGGATGCCGCGGGGAAATACATTTCTCTGGCAAAAGCGACGCCCGATGAAAAGTTGAGTTGGCGTCCGGCCGAAGGAATCCGGTCGAACACAGAGGTGTGGATGCACGTAGCCAATGCTAACTTTTTGATTTCCAAAGCGTTAGGAGCAGATGTGCCTTCGGATCTTCCCAAGGAAATGGAAAAAGTTACGGACCGAAAGCAAGTGCTTCACTATTTAAAGCTTTCTTTTGAAACGGCTGGAATGCAGATAATGAAACTGAAGGAAGAGGATCTTGGAAAAGAAGTTGACTTTTTTGGGCAAAAGAGGACTTCGCGGGATGTCTTGCTTACTCTCGCGGTTCATTGTCAAAACCATCTCGGTCAATCGGTCGCTTATGCCAGGATGAATGGTGTTAAGCCGCCCTGGGCGCGTTAGAATATCTAGAATCAAATACTGAGCCCTTTTCGTGACAGCAGTTGCGAAAATGACCTTTGTCTTGCGAGAACTCTTCTTTAAAAGCGTTTAACTTCTCCGGATTCCATTTCATAGATCGCTTTTACGACATGGAGGCTACCGTCTGCTACGAGTTTCTTCAGGATCGGGCTCTTTGCGATGATCGATCGGGAACTCCCTGTAACGTTTAGCTTTACACACTTTTCTCCGCCAGTACCGCCCGGCTCGCATTCTTCCGAGCCCTTAAAAGCTGTCTTAATTCTTCTTGTGATCGCGCTCAGGTTTCTGG
>JABDKD010000111.1 GCA_013003215.1 Pyrinomonadaceae bacterium
GGACCCTGCGTCATGGGCTTGAGCTTCCATTTATGGTGAGAGCGAGGGTTTACAGGGAAACTATGACTTCAGCCGCTTTCGGTCAGGAGGGGGGCGAGTGGGCGAAATACAACGCATTGAACAATCCCCCGGCTTCAACGACGGCCGTAAACCTCATCATCGACCAACTGAATTCACACGAGGGCCCTGTGAACGTCGCGGGATACAGCCAGGGTGGTGCAATTGCCGCTGACGCGCTTCGCAGGGTCGAAGACCATCTTGTCGCAAATCATGGCAGGGCCAAGGCCGACGAACTGCTTGCTCGCGTGCGATTCCTAGGTATTGGGGCTGCGGCCGAGGTAACGGATTTTCCGGCGGCGGTGAGATTTAGCGGGATCGCTCACCGGGGTGATGTTGTACCCGAGTATTTCGGAATTTCGAGAAACAGGCGCGCACCCGGTCTCGGTGCGATCCTGAAGGCACTTACGCCCGGAAACGGTTTTGGAGTCGAGCAGCACGTCAACTACCTCGATGACCAGCATGGCGTCGGGAGCGAAGGTGACCCGCTTAGTGAAACCTTGTTGAGAAACTGGTTCTCAGGAGTCGACATTGGTGCCCGTGTGATTCGTGATAACGAGTGAGAGCCGGTTCAGCACGCTCCAATATCAGCCGTCCATTCAATGGGCGGCTTCTTTTTTGAATTTCGGATGCAAATAATGCGATTATTGTGAATCGCCAGAAAATTGAATGAGGCGCTCAACAATGGTTTTATTGTTGAGCCAAACACATCAAAAACCCGCTTGAGGAGATCATGAAAACATTAAACCGCGTATTCATAGCACTTACGATAACTTTCACACTTTGTGGGGCCATTGCTGCTCAAAAATATGAGCGTCCTCCTCAGGAGATAGTCGACATCCTTGACGCTCCGGCGTTTCCCGCAGCTTCGTTAAGCCCTTCAAAGGATCGAATGGCTTTGTTGACACCGGTTACCTATCCAACTTTGAAGGATATGGCTCAGCCGATGCTCAGATTAGCCGGGCTTCGAATAAATCCTGCATCGAATTCCCGATCGACTCAGCGCTATTTTGTGGGTTTGACAATTCAAGACATAGATTCGGGAAAGAGTCGCAAAATAGCTTTGCCCGAGGGAGCCAGATTGATAAATCCCCGTTGGAGCGCAGACGGAAAATACCTGGCGGTGGCGAATATCGCAGAAAAAGAGGTTGAACTGCACATTGTCGAAACCGCAACGGGTAAAACGAATCGGATTAGCGGTGTAAGTGTGAATACTGTATTTGGCGGATTTCAATGGATGCCCGATCAGGAGAGCCTTGTAGTACACACGGTTCCGACGGATCGGGGCCCCGCACCGAAACCGGACGCTGTTCCCAAATCTCCAAGCATTCAGGAAACATCCGGCCGCGCGGCGGCGATACGCACGTATCAGGATCTTCTGAGTTCTCCGGCCGATGAAGCGATGTTCGAATACTACGCTACTTCCCAAGTAAGCGTTGTCGGCCTTGACGGCTCGATAAGAAAGCTTGGTACACCGGGTATCTTTTCCGATGCGACTCCGTCACCTAGCGGGGAATATTTTTTGACCGCAAGAATAAAGAAACCGTTTTCTTACCTGTTTCCTGTTTGGTTTTTTGGCGAAGACGTCGAGGTATGGGACAAGGGCGGAAAAAAAGTAAAGACAATTGCGGACATTCCGCTTCAGGACAATCTTCCTGTTGGCGGCGTAGCGGAAGGACCGCGAAGCTATGACTGGATTCCAACCGAACCCGCATCCTTGATGTGGGCCGAAGCCCTCGACGGCGGCGACCCCAGGAAAAAGGCAAGGCTCAGAGACAAACTCGTTATCTTGAGTAGTCCGTTCACAAACAAACCTAAAGACGTGATGATGATCGAAAACCGTTATTCAGGCCGTCTATTTTCTGAAAAGAAGGGGTTTATGTGGTTTTATGATTATGATCGCGATACCCGCCGGCGCCGTATATTCTCAAGCAATTATAAAAGGGATTTGGCTTCGGCACCGAAGTTAATCTCCGACCTAAACGTTCGGGATCGATACAACGCAATCGGTAACCCGGTCATGAAGATGCTGCCAAACGGAAAGTCGGTTATCGCCGAGACGTCGATGGGAGTTCTTTTAACGGGCAGTGGGGCGTCTCCACAGGGAGACAGGCCGTTCCTGCGTCTAATGAAGGCCGATAAGAAACCGTATCAGCTTTTTCGTTCGGGTGGAGACCATTATGAGTCCGTTGTCGGGGTCGTAAAGTCCGGAGGAATAATATCGTTTATTACCAGGCGCGAGTCGTCAACCGATCCGCCAAACTTTTGGCTCAAACACGCGTGCCGTCCTTATGTGAAATGCAAACCTGCTGTTCCCAAGAAACTTACCAACTTTAAGGATCCGACGCCTCAACTCAGGGGTATCACCAAAAAGCTCGTGAAATACAAAAGGGCGGATGGAGTAGATTTATCATTTACGCTGTATTTGCCGCCCGACTACAAAAAGGGAGAACGACTTCCAGCTCTTCTCTGGGCTTACCCGCGCGAGTTTACGAGTGCCGCAACGGCGGGACAGGTATCAGGTTCGACAAATCGATTTACGAGAATAGGAAGCTACTCGCACCTGTTCCTTTTGACGCAAGGATACGCGATCTTAAACAACGCGACTGTGCCGATTGTTGGGGACCCGTTGACGGTGAACGACACGTTCATTGAACAGCTCGTCGCGGGGGCGAAGGCAGCGGTAGACAAGGGGGCTGAGATGGGTGTTATCGATCCCGACAGAGTCGGTGTAGGCGGTCATTCTTACGGCGCCTTCATGACAGCACATTTGCTTGCAAACTCGGACATATTCCGTGCGGGCATTGCAAGAAGCGGTGCTTACAACAGAACGCTTACGCCGTTCGGATTCCAATCGGAACGCAGGTCTTTCTGGGAAGCTCCGGAAAGTTACTACATTCTTTCGCCGTTTATGCGCGCCAACTTGATCAACGAGCCGATGCTTATGATCCACGGTGAAGCGGACAACAATTCCGGGACCTATCCGATGCAGTCCAGGCGTATGTTTGCGGCAATCCGCGGAAACGGCGGAACGGCGAGGCTAGTTATGCTGCCATTCGAGTCGCACGGCTACCGCGCGCGCGAATCGATAGAGCATGTTCTATGGGAGCAATTCCGCTGGATGGACAAGTATGTGAAGAATGCGAAGCCGCGGAAGACGCCATAGGTCTGCGTGCTGAGGCCTGAGTGCTGAGGGCTGAAAATTCAGGCTTATGCACTCCAGCTCGCTTCTGAAAGAATATTCAACGAGGTGGAGCGCGGGCATCTTGCCCGCTTGAGCGAAGCGAAACCTCCAGTCAGCCATCTTCAGGACCGAGCGACCTTTGAGTTGGCTTCAATACACTTTCGCGAAACGCCCACTATTGGGGCAAAAACTCACAGCTCCGAGACGGTGGTCTCGCTACCGCTCGAGCGGACAGGGATGTGCGCGGTCCATTTCGGCCTGAGTGTTTTGGATCGGAGTTGGAGTGTGGAATTTGTAACTGAAGCGGTCGGGCATCTTGCCCGCTTGAGCGAAGCGAAACCTCCAGTCAGCCATTCTCAGGACCGAGCGACCTTTACGATGGTTTCTATACGTTTCCGCCTAAAGGCCCTGCAATTGGTAAGCTTTGTAGCTCCAAGACCGTGGTCCATTTCGGCCTGAGTGTTTTGGATCGGAGTTGGAGTGTAGAATTCGCAGCTTAAGAGGTCGCGCCTTAATCGCTTTAAAAAACGCTTCTTGTCTAAGAACCTGGAACTTGAAACTTGAAACTTGGAACTTGGAACTTGGAACTTGGAACTTGGAACTTGAAACTTGGAACTTGGAACGCTTCAGGGCCGCTTCCCAGCCCCAACCTTCTTCAGCTTTCCACGACTTCTCACGATCTGCTCGCCCCATCTTTCCATTTCAGAGACGAGGTTCATAAGGCTCTCGCCGTCTTTTGTAAGTGAATAAACAACTTTCGGAGGCGTATCCGGAACTACTGTGCGTTCGACAAAATCATCTTTTGCGAGAGCCTTCAATTGCAATGAA
This sequence comes from Pyrinomonadaceae bacterium, assembly GCA_013003215.1. Taxonomy (GTDB): domain Bacteria; phylum Acidobacteriota; class Blastocatellia; order Pyrinomonadales; family Pyrinomonadaceae; genus Aridibacter. The sequence goes on from JABDKD010000111.1 coordinate 4,070, forward strand.
AGCATCTTTTCGGTGATCTGAGGGATTTTTTCTTTCAACTCTCCAAACCTTAGGGGTTGCTGCCCAAGATAGAAAAGCACGACGCTCTTCCACTTCCCTCCGATGTAATTCATAGTCACATCAACCGGACAATGAAACTCTTTACCGCCTACAAGGTATCGGAACTCTTCGCCATCAATTATCATTTTGTTTTCTCGAGGCGGTTGATTGTGCTCACTGCCATTTGGCGCACACTATCTCGGGTGACAGTAACTGTATAGAACAACGGGGTTTACGGGCGACGGCCCGGCTCTGATTTGCTTTGACATTCAACAGTGTGAATGCCACTATACATTTTATAGCTAATATCAAAAGGAAAGTAAAACTATGAGTTTCGATCTTGATAGTTCAAAAAGAAAGAAAGTTTGGAATTCGACAATAGAATCGCTCGAAAACTTCTATGAAAACACTGGCGATCTCAAAACATCTTCCGCAATCGAACGCGGTCATGTACAACGTAATGTGATCGATGATTTCGATTCTCCCAAAGTGCCGGAAGAAGCAATTGAACACGTTATCGAATGTCTAAAGGAATTCGCAGTCCACACCCCGCATCCGGATTATTTTGGTTTGTTCAACCCGCGGGCGAATTTCCCATCTATTGTCGCCGATACGATCACCGCCACTTTCAACCCCCAGATGGCTGCGTGGAGCCATGCGCCGTTCGCATCGGAAGTAGAGGACATGCTCATTCACGAGATCGGAAAAAAGTTTGGCTATGCCGATAAAGAAACGGACGGTGTATTCACATCTGGCGGTGCCGAAGCAAATTTGACCGCTGTTTTGTGCGCGATTAACTTCAAGTTTCCTTCCGTCGCACAACGCGGTGTTGCGGCGATCGGAGCAACACCAAAAATCTATTGCTCGACCGAGAGCCATCACACCGTTATCAAATCCGCTCGGATTTGCGGGCTCGGTACTGAATCAATCACCTATGTTCCTGTAGATGAAAAGCAGGAAATGGTACCAGAATCCCTGGAAAGCAAGATTAAAGAAGACATCGCTAATGGGCACGAACCGTTCCTGATTTTTGCGACGCTCGGAACCACAGGCAGCGGTGGTATCGATCCGATTAGAGCGCTATCAAGGCTCGCGGCCAAGTACGGTTGCTGGCTGCACGCTGACGCGGCGTGGGGAGGGGCTGTAGCGCTAACTAAAGAACATCGACACCTGATAGAGGGAATTGAACTGGCGGATTCGATCACGTTTGACGCGCACAAGTGGCTCTCGGTTCCAATGGCGGCGAGCCTGTTTATTACCAGGCATTCTGACATTCTTAGGAAGACCTTTAGCATCGAAACGGATTACATGCCGGCTGATGAGGATGAAATCAAGATGATCGGCTCATATAGCCATTCGATTCAATGGTCGCGAAGATTTATCGGACTAAAGCTGTATTTGTCGCTGCTGGTTTTTGGTTGGGAGGGTTACGACGAAACGATTTCCCATCAACTGAAACTCGGAGAAAAACTAAAAGAGAATCTTCTCTTAAACGGTTGGAAGGTTCTAAACAACACTTCCCTTCCGGTCGTCTGCTTTAGTGATGAGCGTTTTGAAGATGAACCGGATTTCGCTAACTTCATTGCCAACAGACTAGTAGCATCAGGAAATGCTTGGGTCTCGACCTATCCGATCGATGGAAAAGCCACGATCAGGGCATGTATAACGAACTACGCGTCGACCGAACAAAATACAAACAATCTTGTGGAATTGGTCAATCTGCAAAGGGAAACCTATATCAAGGCTCATTAGCGTCAATGGGATCGACAATGTTTGCAATTGTTTTACGGACGGCTTCCCTTGTAATTGTCCAGCGTTCCCCGTTTGGCCTACTGAATTCTTCACCAGACTATCCATTGTCCATCGGCGCATTGTCCATTGAACAAAAAATTCTCGACCAAAACGGGATTTCTCCCGTCCTATAAACACGTCAGCGCTGGCGCAAAAATAAAATAACGGAGGTTGGTAATGAAAAAATCATTGCTATTCTTTATTGCGTCAATTGTTGTAATGTTTGGGCTTACGGTAGTAGCTTCGGCTCAGACCAAGACACCCGGCATTACTAAAAGACAGAAAAACCAGCAGAAGCGCATATTCAAAGGCGTCAAGAACGGTTCGGTCACGGGCAGGGAGTTCAAAAAGCTGCAGAAACAGCAGTTCAGGACTCAAAAAGCCAAAAAGCGAGCCAAGTCTGACGGTGTCGTTACAAAGCGTGAGCGGGTGAGACTTCACAAGCGGCAGAACAAGAACAGCCGGACTATCTGGCGCGCAAAGCATAACAAGCGTAATCGCCGCACACCTTAGACTGTCGAGAGACAGCTCTCCCCTTTTTTCAAACACTTACAAAATAAGATCCAAGGACCGTTGTCCCGGCGCGTTTGCGTTTCAAACGACTTTCAGGAAAACGACAGATTTGAGTCAGTTAACTGAACACCGGTTTTTCTTTACAACGCGGGCAGATCGAATAATCAAGGTTAGGAGATGAATTCCGATAGAAAAGCTTTCGCGTCCGAAGAGCAATCTCGAGGTCTACCCAGGAACCGTCTAGGTGCAAATTCTGACAAACGCTACACGCCTCCAACTTATCGCCGGCGCGCTCTATTAAGGGGTCAAAAAGCGAGACACTGTCCCGAGGTTCGGTTCGAACCGTTCTACCCTCAAACTTAATGTCTTCACCGTTACGCTCGATTAAAAGCTCCATGAACCTGCGAATTGTTGGTCCGTCACACCTGAACGGTACTAGCAGCGCCCCTCCGGTTCGCCGAACCTTCTCAACGAGATGCCTGTAAAAGTCACTTACCTCTTTATGACCTATAAATTCATAGAGCGATCGGCCGACAATATCCACAAGCTCCCTCGCGTTGTTTTCAAGAGCAAACTCGATCCAGCTGTCACTTACCGATACGATTTCTTCTCTTTGGTTGATCAAATATGTGTAAACCGGTTCGCCGGTGTCTGCATCCCGATCTCTCGCATCATTTGGTTTGACGGACATAAGCCCCCCTCGAAACCAATAAAAGCTAATCGCCGGTCCTGGAATCATATCCAGATACATCCGGGTCTTCACCGAGCTTCCAAATCGGTTCGAGGCTCTTAAGCAAGCCCACGATGTCTTCTGACCTTTCAGCGAGATCGGCCTCTTCGATTATTTGCCCAGCTTTTGAATCAAATGGTTGCTTTTTTAGCTCTTTCCATTTCTTTTATCGTGCGCGTATTTCAGTACTATACACGCTCAGGAAAGTGGTACCAAAGAAATTGCATCGCCTTCATTTTCGATTTTAGCGACTTAGAACACCCGCGAACTCGCATGGTCGTAAGATGTTTCAACAGAATTTTGAATTCCATTAATTCAATATGAATGTACTTCGGGTCGCTGAACCTCTTTCGATTGCTGAATTTGCAAACGATTCGAAAAGACGGTTAAGCTTACACAAAGCAAATGTTTAGGAGGATCTAATGCCAATTTCCCGTCGCGATTTTCTGCAAATAGGAGCATCCGGAAGCGCACTACTAATCATGAATAGCAAAGCTAAAGGCGGCAGTTCTTTGAAAGCCAGTTTTGATGTCGAGGAAACGACGGTCGTCGAAATGCAGAAAGCAATGACCTCAGGAGAGGTCAGTGCAAAACAGCTTGTTGAGACCTATTTGTCCCGAATAAAGGCAATTGACCCGAAACTTAACTCGATAATCGAGAAGAATCCGGACGCGGTAATGATCGCGGAACAGATGGACAAGGAGCGGGCTGCAGGTAAGACGCGCTCGCCGATGCATGGAGTTCCGGTCGTTATAAAGGACAACATCGACACTGCTGACGGGATGCGAACCACAGCTGGAAGCCTTGGCCTCGTCGACGCCCCAAAACCAAAAAAAGACGCGTTTGTAGTTCAGCAGCTAAGAAAAGCCGGTGCCGTGCTGATCGCGAAAACGAATCTCAGTGAATGGGCTAACTTCCGTTCTGAAAACAGTTCCAGCGGATGGTCGGGGGTCGGCGGACAGACAAGAAATCCGTACGTTCTGGACCGGACGCCTTGCGGGTCATCTTCAGGATCCGGCGTCGCTACATCAGCTAATCTAACAGCGGTAGCAATCGGAACAGAAACCGATGGCTCGGTCGTATGTCCGGCATCGATCAACGGGATTGTTGGTATAAAACCAACGCTTGGGCTTGTATCGAGAAGTGGAATTATCCCGATAGCTCATAGTCAGGACACCGCCGGTCCGATGGCGAGAACAGTCGCCGATGCAGCCGCGCTTTTGACCGTGATGGTGGGTCATGACCCAAGTGATTCCATTACGTCTGCGGCAAAATCGCGATCGATCGATTACACGAAATCTCTGAAAGAAGATGCGTTGAAGGGAGCGAAGATTGGGGTAATGCGACAGTATTTTGGTCGAAATTCTGAACTTGACGAGCTGATGGAGTCGAATTTCGAAGAGCTCAAGAAGCAGGGTGCGGAACTGGTCGATGTCGAGTTTCCGCATTTCAGGAAGTTTGGTGATGATGAATACGAGGTTCTCTTGTATGAATTCAAGGCCGATCTGAATAAGTACCTGAAAGAACGCGGCGGCCGTCACAATTCGCTCAAAAAGATGATCGAGTTCAACAACCACCACGCCGATGAATCGATGCCATACTTCAAACAAGAAATCTTTGAGAAGGCCCAGGAGAAGGGCCCTTTGACCGACAAGGCATACAAACTCGCACTGATGCGCAGCAAGTTCATGACCCAGGATGAGGGTATCGACCTGGTCGCGGAGAAACACGGTATTGACGCTTTTGTCGCGCCTTCGAATGCCCAGCCATGGCTGATCGATCTCGTTCAGGGTGATAGTCCAAGGGAGTATGTAGGAAGCTCGTCTATACCGGCAGTTTCGGGATATCCGAACATCACGGTCCCATCAGGATGGTTGAACAAAATGCCAATTGGCATGTCGTTCTTCGGTCCGGCGTTTACAGAGCCGAAATTGATAGGAATCGCGTACGCATGGGAGCAGGCGTCGAATGCGAGGAAAAAGCCGGGATTGATGCCGACGTATTCTTAATTGATGATTGAGGATTGATGGTTGGAGATTGATGATTGAAGATTGATGGTTGAAGATTGAGAATCCTTCGATTCCAAAATGATGACGGATTTGGAAGACCCTCACGTCCCGCATCGAAAATCCCAAAGAGTATTCGCTTTTTTCGCTTCGCTCAAGCGGGCAGGATGCCCGCGCTCCAACTGCGTTGGACTCTCAGCACGTGCCAATCTGGAGTGGATAAGCCCGAATTCTTAGTTCTTAGTTCTTAGTTCTTAGTTCTTAGTTCTTAGTTCTTAGTCCTCAGTCC
>JABDKD010000122.1 GCA_013003215.1 Pyrinomonadaceae bacterium
GTTTCGATTATGTCTAAGCCGGAAAACTGGACAATCAAGTGAGATCGAATACGCTCGCAATCCCGCAATCCCGCAATCCCGCAATCCCGCATTCCCGCTATCTCGCCATCACGCCATCACGCCCTCTCGCTCAACGCCGTCCGCACGCGTTCTGCTAAGGTTAATGGAGAGAAGGGTTTACCGAGGAAGTGAACATGTTCTTCAAGGATGCCGTGCCGTGTGATGATGTCATCGGCGTAGCCCGACATAAAGAGTACTGAGAGGTTTTTGAACTTTCGACGGATACGTTTTGCCAGCTCGTGACCGTTCATTTTTGGCATCACGACATCGGTCAAAAGCAGGTTGATCTCGTTTTCATGGCTCTTGGCGATTCTCATCGCCTCCTCACCATCTTTCGCTACAAGCACCTTGTAACCCAACGAAGTGAGTACCTCGCTTGAGGTCTCCCGGATGAGATCCTCATCCTCGACGAGCAACACAGTTTCGTTTCCCCTGGGAATGGTTTCCGCCTTTGCCAGCTTCACTGCGGCAGCAGCGCGGTCGACTCTCGGAAACTGGACTTTGAAGGTCGTGCCTTCGTCCAGCTTACTGTCGACCCAGATAAATCCCTTTGACTGTTTTACGATTCCATAGACTGTTGCCAGCCCCAGTCCCGTGCCTTTATGGGCTTCCTTGGTAGTAAAGAATGGCTCGAAGACGTGCTTTCGGGTTGAAGCGGTCATGCCGATTCCGGTGTCTTTAACTGCAAGCTCTATGTACTTGCCTTTGCGCTGTGCGCGGTGCTTGAACGTGTTTGAATCTATCGAAAGATTCTTTGTTGAGATTGTCAGTTCCCCGCCATCGGTCATCGCGTCCTTCGCGTTTACCGCAAGGTTCATAAGGATCTGTGTCATTTGATTCGGATCCACGTAACAAACGCCAAGTTCCTTATCGATATCGACTATGATCTCGATGTCCTCGCCGATCAGGGTCTTTATCATCTTGATGAATTCTTCAACAACATCATTGAGAACCACATTCTGGGGTCGCATCGTCTGCTTCCGACCGAAGGCCAGCAGCTGCTTGACCATATTGGCGGCCTTGTTTGTTACGCCTGAGATTTCAGAGATGCGTTTGTTAAGTGGATTATCTTCATCGATCTCCTGCCTCATCATCTCGACCTGAAGCATGATCACCGCGAGGAAGTTGTTGAAGTCGTGTGCTATCCCGCCCGCAAGTCGTCCGATCGGTTCGATCTTTTGCGACTGGCGCAACTGATCTTCGGCTACCAGATATGCTTTTTCAGCCTGCTTACGGAGAGTAATGTCCCGCCTGGAAAGCCAGAGTCGGCAAAGCTTTCCTTGTTCGATAACCCCAAGGAGATTGGTGTGAAAATATAGTTCTTTTCCGTCGCGGGTGGATTCGATCAATTCGGTACGCAGGAGCCGGTGACTCGAATCGACAAATGCGCGTGCTATATCTCCGGCAGTTTCGGTCGAACCAAAGAAACCGCCGAACGAGATTCCTTTTTCCTGGACGCTTATCGCTTGATCACCGTCGAGATTTGGTTTGGAGTGAAACACAAGTTTCGCTCCGCGTACGATCTCAGAGATCTGAAATTCAGACTGAGCTTCAACCTTAATTGGCGGTTCCAAATCAAACCTGGCGATTTCATACTCACTCTGCTCAGTGAAGACCCGATAAAACTCCTGCGCGCTTTCGGTGTCAATACCCAAGTCAGGTTGCACGGTTTGCTTGGGATCCCAGAAGCCGTATTGCGGTTGCTCGAGCGGTCGGTGGACGAGGGCAATCTTTGTTGAATGGGTATCGAGCTTGTAAGCATCGATCCGGAATTCCTGCACCGCGTTGCCGTTTGTTTTATAAGCACTCTCAAAGCTGTGAACTTGTTTGTTTGCAGCATTTCGAAGCTGCAGTTCGGCTTCCGCCGCATCCATTGCCAGGAGGGATGTCCACATTTTTCCTGACAGATCTCCGTAGGATTCTCTGAAATGATCATTCGAAGCGAGGATCGTTCCGTCGAGTCCGACGACAACGATCTCGGCAGGCATAGAGTCAAAGAAGGTGGCGCTCAATCCGAGCTCGGAAAACAGCTGTCCGGCATCCGGTTCAAGCGCAGTTGCGGTACCAATCGGGGAGTCTGATTGTTTTTTCATTTTGGGAGTCTCGGGTAACGTCCATGTGGAAAGAAGAAGGAGTTAAGGATCGTCAACTACCCAAATTATAGGAATATTTTAATGAAAAACAAGCTTAAACTGGTTTTGCCACAGAGGCACAGAGAAGAAATGGGCCCATGAAATACACGAAAGAGCGGGAAAGCGAGAGGGGAAGCTGGCGGCAGGAGACTCTTGTGGGCTTTCCGCTAATAGAATCTCTGTGCCTATGTGGCACATTCTGGGAAACCCCAAACTTGAATCCTGAAACTTGGAACTTGAAACTTGAAACTTGAAACTTGGAACTTGGAATTAGGAACCCTGTCCCGCCTCCTCATCCTTGCGATAGACATAGGCGAGGACCTCGGCAACCGCTCCGAAGAATTCGATCGGTACGATCTGGTCCGGTTCGACAACCCTGTAGAGAGCGCGTGCCAGCGGTGGATTCTCATAAAGTGGAACCTCATGTTCCGTCGCAACTTCTCTAATTCGTTTTG
>JABDKD010000158.1 GCA_013003215.1 Pyrinomonadaceae bacterium
AAGCGGGCGAAACAATGCGGCGTGTTCATGCTCACGCTTCGGCACGGAATCCTCGCTATCGAGGGACGCTTGAAATGGTGCGACGAGGTAATGGAATACCTGGGGAGATGAATATGGAAGATCGAATCGAAAACAGCCCTGAAGTGATTCACGGAAGCAAGTTTACTCCGGTTTTTGAGATTCTGATCGTCTTTTCGCCGGTTACCATTTTGATCATTCTGTATAAGTTGCTGAGCATTGAAAGTCCAATGACGCTGATCGGACTTATCTGGGCAGGTTACATTGTGATGTTCTTCCTGATCGGAATCCTGTTCAAACGAAATGGAGAGAATGCTTCGGAGATTGGATTGATCGCGTCCGAATTATCGAGAGCGAACATCATCCGCACAGTACTGAAATCAATAGGGGTTTTTGTCTTTGCCCTGGCAGCATTTGTAATTGGTTCGATCATAATGGCTAACATCGTCGGGATACCCGAGCCGGCCGATTTTTCCAACTACAATTATTTGAGCGGGAACCTGCCGATGCTGATAATCAGCCTGGCAGGCGTTTATATCGTTTCTTCTTTTGGTGAAGAGCTAATTTTCCGAGGTTTCCTGATCTCAAGACTGGAGCGATTCTTTGGCGGCGATTCCAGGAACTCGATGCTGGGAGCACTACTATTGAGCTCGCTCATATTCGGATTTGCTCACTTCGAGTGGGGAGCAATGGGAATTGTCCAAACAACGTTCATGGGGGCAGCGCTTGGAATCTCCTTTATTTTGAACGGTCGCGGCCTCTGGCCGCTGGTCTTAGCGCACTGTTACATGGATACGATTCTGCTTGTCCAACTGTACTTCGCCCCGGCGACGCAATAGTCAGAAAAAAATCGAATTACTGGACTTCCGTGAGATACGGATTCCAGTCATTCCAGAACTGTTTGATCGTAATATAGATATCGAATTCATTCTGGTTTTCGACATCGAAGTCAAAATCAACCAGTACCGATTCTATTTCGTGCTGATGGTTCTCGGATGTGCTTTCCTCTAGTTCGAGGTTGCGATTGGACTCGGCGTCGTTCGGGAGTGCAACGCGCGCAAGTTTTTCGGCTAAAAGTTGGTTAAGAGTTTTTTTCATCTCATGCCTCCCGCAATACATATCGGCAAGAGATGTGCCAAACTTTTGCGACAACACCTAAAATGTGTGGAAGCAGTATGTTACAGGCTTGGACTGTGGCTACTACGGTCGGTCATATTGATCGAATTCTGCCCGATTTCGGTAGGTTGCACGTCATTTCGGGGTAGTTAACGAAGAGGTGTAGAGAATTCCAGACAATTTCGGGAACCCTTAATAATCGGAAGAGAGCTTCTATTGAGGTTTTCTAGACTTAATTAAGGGAAGCTTACAACATGCCGGGGCCTGCCCACATCAAAGCGAAAGTTATATAATCGGGATAAATGGCATTTATGTTTAGAAATACGCTTGGAGGGACGATGAGAGTTTTTAAGAGAATTGGCGGCCTTGCGCTTATTGCGGCATTTACCGCAGTTGGTCTAATGGCACAGGCTCAGGCAGGAAAGATCGGAGTTGTAGATACGAGAGCATTTGGAGCTAAGGACGGCATCACGAAATATATTGCCGCAGAGAAGAAGCTCAATGATGAGTTTACGGGTGATTTTGCAGAGGTGAAGAACATGGAAACCCGTCTTCAGACGATGAAGACACAAATCGATACGATGCAGAAGAACCCCCAGGTGCCGGCTGATTATCAAAAGAAGGTAGCTGATTACAACTCACTTGTAAGGCAGTACAAGTACAAGGACGAAGACGTAAAGACCCGATTTGCTCAAAGGCGGCAGGTGATTCTTGGACCGGTTTCGGCCGATATTATGAAGAAGCTTCAAGACTATACCGTTAGCCAGGGTTTCACTCTTATGTTTGATGCGGCCCCATTGGACGCTTCAGGTCTGCTACTTGGGTTTGACAGCCGTAACAATGTTACCAAGGCGTTTGTTGCCTACTACAATGCGCTGCCTGCAACAACCGCACAGGATTAGTTACAAGATATTAAGACCGGAGTGCAAGCATCTCAGCCTGGGTTCCGGTCTATTAAGTTATCCCTGCTCCCGAACCTTACAGACAAGCGGATGAGAGAACGCACCTGCTTTTACGAAGCCGACGTTATCCCTGCTGTCGATACCAATTAGAATATTCTCTTTACTTTCCGGAGCGGTTGAAAACCTGAGATCGGTGCCCGCGAATACGATCTGGGATTCGTTCTTTAGTACCTTCCCGGTTCCCTGCCAGCAGCCGGTATAGGCGCAGACTTCCATCGATCCATCAGAAGCTATAGTTACACGCATCGGCGTGAAGGCGTCTTTTTCAGAAGAAACACAGGTTTTCCCATCGCACGTAATCTCAATTGGGTTCGTACAATCCCAGCTTGTAGGCTTGGAATCGGCGTTTACGAACAAGAACAAAGTCAGAAAAAGGACTATCATAGGGCCTCCAAAGGTGATTTGACGATGACGCAACCGTTTATTGGAAGACTGGCATCGGAGCAGAGTCAGTCTAAAGTTAATACGCGCATTGCTAGGAACTGCCCCTTCGATTACCGATTCCTAAAACGCGTTGCCCGTGTTCAGTATTATTTATAGCAGCTATAACGTATTCTTATGATTAGACCACATGTCAATCGAATCTTACAGCTTGCCGTTCTCACTCTTTTTGGCTTTGTCGGCGCGGTCCTCCCCCAGAGTGTTAGTTTTAAAGATTTCAAAAAGACCCTAACCGAAAGAGCCGGTTTTACAACGGAAGATTTCGATTTGATCGAAAAAGGGAAACCAGTAGTTCGAACGATCAAGTCAGATGTTAAGCACGAAGTGGCGGTTTGCGGGGTCATTAAGCTTCGCGCACCTAACGACATTTCTGTAGATTCATTTCACCGTGTAATTGAGATTCAGGAGAAAAAGACATCTGAAGAATACGGAGAATTCAGTAAAGAACCTGTAATGGCCGATTTGAAGGGCCTTACTATTTCGGACGGGGAACTGCTCGACCTGCGGGACTGCAAAACGAACTCATGCAAATGGAATCTCCCGTCGGATGTCATCAAACGGGTTACGACCGAGATAGACTGGGAAGCTGACGATGCCGTGAAACAGGCGGATAAGATGATCAGGGCAATCCTCCTGCAGTACGTGATCGACTACGGTCAAAAAGGTGATTCTGCGTTATTCACTTATAACGACAAACCGGACCCGGTGGTACTCATAAAAGAATACGAATCGATTCAGGACCAACTTTTTTGGGTAGACATTCTTTCGCCTGAGTTCGCGAATTATCTCAAAACGTTTCCGGAGAACGAACCGAATGGTATCTACAAAACGCAAAACTGGTCCAAGATCAAAATCGGCCTCAAGCCGGTGATCATTCTTACCCAAAACATCACATATCGAATGCCGGAACAGAAAAACCCCGCCGCATTCATCATTTCTAAACAGATCTACGCAAATCACTACTTCGACTCGACACTCGCACAGACAGCGATCATTTCCTACCCAAAAGATGAAAGCGGCCAGGACACCTACCTTATGTTCTTAAACCGGTCACGTGCGGGTGCATTCAAAGGCACTCTGGGAAAGCTTGCCAGAGGAATCGTCGAAAATCAGGCATTGAGCAGGCTCGAGACGGTTTTGGTGCAGACAAAACGGCGTTCTTCGTTGGCCTTGGTAAATCGCGAAGCGGATGCGGATGCCGAGATCGAGGCCTCGTACTCGGGCGGTTGGTTTACGTTCAGAAACCTTGTCTGGCTGTTGATCATCGTCGTTGGCTTGGCCTTGATCTATTGGGTCATCTCGTCGAGAAGGAAGCGGTGAGTTCAGAGTTCGGAGTTCAGAGATCAGAGATTGGAGTTCAGACCTCAAACCTCAGGCCTCAGGCCTCAGACCTCAGGCCTCAAACCTCAGCACCTGACTCGGGCTTGTCCCATTGAGCCCTTTCAAACTAGACTATTTGAAATCAAAAAACGGGAGATTCCTATGAAACGCATTTTTTCTGTTGTCCTAATTTTTTCAGTGTTTTTACTTGGTTCGTGTGAAAGATATGAAACCGGCGAGGGTTCCGGTGACGGCGCGAAGCCGAAAATGAGTGAAGAGGAGATCATGGCGACCGCCAAGAAGATTCACGAAGAGGTCATTACGCTCGATACTCATGACGATATCGATACCAAGAATTTCACTGAAGAAGCGAATTACACTTCGGATACAGATACCCAGGTGAATCTCCCGAAAATGAAAAAAGGCGGATTGGATGTCGCCTGGTTTATCGTCTATACCGGACAGGGGGAGTTGAACGAAGAGGGCTACAAGAAAGCTTATGAAAATGCCATCGACAAGTTTGATGCGATCGACCGCCTCGTAACAAAGTTCGCACCGGATGAGATAGAGCTAGCAAAGACTAGCGACGACGTACGCAGGATTCACAAAGCCGGCAAGCTCGTTGCTATGATTGGCGTCGAGAACGCCTATCCGATCGGAACCGATTTGGACAACATCAAGAAGTTTGCTGACCGCGGTGCGAGATACATGTCGCTGGCCCACAACGGCCACAGCCAACTTTCAGATTCCAATACCGAAGAACGCAAGGAGAATCCCGACAAGCCCCTTCACAACGGATTGAGTGAGCTTGGCAAGAAGGCAGTTGCTGAGATGAACAAGTGGGGAGTCATGATTGATATTTCCCATCCTTCACAATCGGCGATCAAGCAAATGATTGAGCTTTCGAAAGCACCGGTCATCGCTTCACACTCGTCGGCAAGAGGTCTCGCCGATCACAGCCGGAATCTGAGTGACGAGCAGCTTGAAATGGTGAAGAAGAACGGTGGGGTAGTTCAGACCGTCGCCCTGAACAGCTATATCAACGTTGAAAAGGCGAAGAAACGGAGTGACGAATCTCGAAAAATTATCGAGGAATTTGCTGAAAAAGAAGATTTCAAGCTTTATAAGAGCCGCTCCGAGGTGCGCGAGAAGCTCTCCGAAGAAGAGCAGGCCGAGTATTTCAAGAAATATCGTGAGATCGCTAAAAAAGCTGAGCCCACGATAAATGAAAAACTCAAAGAGACAGCACCACCGGTCGATGTTAAAGATTTCGTTGATCATATCGATTACATGGTCAAAAAGATCGGCATCGATCATGTCGGCATAAGCTCTGACTTTGATGGCGGTGGAGGAATTGAGGGATGGAGAGATGCTTCAGAGACCCTCAATGTGACTGTGGAGCTTGTTCGAAGGGGGTACACGAAAGAGCAGATTGAAAAAATTTGGAGTGGAAATCTCTTACGTGTCCTTGATGAGGTTCAGAAAGTTGCGAAAGAGATCCAGGCGGAAGGAGAGTAGGTGTGCAGGTGTAGCAGGAATGCTGGTGAAGTCGCTGAAAGTAACGTATTGAATAGCCCGGGGTCACGAGCGCAGCGTTGGTGACCCCGGGTCAACGGTTAAAGGTAGTTTTGACACCGAAGGTGTCGTATCACATGGTTGACACAGGCAGCTAGTTTCAGACTGTTGTCTCCTTGATTGCATCCATGGGATTTCAAGTAAATAGCAAAACAATAGAAAAATGAAAATAACATTACTTACATTCATGCTAGCGACGTTTTCCGTCGTTTCAATCGCCCAGAACGGTTCGTCGGTACGGGTGCCGGTGCTAAGCCCGTTTAGTGAGGTCAAACAACAGGTTGCGCTTACTGAAGTAAAACTTACGTATGCTAGGCCGAGTGCAAAAGGAAGAAAGATATTTGGCGGGCTTGTACCTTATGGCGAAGTCTGGCGAACAGGTGCAAACGCTTCCACAAAGATAACCCTGAAAGAAGACGCGAAAATCGCCGGAAACGAAATAAAAGCGGGAACGTATGCTCTATATACAATACCCGGCGCATCAGAATGGACAATGATCATTCACAAGAACCTGCGTCTCCGGTCGTTAGCGGGCGGGGGATACAAGCCCGAGAACGACGCCTTTCGGTTCATGGCAAAACCACAGAAGACACAGGGCTTTGTTGAGACGTTTACGATAGGCTTCTCAAACCTGAAAAGTGGATCGGTTGATGTCGAGCTGAGCTGGGAAAACACGATGGTGACTTTCCCTATCGAGTTCGATGTTCATGCCCAGGTGGATAGGGAAATAGCCGAGAAACTGCCGCTTGACCAGGATCCGCGGCTTCGAGCTTTTAACTTCTTCCGTGCGGCTGAATACTATCTCCATAATGATCGGGGGTATGACAAGGCACTGGGTTGGATCGATGAAGCGCTCGCCATTCGAAAAGAAGATCCGAGATTTGGACTCCTTAAGGCAAAAATTCTTCACAAGAAGGGTGATAAACCCGCAGCGCTAAAGATGATCGCAATGGCGAACGGATGGGCTAAAGCACAAAACAACGCCAACTATACAAAACAAACCCAGGATTTCTGGGACAGCATTAAGTGAGACCGGGCGAGGTAGCGGGACGCGGGGAAGAGAGACGCGGGGACGCAGAGAACTAAGAACTGAGAACTGAGAACTGGAACTGAAAACTGGGGTTGTCGATTTCCAACTCGTTTCGTTATGAATCGACAAGGAAAAAAGGCCGCGGACGTCCTTGTCCTCCCGAGCGAAGCGAGGAACCGGGCGGAATGGATAACTGGTAATGGAAAAAAGAAGAATCCGTTTAGAGTCGGGCTTGCCCGACATTCCGTGCGGGGCACGAACCTAAACAGGTAATCAAGTCGTGGAACAAAACCGGATCCTTCTTGTCTAATAGACTATGAGGATCGTCAAGAACATCGCTTGGTTTTTGGTATCGAGCCGTTGCGTTCAGGCGCTCACTGTTGTTCATACTATCCTTTTGGTCTTCTTGGTTCTTTTTCAAGATCCATTCATGCTTCATGGCAATTTGGCTTCGCTGTACCTATTCTTGGTCGATCTCCCGGCATACATTGCGGCAACCGAAGCTCTAGCGGTATTCACTAACATTATTCCGGAGAAGCGGGTCTTTTCGCACGATGTGTTTTTCGGTTGGACTCATGTTGGATTGTTCTACGTTTGCGCGACGCTTCAGTGGATAATCGTTGGTGCAATTTTTGAATTTATCGGCAGGCAATTAAAATAGG
>JABDKD010000164.1 GCA_013003215.1 Pyrinomonadaceae bacterium
CCGTGATCGGCTCCTTGTGAGACTTGTCCGTCCAATCCACTTTGGCATCAAGTCTTGCAAATAACCGTCTACTTGTTACCGTGTCTTCCGAGAATGATGATTGTATAAAATTCGACATGATACCTCCTACACGTTAATAAAGTTCAATAATACTAAGTTCGTTTATATTGAATGTCAAGCTAAAAACGCTCAAATCGCTCACTTCAATCTCGAAATCACTACTTTGGAAGCCTTGGTTTTCGAATTTTCGCTCAATTCGCTCAATCTGTAAACGTAACCACACTTGCAAAACCCTGTATCTGATTATTCTTGAATTGGTCCCATTTTATTCCCATTCTAAGTTTTTATCTATAAAAAATATGTGCGTTTAACAGAAACTTAACCCCTTGCTGATAAGACTATGAATCGGATAGTTTATTCCTATGAGAATAAAGAATTTAGGTATGCTTTTTGCGTATCTAAAAAGTGAATTTCCAGATATTCATGATCAATTAACCGAAGGCGATTGCCATTTGGTCGAACCGATTCACAGTAATCCGTTATGTTGCAAAATTTACGGTGAGTGAAATCTAAATCAACACCACGTGCGGAAGTCCGCTTTACGATATGCTTCGAAATGAAAAATCCGAAAATCAGGATTTAGATTCATGAATTAGGATTGAACCGGGCGATATTTGCCGGTTTTGAGAGAGTTTATTAAACCCATAAAAGAGGTCGAAGGATTATAATGAACAAAAAAATATTTATGAGACTTCTGACGATTGCCTCTTTCAGCATTTTGCTGGGAGCATCTCAGATTTTTGCTCAGTCGCAGGCGAGTACCGGTACAATCACTGGTACGATCACCGATGTCAATGATGCGGTCGTGCCTAATGCGACAGTTGAAGCGGTCAATAAGGACACAGGCGCTTCAAAAACCACAACCACAAACCAATCGGGTTACTACCAGATTCCGCTTTTGCGTCCTGGCACCTATACGGTTAAAGCCAGTGGCGGCGGATTCGCTGAGCAGTCCCGTGAAGCAATCGTAAATATCGGACGTACGGTAAGTGTGAATTTCCAACTTGGTGTTGGAGATGTATCCGCTGTCGTTAACGTTACCGGTGAGGAAGTGCAAACAACCGTCAGTAACGCTGACTCGGTTTTGGACAATGACGCGATTTCCAATCTTCCGCTCAACGGTCGACGATTTCAGGATCTTGCGACGCTGACACCGAATGTTGAGATCGACCCGCAACGCGGTCAACTCTCAATTGGTGGTCAGAAAGGTGTCGACCTGGCAATCAACGTGGACGGTGGAGACTTTACCCAGCCGTTCTTCGGCGGCATTCGCGGCGGTGAGAGGTCAAACTTCTCGTTCACACTGCCTCAGGAAGCTGTTCGTGAGTTCCAGGTTGTTTCGGCCGGTTACTCGGCAGAGTTTGGCCGGGCAACGGGTGGTATTATCAACGTGGCTACAAAGGGTGGTTCCAACCAATTTGGTGGAAGCGCCTTTATTAATTTCCGCGGAGACTCTCTTGCCAGAACAAATGGATTTGCTGATGCGTTGATTGCCCAATCAGGTGTTACCGATCCGCAGGTTGCTGCAGACAGGTACCAGTTTGGTGGTTCGTTCGGTGGTCCGATCATAAAAGACAAGTTCTTTTTCTTTGGAACCTACGAGCAGCAGAACCTCAGTGTCGAACGTATTGCAACCGACAGCGACCTGAGTGATTCTTCAATTATTAATCCTGTAGTTCCGCTTCGTCCGGAAGAGCAGGCGGTTCTGGACTTCTTCAGAACCCAGGAAGGACCGTTCACGCTAACCAACGATGTTTGGGCCGGTTCAATTAGGGTCGATGGAAATTTCAACGAAAAGAACAACGCGAACTTCAGGTTTAACTTCAGCCGGAACGACGCAGAAAACGCCGTCAACACGGGTGAGACTTCTCTGAATCCGACGACTGACAATGCACTCTCCAATGACGGCATTGAAGGAAGCCGTACATACACCTATGTTGGCCAGTGGACTTCCTTTATCAATTCGACGTTCACGAATGAATTCCGGGGACAGTATTCAAGAGGTGAAAGGCCTCGTCTCGCGAATTCGGCAATCCCGAACGTAGAATCAAACTTGCTGGATTTTGGTCTGAGATCGTTTATGCCGACCACGCAGTTTGATACGCGTCTTCAGTTCTCGAATAACCTGATCGCTATTGCGGGAGACCACACTGCGAAGTTTGGTGTCGATTTCCAGAGGATCAAAGCCGATCAGGATTTCGGATTTGGTCAACTGGGCCGATTCTTTATCTTCCCGACCTCGGGCACTTCCGAATTCGGACGAGTACCCGGTTATTTTATTGGGGGAAGAGGACGAAACATCCTGACCGCGATGTCTACGCTTCAGATAATCGATCCGATGAATCGTGACGCGAGTTATTTTGGAAGGTTTGACGACGCTCGAACCGGCCCTAATGACTATTCACGACAAATCGGAAACCTGGAAGCAGCGTTTTCGGTCTCGGAAATGGCCTTTTTTGCCCAGGATTCCTGGAGAGCATCTCCTAACCTGACCTTCAACTTCGGTCTGCGTGTTTCGAAGCAATGGAATCCGAGCCCTGAAACGGGCAACACAGCTTTGATCGACGTGATGCGCAACGCGAGCTTCCCGCTTTTGGGCGGTAGTGGATTTGACCCGACCGTTATCCCGGACAGCCCTTGGCAGTTTGGTCCGCGCCTTGGTTTCGCTTACGATCCGAAAGGGGATGGAAAGAGCGTGTTCCGTGGATTTTTCGGAATGTTCTACTCCAGAACACCGCTCTTGCTCTTTGCCGGTGCGATGAATAATTACCGGACGACTCCCGGCGACCTGCAAACGACCTTCTCGTTCTTGGACGGAAGTTTTGACCAGGCCGCGTTTGACGCCGCCAACCCGCAATATACGGCGATCGTTGGAATGGGTGTCAGACCGTCAACGGTCTATCGACTCTTTGCAGTTGCCGGAATCGACCTGAACAACTTCGCGTTGGACAACCTTCCGATACTTACGGTAGCTCAACTGAACTCCGTAAACGCTGCCTTGGAGGCCGCTTCTCCGGGTGCGAATCCGAGTACGCTAGGTGCTTTCACAAACTCCTTCCCGTTCGGAATTGCGCCTGACTTTAAGAATCCGACATCTGCGCAGTGGGGATTTGGTTATGAACTTGAACTGGCCAAAGACTTTTACATCGGCTTTGATTTTGCAAATGTGAATGCGTGGAACAGGCAGAGAAACATAAACATAAACCTCCCGCCTGCTACTGCTGTTACACCGATTGCGATGCGACCGGATTACCAACGCAGACGAGTGGTAAGTAGTCTCGGAAGCATCCAGTTGCGACAATCGTCCGCGAAATCGACCTACAAGTCGTTTACGGTTCGTTCGCGTTACTCGAATAACTGGCTACGATTCCAAGCTAGTTATACGCTCTCGAAGAACACGTCGGATGATGACAACGAGAGAAGCGCGACCGGATTTCAAGATTCTGAGAACCAATATGACCGCTCGTCGGATTATGGCTTCTCGACTCTTGACCGCACTCATCGGTTTACGGCGAGTCCGATCTTCTTCCTTCCGTTCGGAGTTGAATTCTCGACTACTATGAGACTACGTTCGGGTAATCCGTTTGATGCTGCGATCTTCCGTGACGTGAATAACGATGCGATTACAGGATTTCTTGGTGGTCCGGACCGACCGTACATCGCGCCGGGCGTTCCGATGCAGCGGAATTCCTTTAGGAACAAACCAATCTATGACATAGATATGAGAGTTCAAAAGGGAATCAATTTCGATGAGCGGAAGCGTTTGGTCTTCACTGCGGAGTTCTTCAATGTTTTCAATCTTGAGAATATCCAATATGGTGACAGGCTATTCTGTAGTTCGCGAAATGAGGCATGCGGTTTGTCCGGAGCCACGAATTCAAGCTTTATGCAGATTCGTGATTCCAACGGGAACTTCATAACCAGAAATAATCTGGGTTCGCAGATCTTCCAAACACAGATCGGAGCCAGATTCGAATTCTAAGTAATCTACCCTTTTAAGTTACGGCGCACTCCTTTTCGGGGTGCGCCTTTTTTTGTGCTCTGATTTACCTTGGAAGCTTTGCGATTTACTATTGTCTAATGCGAATTCTGCAAATCTCATCGGCAGAGACATTTGGGGGCGGCGAACGGCATTTTACGGATCTCTGCCGTGGCCTCATGGAAGCCGGAAACGAAGTCTTTGCGGCCGTCAGATACGGGAACGAATGGGAAAACGAAATCGAGTTCTTACCGGCTTCGAACGTTTTCCATTTGAGTCTCGCCAATTCGCTTGATCTTTTGTCCGCCCGCAGACTATCGAAGATCATTAGGGACAATAAGATCGATATCGTCCATGCCCACGCGGCCAGAGACTATCCAGTAGCCTCTGTAGCAGTCCGTCTCTCCCCACCCGTGAAGCTGGTGCTCTCGCGCCACGTCATCTTTCCGATGAAAAACCTTCATAAGCTTGTTCTAAAAAATGTGGACCGCGTCATTGCCGTTTCGGAACCAACAGCAACCCACCTCAGAAAGGTATTCCCTCCTGAGAAGATCGCAGTGATTTCAAACGGAATAAATATCGAAAAAAATGGTAACGACGCCGCGGGAAAGGAGTTTCGGTTCGAGCATAACATTCCTTACGACGTGCCTTTGATAGGAATTGTCGGGGAACTCGGTGAGGTTAAGAGACAGAAGGATTTCTTACTTGCGGCCGAGATAATCAAGAAGGAATTGAGCGACGCAATGTTCGTCTCGACCGGTATGGACAGAGCGATTGGCCAACCCTATCGTCGAGACCTTAAAAGACTGGAAAAGATCTTGGGTCTTCAAGGATCTGTCGTATGGCTGGACTGGGTGAATGACATGTCCCCATTTTATTCCGCTCTTGACTTACTGGTGTCCGCATCAAGTACTGAAAGCTTTGGGCTCGCGATATCCGAAGCGATGGGGAGCGGAACTGCGGTAGTTGCGACAAGAACCGAAGGAGCCTCTGAGCTTATCGAAGATGGAGTTACCGGCAGGCTTGTTCCAATCGGTGAACCGGTTGAAACCGCAAAAGCAGTTTTAGAGCTGTTTGAGAACCCGGAATTGAGATCTTCTATTGGAGACAATGCACGGGTTTACGCGGTCTCCAATCTTGGCCTCGACCGAATGGTTTCTTCGATCATCGAACTGTATAACGAGATTCTTGAATTCTAGTCCATAGCTCGGGGCAGATTCTCCAATATCCAACTAGCCGTTTCAGGTGCCAATTCTGGATTCGATCTTAAAGTTTTGGCAACCTCAATTAAGTCATCGGGTCTGTCTATGTCGATCGCTGTATCGACTGTGGCCGCGTTGAGGCCGGCAGACTCAATATTCCTTTTCATGTGTTCAAAAACATGCTGGCCTCCCCAACGAATTCCATTGAATACATCCCCGGGGAAGCGATCGAAGCCTATTAAGTAAAAACCTCCATCGCGCGCCATTCCAAGAACGGCTCGTGCTTCGCCATCCAAAAGGTCGAATGATTGTTCGATCGCTAAAGCTGGGGCTGTAGGGCTGTCAGTACCGGTCATCACAATGCGCTCGAAACCGAGAGCAAAAGCCTCTTCGAATGCATTCGACATTCTTTCTCCTAGATCAACACCCTTCTGAAAAATTGTCTGCTGGCCATTTCCGAGAAGTCTCAAGATCTTATCCGCAAGACGTTTCGGGGTAAACGCTACAAACGTGTTGGGCGTGATTGAACCCGCACGCTCAACAGAATCCTTGAGCAGCGCTTCTGAGAGCGCAGCAGATTGCTCAGGTGAAATGTATGGATTAAGGCGTGTTTTGACAGTTCCCGGTTCGGGCACCTTTGCCATAATGATCATTGCTTTGGACATAAGGAATAAATCCGGCGCTTTGCGGGATTCTTAGCTAAATACTACAAGACGAATAAATGTAAAACTATGGCTCACGATTTTGATGTCGAGGCAGCAGTCTCGGAACGGTAAGGAAATGCCGCAAACACAGTCCAGGCAGTGCGCGCTATGTTGCCCGTCGATAACCCTGGTCGCGCGCAAGGGGAAGCAGGCCCCTGTCTCGAACGAAACCAGACTGTTGTTTTAAGGGTCCATGGAAGAAAGTCCTCGATGACGATGGTCACGACCTGGAGCGCGGGAAACGTAGGGCGGTTTGCGACAAGACCTTCAAGATCTATTCGAAAGCACCCTATGCCGAACATATTGTCCCGATAGAATCCTTTGAGGAGATTGCGCTTGAAGATGCCGGAGAATTTAACTGCAAGAGAAATGCTCTTCGCGATGCTCGAGAATCTAATGGTCTCGACTATAACCTGACTGAGGCAGACTCTTCATGCGAGGAAGGAGAAGATTGGTGCTGACTTGAATCTTCCACGCCTAAGCCTGAAACTGATTTAATGAGTTATTACGAAGAACAAGACCTGCACAATTTCGATAAGGTCGGGGAACACGCACCGGAGCTATACGAGAAGTTCATGGCCTGGTACCAGGCGTGCCAGGAAGAAGGCGCACTTTCAAAACGTGAGAAGGCGCTGATCGGGTTGGCGGTTGCGGTGACAATCCAATGCCCTTACTGTATCGATGCTTTTACGAACAGCAGCCTTGAGAGCGGTTCGAATATGGAACAGATGACCGAAGCGATGCACCTTGCGAGTGCTATACGCGGGGGAGCGAGCCTTATTCACGGCGTCCAGGCTCACAATGCCCACGACAAGATTTCGATGTAGGAGAGAATTTAACAGGGATGAAGGGGATAAATGGGATTAACACGGAATAGCAAAGACAAGAGGAATGGCTATGTGCCACTCATATGCTCTATATTCTTTTCGTATCCCTTTCATCTCCTTCATCCCTGTTTAATGCCCCTTTGTTCCTGTTAAGTAAATAGATGACAAAGAACCCTTTAATCCAGATCCAAAGGCGAAACGGAAAACCGGCGCTACCGGATTCCCGCGTCAGTTTTGATGAGCATTTAAAAATGCAGGATCTTGATCTACGTGCTTCAAAGATCGAGATACTTCAATTGAACGTAGGAAAACTTTGCAATCAGGCTTGCAAACACTGTCATGTAGATGCTTCTCCGACGAGAACTGAAATCATAGGACGGGAAACGATCGACCATTGTCTTGAGGTAATGCGAAAGCATTCGATTCCTACACTCGACATCACCGGCGGTGCTCCCGAGTTAATTCCGGACTTCAGATATTTGGTGACCGAGGCTAAGAATTCCGGAGCACTTGTCATGGTCAGGCACAACCTGACAGTGATGTTCGAAGAAAACCAAAAAGACCTGCCTGATTTCTTCGCAGAAAATGCAGTCGAGGTAGTTTCATCGCTTCCGTATTTTCAGGAACAGCAAACCGACGCGCAGCGGGGTTCCGGAGTATTCGAAAAATCAGTTGAAGCCCTAAAGCACTTGAACGCTGTGGGTTACGGCGTAGAGCAAGGGCTTGTATTGAATCTTGTTTACAACCCTGTGGGGGCATTTCTTCCTCCGGAGCAGGCCTCGATCGAGGCGGATTTCAGACGCGAACTCCGAAAAAGATATGGCATCGAATTTAACAATCTATTCACGATTACCAACATGCCGATCGCCCGTTTTCTGGACTGGCTAAGAAGCTCAGGCAACGAGCAGAGCTATATGAACCGTCTTGTTAACTCTTTTAATCCTGCAACGGTCGAGGGACTCATGTGCAGGAACACTCTGAGCGTCGATTGGCTGGGGAACCTGTATGACTGCGACTTCAACCAGATGCTCGAGATCCCTGTTAACGTTTCTAATGCTCAACACATAAGCGAATTTGATGTTCGAGAACTCGAAGGCCGCAGGATTGCGACCAACTCACATTGTTTCGGCTGTACGGCCGGTTCCGGGTCTTCCTGTGGAGGAGCAGTCGGGTAAGAGGGTAGGAAGGCTGGCAGGGGGGTAGGTGAGTTGAGTAGGAGTGCCGCCGATAGATACTGTCTTGAATTAGCCATCGTAGATGGTGGCAGCATGTAGCCCATAGCGTGAGCTATTGGTTATCGACCGTTTGAACCAAAGCCCTCGTAGAGGGCGATAGACGATTCCGCCGCGGTTCGCCGCGGATTGAAACGGATCTGAGAAAAAAAGATAAAACTCCCCGGCCGTGGAGGCACGCACACGCGGGGATTGTATGGGTCGACCGTCCGCTACGCACTTTTCGCAGAAACCCATTTGATCTCCGAGAGGCCATAGGATTCGTAGAATCCTGCAGGGAGCGGAGCGAATCTTCTTGTTCCTGAATCGAACGCTATCTCACTCACCTCGGCAATTCCAAGACCTGCTGAGGTAAGAAACACGTGGTCAGCCTGGGACAATGCTTCAATTCCGGCCTCCACGAGTGAGACATACCATTTTTCCGCAATAAATGATCTTGTCGTTCCGGTGAGGCATCCCGTTTCAACCGGAGGAGTAAAAAACTTGCCGTCACGAACCCAAAAAAGGTTCGCCATGCAGGCAGATACCAATTGGTACTTTTCGTTGAGACGAACAGCTTCATCGAAGCCGGCACGCAAAGCCGCGTCATAAGAGATCGTTTGCTCGAGGTAATTGCACGTCTTGATGTTGTTCAAAGGTGCGGTTGAAGAGACCATAAACGGCGAAATGCCAAGTCTAAGTCCTTTTGGCCGAACCCGCCGGTCAGCCGTTTGAATCAAAACCGAGGACTTGAGCTCGGTGAGGCTCTTCCAAATCGCGGACGCGGACGAATCAAAAAGAGTGATCCGCGCCCTGCCCTCACCAACTTTGTTCTCTTGCAAAAGGGCGCTGAGGGATTCAATCAGTGAGTCGTGCGAAACCTGCTCGATCTCTATACCCAGCCGGGAAGCGTTCTCATTGAGCCGGTGCCAATGCCTTTCGAAAAGAAACGGTTTTCGATCGATAATTGCGATGGTGGTGAAAACACCTTTGCCGTAGAGTCCTGAAACGGACACGGGCGACATCGAGGCGTCCTCCGACTTAATTATTTCGCTATTGAATGATACCAACCGATGCATTAGCTGGCGGCCCTGTGGTCACTTTTTCGGGCAATCGGAAATATCAGTGTGAAGGTTGTACCCTTACCAACTTCACTGTTGGCAGTGATCGTCCCTGAGTGTTCCTGCACGATTCCGTATGAAACGGCCATTCCAAGGCCGGTTCCGCTACCAACGGATTTTGTTGTAAAGAATGGATCGTAAATCTTGTTGATGTCTTCTGGGTTGATGCCGCTGCCGTCGTCCTCAACCTCAATCACAACCTCATTCTCATTGCGATAAGAGGTCCGCAGCGTAATCGATCCCTCACTAACGATCGCATCACGCGCGTTTATGACCAAATTCGTAAATACCTGCTGAAGCTTTCCTGCATCCCCGTGAATTACCGGTGGAACATCCGCATATTCCTTCATGATCGCAATTCGGGACTTCCTCATCTGGGGTTCAAGCAACTGGAGAGTGTCATCCAAGAGCTTATTTACATCGATATCTCCAAATTCGGAGAGATCTCCGGATCTGGAGAAATTCAGCAGATTTCCAACGATATTTGAAGCTCGATCGGTCTGTTTTTGAACCTTTTTCAGGAGCTCGTGTTTCGGGTCGGTATCGGGAATCATCCCGAGCAGCATCTGGGTATAGCTCGAGACTCCCGTAAGAGGGGTATTCACTTCGTGCGCGACACCCGCCGCGAGAAGACCGATACTCGAAAGCTTCTCATTCTGCTGGAGACCATCCTCAAGTTTTACCCGGGAGGTAACATTCTCGAGCAGGACAATAGCGCCCTCCTGGTCTTCAACCTCGGAACGCAATGGAGCAATTGCTACGTTCAGAATCAGTTCCTCACCGTCACTTCGCGATGTCCTGACCTTGTACGCGTTTCGAATGTCTGTCAGGCGCCAGCTTGATTTACCGAGAATGTTCTCCAACTTTGCAGCAAATCCTTCTTCAAATAGATCTGTAATCTCCCTGCCGACTGCTTCACGCCGATCAAAGCGGAACATATTTTCAAAGGATGTGTTGCAGCGGGTGATCGTCCCCTGATCGTTAACTGCAATCAATCCTACATTTACAGACTCTACAATGGATTCATTGAATTCCTTGAGCAAAGCCATCTCCTCAGCCCTGTCTTCCTGTTCCTGGAGCAGGAGCGAGTTATCAATAGCGACAGCAACGTACCCTGAAACTGTTTGCAAAATCCCGATGTCTTCGGAAGAAAGCAATGAGCCGTCCTTGGCACGCCCCAGACCGATCACAGCAACCATTCGGCCTCTGACCACACATGGTACGAAGTAGTGGAGTTCCTGTCTGGCACTCTTACCGCCATTCTCGCCATTCGATCCGCCGCTACCGTTTATCGATCCTGTCTTACCATTACCGCTCTCGATCTCGAGAAAAGCCATTTCATCCGCGCGGACCACGCCTTTCGCAGCAGACTTTTGCCGAATCATATTCCGGAAGTCACGCGGAATCTCGTAATCCTCGCTGAGTCCAACCGACTTGGCAATCCGATACTCTTCCGGCGCTGTGTAGTCTTCGACAAACACCGTCACCTTTTCTACATCGAGAACCTGCTGAAGCCTTTCAGCCAGACCATCCAACAAATGAGTAAGAGACGTCGTCGCCGAAAGTGTTCGCCCAAAATCGAGTAATCCACGACGCAGGTCATAGCGTTCGCCATAGAAGTACCGCTCGGTTCGCTCCTGCAAGAACTTCTTCAGCGGTTCCGACAAAAGCACGATCGCTCCCATCGCAACGACCGCGATAACACTTCTCAGAGCAATCTCGGTGTTTGAAAGATTCTCACCGATAAACAGGAATACAAGTCCCAAAGCGACTGCGCCGATCATCATAGCAATCGCCATTGTGGTCAAAGCGAATACCAGTGCCCTGCGGACCACTACATCCACGTCCATAAGCCTGTATCGGACAACAGAATGGCCAAAGCTGAGAGGGATAAGGGCAAGCGGCAATATCGTTAAAGAGGCTGTCAGACCATCTTCAGGCAAATAAATGATCCGTTTCGCAATCTGATAGGCAAACACGGGCAGCGCAGCAACGATCGTTCCCCACATTGCCCATTTCAAACGTTGCCTAACCAGCGCATTCTTGTTTCCAAAGAAGCGCCACATCAATATCCCGGCGCCTATTGAAATACCACCAACGAAGTGCCAGAAGAAGCTCAGATTTAAGATAGAGAAAACGTCATTGGCGATTACGAAACCGTAAAGGCTGTCAGTGACCGCCCTGCTAGGGATCAAGTTATAGGCGAGCGAAAGGAATACATCCGCGACAACAAGGACCGCAGCTGGCACATAAAGCAAATAGGTCTTCCACTTCTGATCATCAAACACCTGGCTACGAACCGGGTATCGAAGGCAAAAATGCAGAAAGAGCGGCACAAAGAAGGCGAACGCAATGTTGTCGATCAACTGGATGCCAAGGTCAAAATCCTCACCAAGTCCGAGGGGTTTGTAAGTGTGGAAAACAAAGGCAGCCAGGCAGAGCGTCGCAAAATGAAGTACAAACGGAGACCCGCTTCCCTGCTTGAACAATACAAATATACTGACCAAAAGCCAGATGCAGCCAACGATTGTCAGAAGTACAATGGTAGGAGTCCAACGGGGTTCGGTGTCAATGTTCTTGAGATCCGCGTTATAGAAATTATTCTCAAAAGTATAGCTTGGTCTTTGGAAGAAATACGTAAGACTTCCACCCGGGCCGGCGGTCTCCAAAAATATCTGTATGTCCTCGAGGCTGGTGATCTCTTGGATCTTTTCATCCTCAAGACCGATTCCGATCAGCCTGTCGCCGTTGGCTAGCCCGGCGCGGGCCGCCGCTAAATCAGGACGGACCTCTTTTGCGTATAATCCGCCATCCCGCATCTCCCAACTTACGCCGTCAGTTGGGGGCAGTTGCTTATACCCACGCTGAGTCAGGTTTAGGGCACCGCCAACAAAGAACAGAACGGCAAAAAGCAGCCAAACCAGTCCCCAACTTGTAAGTACCTTACCCTTCATAATTTAGGCGAAATTACCCGAAAGAATAATGACGCAATATTTGTACCAGTAATTACCTCGTGCGATTTGACCCTAACCTCCCTACTTTCAATGTTTTCCAGTCGGTCAAATTGACATTCACAAACATTTCATCCAGAAAATGAACAAAAATCCAAGAATTTGGACAAAAAAATGACCGCACAAATTGCGGCCGATCATGATTCCAAATTCTTTTTTCGCTATGAATAACCTCAATAACCAAGCGGCTATTCCTCCATTTTGTCGTGTCAGATATCAGAACCTGACCAAAATACTTCCACGCACCATTCTTCGTTGCGAGCTAAGTGTAAGCGCTCCCTTGTCTCGGCCGACTCCACCGTTAAAATCGAATACGTTCCTGGCGTCAAGCGTCGCTTCTGCATCGATTGGAAGACCCCAACTTGGCAATTCCTGTGTAACAAGCACACTCAAACCCGGATCATAAATTGCCAGTCGGCCCTCGAAAGGATCGATTGCAAAAACGGTCGCATCAGGCGAGAACCTGAAAACAGTGCTTACTGAAGTGCCCGTAGCAAAATCCGCTGAAAGTCTGCCGAAGACCGATTGGAAAAGACCGTCCTTAAAAAGTGAGGCTGGATCGGTAACTGCCTTATCGGAAAACTCTTGCCCGGTACCAAAAGCATAACCGCCGGAAGTACTGAACACTCCGCCAAGTCTGCGGTTAAGCACGACCCTCATTCCGGTTGCGCCGCCTTCCTGGCGTCCGACAAACCTCGAAAACGCATCGCCCGCCTCAAATGGCATCCGATCGATTCCGACCCCTCTGCCTTTCACGGTATCCAGAAACAGGTTCGCCTCAAGGTTAGTCCTGTTATCAAGTACCCTTTCGACTCCGATCTCAAAACGACTGCTGCGATTCATCTGCGGTTCACCTTCAACCACTGAGATATCATCGACCGCCGTTGGTTCGGCGAACAGTACCTGACTGCTTTCCAAAGCAATGACCTTACTCCATGAACGTTCTTCCGTCCTGGTCGTATAAGCTGAGCGTAAGCGCGTTTTGGAATCCAAATCATATTGGACCCCGATTCTGGGAGCTATAGAAGAAGCATCACCGGCTCCAATAAACCTGGAGTAATCGACACCGAAGAGGAGAACGATACCTTCCTTAACCTTCCACTGATCTGTTGCCCGGAATGAAACCTGAGAGAGTTCGTCCTTGTTTTCCTCATTCAAGATCGAACCAATTTGCGAAACCGAACCCCGCAACTTAATCCTGTGGTCCTTGCCCGGCGAAAAGCTGAACTCTGTTTCAAGCCTGTTTCCCGCGTTTCGGCCTCTGCTAACCTGACCCGCAACCAGCAACTCCGAGGACTCTCCAACGGGCCTAAGAGTCGCGAAATTGATACCCTGTACCGCCCCGCGTTTTGAAGTGCCGGCAAATGACTCAATTACTGATGTCGATTTACGCTCAACCTTGTCTATCGAATTCGAATCCGGCGCGACATCCAGTGTTGCGACGGTATCCTCGCTCACAGGTGTTTTTCCTTCGTCGATTTGATAAATCGATCTGCGAGCTGCTCGAATGGCCCACTTGGAACTCTTCCTGTCAGCACGTTTTTCCGGCAGTGTGTTACCGCGTCCGGCTCTTTCGAGCCTAAAACCGTATACGAGCTCAGAAGACCTTTTTACACGAACCTTATTAAGGGTGACGGGGTTGAAGCCCTGCGCGACCGCGAGAACCGTGTAGGTTCCAGGAACGATCTTGGCAAAGAATTTACCTGATTTGGTGGCAGTTACCTGTCTTAGAAGTTTGGAAGTGCCAAGCTTGAAAACCGCGACCGTCGCCCTGGAAATCGGTTTGCCGCGCTTATCACGTACCACACCCTTGATGATCCCGTATGTGCCGGCTTTTACAGAACCAGTTGTTTCAGGTGCAGGCTTTTCCGGAACGGGCGTCCCTGCAAATGCAGAATAGACCCCGCCCAGAGCGACGAATATCGTCAGCAGTTTTGTAATTCCTTTTCCTCGGCCGAACCCCATGAAAGGCGGGAACCTCCTGTAAAAACTACCCAAGGAGAACTAATTCAGAAGCAGTAAAAATTATTCCAAGCGTGTCGTGTGTTTACACGATCTATCATTCTCTGTTCTTTAAATAAAAGTGTCAAGTTATAAAACGACCGCTATTTGGGGTGTAAGATGCCGTGAAACTTGACAAAGTTTGCCGAGCAACTAGAATGTTTCTTGCGATAAAATGCGGGTTGGAGCAGATCATACCGTGTTTTACCGACGGAGATGTGGCTGAGTGGCTGAAAGCGGCGGTTTGCTAAATCGTTAAGGGTGTAACAGCCCTTCACAGGTTCGAATCCTGTCATCTCCGCCAGCATATTTCAGACAAAATGAAACGAGCTGTCAAACTAGTGATTTGATGGCTTTTTGTCGTATTAGGACACGTTTGACGCTGCGGTTAAGACCGCTTAGAGAATAGCTTTATGACTATCCGTGTAAGATTCGCGCCGAGCCCGACCGGTTATCTCCATATTGGTTCCGCAAGAACCGCCCTCTTTAATTATCTCTTCGCCCGACATACCGGCGGGAGCTTCCTGATCCGGGTCGAAGACACTGACCTTGAGCGCTCAACAGAAGAATCCACACGTTCGATTCTTGAAGGTCTCAAATGGCTGGGCTTTGAACCCGACGAGGAAATCGTCTTCCAGTCGGATAGTGCCGACAAACACCGGGAAGCGGCTCTCAGACTTCTTGCCGAAGGAAAAGCCTATCGAGATTTCACACCAAAAGAAGACCGTACAGGGAAAGATATAAAGCAGGAAATTGCAGATAAGGCACGAGAAAAAGGTGCTGAGAAAGATATGCGCGACAATCCATATCGCGATCTTCCGAAAGAAGAATCTGACAATCGCGCCGAAGCCGGTGAGCCGTTTGCGGTCAGGTTAAAGGTAGCGAAAGACGGAAAGACATCTTTTGAGGACGCGGTATACGGGTTGCAGGAACGTGACTATTCCGAAATCGAGGATCTTGTACTTCTGAGATCTGACGGGCATCCGCTCTATAACCTTGCAGTCGTTTGCGACGACATTGCCATGGGTATTACCGATGTCATTCGCGGACAGGACCACCTGACCAACACACACAAACAGATCTTGATCTATGAGTCGCTGGGCGAGGAAAAGCCAAACTTCGCACATCTACCATTGATTCTTGCACCGGGTGGCAAAAAGCTTTCAAAACGTCATCACGGAGAGATCGTTGCATTAACGACCTATCGGGACCGAGGCTTTCTCGCCGCCGCGTTTAGAAACTATCTTGCACTCCTGGGGTGGTCTCCCAAAACCGAAGATGAGTTACTTGGCCTCGACGAGCTGATCAAAGTCTTTTCGCTTGAGGGCATAAACCGCTCAAATGCAGCATTTAACTTCGACGCGAACAATCCAAAACGGTGGACCGACGACAAGGCGCTTTGGATGAACGCCGAGTACATAAGAACTTTGCCGGTTGATGAGTTGATCCCTCTTGTGCGTGAAGAACTACGTGGCGAGCAGCTTTGGCGCGAGGAATATGACGGAGAAGAACGTGAATGGTTCGAATCCACAATTGAACTCATACGGGAACGATTTTATACGCTGAAGGATTTTAGCGAGCAGGGCCGAGCGTTCTTTAGCGAAGATTTTGATTTTGATAAAAAAGCCATCGAAAAGAACCTTGGTAAACACCCTGACCTACGAGAGTGGTTACCCGCCCTGGCTGACAAGCTCGAAGCCATTGAGGATTTCACACATGACGGGATCTTTCCGGCAGTGAAAGAATTCTGCGCGGAAAAAGGCACAAAAGTGGGCGTCGTCTTAAATGGCGCGAGAGTTCTGCTTACAGGCCAGGCGGTCGGCCCCTCAATGGTTGCCGCGATCGAGCAGCTTGGGAAAGAAAAGACCGTGATGCGGCTACGGAGCCAGGTCGCGTGGAATGAATGAAGCTGAAGTCTATTGGCTAATCGGCGGGATTATAGGTTTCCTCATAAAGGTGCTGCTGATCCTGGTGGTTTTCGTCTTCATTAGCGGCACCACCTATCTCTGCGTCAAAAACCGACGCAAATTCAAACGGAACTACGAAATCGCTTTTGATGGAAGAAAGTCCAGGAGCGAAGAGGATTTCTATGACGAATTCTTCGCGGCCCGTGAAATTCCGAAAGA
This sequence comes from Pyrinomonadaceae bacterium, assembly GCA_013003215.1. Taxonomy (GTDB): domain Bacteria; phylum Acidobacteriota; class Blastocatellia; order Pyrinomonadales; family Pyrinomonadaceae; genus Aridibacter. The sequence goes on from JABDKD010000164.1 coordinate 16,243, forward strand.
CATTGCGATCAAGGTTCGTCGCCTTTTGGAAGATGAGCTAAATACAGACCTCTCACGGCTAAAGACAACCGATGATTTCTCCAAGAACCTTGGTTTTTTCTTCGAACACGACTCTTATGTCGATGTAGAAATCGTGATCAGGCTTGAAGAGGAATTCGGCATATCGATTACGGACGAAGAGGCGGCCGGCCTAAGGACTGTTGAGGATATCGTTTTGTTTGCGGCACAAAAAACAGAGGACCAGGACTAATTCTTTGTATCCGTGGAGGGCTCATCGGACTCCGTCTCAGGGATTTCCTCAATATCGTGAGACTCAATCCCGGTTGAGAACTTGTTGTATTCAGAAAACGAAAACCGGACCTTAACCGCCAGACGATTGAATTCATAGGGAAACTCCATGAAATTTAGTTCCGCGACCTTGGGAAACCAGTGGCCGTCCGACATTCGAATCTGTTGGTAATAGAAGACCCGGGCTTTGTTCCGTTCTTTCTCAGGCTTTGCGTTAAACTTCGCCAAGCCCCCAATCGGGAACGCTTCGACGCTTACAATCCGTTTGTCATCTTCATCGATAACTATGATCCCTTCGATCTTACCCAGATAGAACAGGTCGCTTGTATATTTCTCTTCCGGATTCGGGTAGAACTCTAAGGAATACCCGGGCCTTCCACCAACAGTCAGCTGTTTCAAATTTGAAAACTGCACTGTTTTTAAAAGGCGGAAAAGATCAATCTTAAGCGCCTGGTCTCCAACGGTATTGGAATCAGCACGGAGAGTCATATACCCATCCGTATGACGCCCGATCTCCTCTTCTGATGGTTCCTCAGATTCGATTTCATCCAGCCTTTCGACAATTCGGTTTCGCTCGTTGACGATCTGCGAAGGCAACAACTTTCTAGTATTGTCGTAAACCAACAAAAGCGGATGACGGAATGAGTGGCTTCTTGGTACGTTTGTCGGCAGGAGTGCGCGATATCTGCGTCTAAGGGTGGATCTTCCGATTATCGAACGTTTTACACGCGTAAATTCCAGCTTATAGGTATAGCCGGACATGGCAGAAGGAGCCCCTTCGATTGCAGTCTCGGCGACTATTTCTTCGATATCTTCGGAACCCTGACCATACGCATTTGAAATCAGTATCAGGCAAAGCGTAAGTGGAACCAGGACAGCATTAAAAATGGTTCGTTTCATCTTCACAAAAACAAATTGCGTTTTAGAAACCCGAAATCCGGCTAAAAACAGGTCTGATTCCGGTTATCATTGCCGAAAGCGAAGTGAATTTCAAGTTTTATCCGCCTGCGACAATTCCAGGTGCTGTCTAATTCCCTTAAAAAAATCGATTTGGTTTGCAACTTTTGACGCGATTGGCATTCTATAGAGAAAGGTAGCACTAATGGATTCAGTCAGACAGAGAGCAAGAAATGTAACTGCCAGCGCACGTTTTTTGAGCGCGTGTGCGCTTATGTGCATTTTGGCTGTGGCAGGTCTGGCTCAGGATGAATCGATCAAAAGAGCCCGGAGCCTTTATGCAGAAGGTACAGCGCTGATCAGTAAGCAAACCCGTGAATCGTATGAAGAGGCGCTTGAAAAGTATGAGGAGTCCCGCAGCTTGTTTGCGCAGGCAGGTGAAAAGACAGGAGAGGCTAAGTCACTGGTGGGTCTGGGTTTTGTCTCCGACGGCCTTGGAAGGAATAGTGAGGCCCTGGCGTTTTATGAAAAGGCCTTCGGGATCTTTGATCAGCTCAAAAACAGGCTTTGGGCTGCCCGGACGCTTAATAACATGGCCCGGATCTATGACGATAGGGGCGATACTCAAAAGGCACTTGAGCTTTTCGAAAAGGCGCTGCCGCTAAGACGAAAAGCAGGGGATCTTAATGGTGAAGCCGTTACGCTCAACGGAATCGGAGCCGTTTATGTGAAGAATGGCCGATTTGAGGAGGCGCTGCAGTATTACAACCTCGCTTACGCCGTCCGAAATTCACCTTCTATGCCGGACGACCGCGCGAATCGCCGGGGGATCGCAATCATTCTGAATAACATCGGACGACTATTTGATCAGTTGGGAGATAAGAAAAAGGCCGCAGTCTATTTGGGAAGATCGCTGCCTCTGCGTCGTGCTACAGGCGATCGAAGCGGAGAGGCTACAACCTTAAACAATCTCGGACTAGTTGAAGCAGACCGTGGAAATCTGAAAAAAGCTCTTGAGTACTACGAAGAGTCTTTGAAGATCATCAGAGATCTGGGACTTGAATTCCGCGAAGCGGAGGTCCTGAACAACTCGGCGGTGATCCATATCAATCAGGTTGAACCCAAACTCGCGCTTCCGAAACTCGCCAAATCACTTGCTTACTACCGTTCGGTCGGTGACAGGGGCGGCGAAGCGACCTCACTTAACAACATAGCTCTTGCGGAACTCCAGACCGACAAAAAAGCTACTCCGGTCAATCTTGTTTCGGCCCTGCTTATCTCGCGCCAGGCCGGGGAAGCTGCGCTCGAGGCCATGACGCTGAACAATTTGATGTATTTCTGGAAAAAAACCGGGAAGCCGTCAATTGCCGCGTTTTACGGGAAGCAGTCCGTAAACAAGTACCAGGAAATTCGTTTCGGGATTCGCACTTTGAATGAAGACTCGCGAAGAATCTATCTCGAATCCATCACCGACACTTACCGCCAGCTCGCCGATGTTCTGATCGAACTGGGACAGTTTGCCCAGGCGAATCAGGTTCTCAACATGCTAAAGGCTCAGGAATATTTTGACTTCGTAAGACGCAACAGCGACGAGATCAAGAGACTCGAGTCCACCGTCACGCTTAATCCGAAAGAACGCGAGATGCTTGAGCGGTACAAAGCTATTGCCGAACGAGTGACCGCGCTGAGCAAGCGGTATGGGGAACTGGATCTAGAGCGACGTAAGGCACGGCGCCAGGGCGGGGATCTCGATGAGAAAAACTTGGAAGAACACGAGTCTCTTGAGAAGCAGCTTCGGGATGCCAATGCCGCGTTTCGGCTGTTTGTAGAGAAACAACTTGCTGAAGAGTTGGGAAAGGAGCGTGTCAAGGAAGTTGAGTACGACAGGGATCTGCAGGCAAAGCTTCGGCGGTGGGGAGAAGGGACGGTAGCTGTTTATACGGTTTTGAGCAGGGACCGCTATCGGGTGATTCTGACAACCCCCTTCGTACAGGTAGACGGTAAATACGAAATCAAGGCCGGAGAACTGAATCGAAAGATCTTCAAGTTCAGGGAATCGCTGCAGGACCTTGGTGCTGATCCGCGGATCCCTGGAAAAGAGCTCTATGACATTCTTTTGAAACCGATAGAAAAGGATCTAAAGGCAGCCGGAGCAAAGACTATTGTCTGGTCGCTGGACGGTACGCTCAGATACATTCCAATCGCAGCGCTTTCGCCAGATGGAAAATCGTATCTTGTTGAGAAATATAGACATGCGGTCATTACATCGAAAACACGGGATGATCTGGACGAGCCAAACAAAAAGTGGAAAGCTCTGGGACTGGGCGTTTCGAAAGCTGCGGAAATCACGAACCCGTCGGATCCGTCAGAGGTAATCGAGTTCAGTGCGATTCCGGGATCAGTAAACGAGCTCAACGCGATTATTCGTGACGAAAGAAAACCTAGGGAAAAAGGTCTTCTGTTTGGCCGCAGGTTTGTCGATGAAGACTTCACGCTTGGAGCGTTTGAAGATTCGCTCGCCCTCGAAACAGCGTCCGGTAAACCTGAATACTCGGTGATCCATCTCGCAAGCCATTTTCGTCTCGGAAACAATTGGAGCGATTCGTTCCTGCTGCTGGGCAATGGAAAAGTGCTGACCCTGGAGGACTTGAGCAATTCTCCCGGTCTTAGTTTCGGCGACGTCGAACTTGTCACGCTCTCGGCCTGTGATACGGCCTACGCAAACAGCTCCAATGGAAAGGAGATTGATTCTCTCGCCGGTGCGATCCAAACAAAAAGCGGTAAAGCCGTTCTCGCGACCCTCTGGGCGGTTGTCGATGAAAGCACCCCCCTGCTAATGACTGAATTCTATAAGCTTCAGGTCGATAACTCCTCAATGACCAAGGCTGCGGCAATGCGCGAGGTGCAAACAGGATTTATTACCGGAAAACTCAAACCGGACGCGGAGTATATAGAACGACTGGCCAAGGCGTTTGAGACACGTGGTTCCTCAAACCCATCGAATGCTTTCAAATTCGACAAAAACAAGCCATTCGCTCACCCATACTTTTGGTCACCTTTCGTGCTGATCGGAAACTGGCGATAGGGGTTCGTGGACAATTGGGTAAATGGACAACTGGTTGAATGGACAATGGATAATGGACAATGGACAATTGGTTTGAGCCGAGTTGGATGACTTTTATAATCGGCACCTGTGGGTTTCTATTCTCCATTGGAGAATTGTCTATTGTCCATTAATCCCCGGTGTCCGTTACCTGTTAAATGCACTTTCCATAAACCTGAATCGCCCATTTTTTCTTAATCTCATTGTCCATTGGAGAATTGTCCATTGTCCATTTCATGTTTTATCGTCCACTCTCCCGAAGAATCCGACCGGGCGTTCGAGGCTTTACGAAGTGCGAATGCGGTAGCCTGCGATACGGAAACATCCGGACTCAAAGCGCAGACAGCAGAGCTTTTCTCGGTTCAGTTCTCTGACGGTGAATTGAATTGCCTTGTACCGACCTCAGAAGGAGTCCAACTTGGCAGACTCGCTGAACTGCTCGCGGACAAATCAATTACTAAGATATTTCACAACGCCCGCTTCGATCTCGGGTTTCTCGAGCACAACGGCTACCCAGTCAAAAACGTCTTCGATACGATGATCGCGGAAAAGGTACTTACAAAGGGTGGGGATCAATCGGCTTCCCTTGCGGAGACTCTGTATCGTTATTTCGCGGTTGATCTCGACAAATCTCAAAGAAAGAAGTTCGGGCGTTCATGGGACCGGGTCTGGACACCCGAGCTTGTCGAATACGCGATGAAGGATGTTGCCTATCTACCGGAATTGATGAAGCGTCAAATAAAATGGATGGATGACCTGGGACTTCGGCCACAATACAACGCGCAGATCGGGAAACTGATGACGGATGACGAGTCAACTTAGATCTTCCAGTCAAATCAAGTCATTTTTCAGTCTTTTAGTATTCAGTCCTCAGTCCTTAGACCTCAATCCGCAGCCTGCCAACGGTGGTACGCCGGGTGCCCTTCTTTCACAGCAACAAACAACCCCGAACATGTCGCGCAAACCTTGTCATTCGCGATGAGTTCCGCCTCGACGGTCGCCCGGTCTTCCGAGTGCTCGGTAATCCACGCTCGCATGTGAAGTGTCGTGTCGCTGGGCGTTGGGCGCAGGAGTTTTACGTTGTAGCTCGCTGTAACCGTGCAGTCAATCTCCGGTTTGCTGTACTCGGTCATAAGAAAGTGCGCTGCTGCCCAGTTCGAGTGACAGTCCAAAAGACATCCCACAATTCCCCCGCTCATCATGCCCGGAAACGACTCGTGGTGATCTTCGGGAGTCCAGTCGCAGATGTACTCACCGTCCTTTTCGAATGTTCTGATCCGGAGTCCTTTTTCGTTTGCCGGCCCACATCCGAAACAGATGCTCTTCGGACCGTAAGTTTCCTGTATTGATTTCATACAGGAAGAATACAGGAGTCAGGATTCTGGATACAGGAGCGCAGGAGCGCAGGAGCGTAGGAGTGAAGGAAAGTAGGAGCGCGGGACGCGGAGATGCGGGAGGCGGGGAAAAGTCACGGAGTGACGAACTGATCGTAGCCGTGGACTTTAGTCCACGGAAGAAGTTCGAAATCGATGTTTGTCGCGTAGCGACAATTGAAATCACGCGTCGCTGACGCGACGCCAATCCCACTGGGCTTTGTCCCGTGGTTTGAAAACCACGGCTACGATCAGCTTGCCGCATACGCGGCTCAATGTGTTTGATCACGCAGGTATTCCCCATCACGAACTGGAGCGGGTTACCACAACATGTCCTTTCTTGAGACAGCCGCGGACCCACCAGATATGTAAATAGGATCTGCAATGAGCAAACTGAGATCAACCAGAGATTCAACGCCAATCTGTAGACACCTGTCCCCGCGCGCTGTTAAAATTGTTTTAACAACCAATCGAATCGGTGCCACTATTTCAGCTAACCGGCCCGATTCAAAACCTTACGGGATATCTCAGTTCCGCTCTCCAATTGGAATCCCCAAATAAGAATAAATGCGTAAGATTCTCAAATTTGTTTTTATTGGCCTATTTCTGTTCGTATGCGGAACTTCCTTTGGAGCAGTCTACGATGTAGGCCCTTCGCGTTCTCTGACCTCTATCGCTGATGTACCCTGGGCGACCCTGCAACCGGGCGACACGGTTCTTATCCATTGGCGGCAGACGCCTTACAAGGAAAAATGGGTTATCTGCAGACAGGGCTCCGCAAATGCTCCGATAACGATCAGCGGGGTTCCAAACGCAAATGGAGATCTTCCCATCATCGACGGGAACGGAGCTGTGACCCCGGCCGGCCTGAATTTCTGGAACGAAGAAAGAGGCGTGATCAAGATCGGAGGCGCAAACATACCGTCCGACACGATGCCAATGCATATCATCGTCGAAAACCTGGAGATCCGCAGTGCCCATCCGAATTATCAATTTACGAACGACGGCGGAAATACTCAGAGCTACATCAACAACGCAGCCGGGATATATGTCGAAAAGGGCGAAAATATTGTCCTTCGAAACAACATCCTCCATGACAATGGAAACGGCCTTTTTATAGGTTCGCCGAACTCCACACCTTCCCGTGACATACTCATAGAGGGCAACTACCTCCATGGCAACGGCGTGGTTGGAAGCGCTTTCTACCACAACAATTACACCGCAGCACTCAATATCACGTTTCAGTTCAACAGGTTCGGCCCGCTCAGACCCGGAGCAGACGGGAATAACCTGAAGGACCGGTCGGCCGGAACGGTAGTTCGGTACAACTGGATCGAAAGCGGCAACCGTCAACTGGATCTAGTCGATGCGGAAGACTCATCTGTGATCGCCAAAGCTCCCGAGTACCAAAAAACATTTGTATATGGAAACGTATTGATCGAGCCGGACGGCGCGGGAAACTCACAGATCGTGCACTACGGCGGCGACAGTGGCATCACCTCGCAGTATCGAAAAGGAAAACTCTATTTCTACAACAACACGGTCGTATCGACCCGTTCCGGCAACACGACGCTTTTCCGTTTATCCACCAACAACGAATCGGCCGATGCGAGAAACAACATCTTCTATGTGACCGCGACCGGAAACCGACTGGCGCTTCTAAACGCGGCAGGAGTCCTGGACCTTACGCACAACTGGTTCAAATCCGGCTATCGTGGTTCTCACGGAACCGTTACCGGAACGATCAATGACGCCGGTACGTCCGTAATCGACACGGTACCCGGATTTGTAAATGCATCTCTACAGGATTTCGGCTTGAGCGATGGCTCGTCCGCCACCAATGCGGGAACAATACTTCACCCAGACGTACTCCCGGCCCACGCGGTTTCATATGAGTACAAAAAACACGGGCAGTCAGCCACCCGGCAGGATGATGGACAGATTGATCTAGGAGCATTCGAAAAGGCCGATCTTCAAATCTCGACGACGGGTCTGGATTCGGGTCGTCGAGGAAGAGGTTATCGAGATCAGCTACTCGCTGCCGGCGGTTCCGGTTCATATGTATGGTCTGTGGCAACAGGAGATTTGCCTCCCGGACTCGTGCTCGACCCTTTGACCGGTTCTCTTTGGGGCAAACCGATGATCAAAGGAAATTGGACCTTTCTTGTGGAAGCCAGAGATTCACAAGACACAAGCCTATTTGTCGAACGCGAACTCAATATCACTGTTACCCTTTACAACAATTAATACGAGGTCAAAGCAGCGATGATCGAAGCGGACAGCGGGGATTCCCTGGTTTGGCGTTAAGAAATTTGACCGATGCTGCATAATAGTTAGCATCGTTTATCAACTCTGAACTCAAAACCCTGAACTCTGAACTCGTCGTATGCTTGCATTGATCGCAATCGTATTCCTTTCGTGGCTGGTCTTCGGTTATTTCTCCTATGGCCGTTGGGTAGCCAAACAATTCGAACTCGACGATTCCCGCGAGACGCCTGCGAACAAGGTAAACGATGGTGAAGACTATGTTCCGACCCGTCCTTTTTACCTGTTCGGCCAACACTTCTCCGCGATTTCTGCGGCCGGCCCGATCGCGGGGCCGATCATCGCGTGCCAGGCATTCGGTTGGCTTCCCTGTCTGTTGTGGATCGCTTTGGGCGTTGTGCTGATAGGTGCCGTTCACGACTTCTCAGCCCTTGCCTCATCCGTTAGGCATGGGGCCAAATCAATTGCCGAAATCGCACGCGAAAAACTCGGAACCGGTGCGGGCAGGGCGATGATGGCATTTATCTGGATAGCCCTGATCTACGTAATTGTTGCGTTTACTGATATTACGGCCGGAACGTTCGTCTCGGGCACCGAGGAACTCCAAAACGAAAAAGGATTCAATCCGGGTGGTGCCGTCGCCTTTGCGAGCATCACGTATTTGGGATTATCGATCGTTCTTGGCCTAGTCGAACGCTACCTAAAACCACCGCTCTGGCTTTCGACGATCATCTTTGTACCGATCGTATTTTCGCTTGCATGGCTTGGAACCATCTTTTCAAATGTCTTTGCCCTGGACCATCTATCCTGGTCAGTAATAATTCTGATTTACTGCGTCGTCGCCTCCCTGGTTCCGGTATGGCTGCTGCTGCAGCCGAGAGGATATTTAGGAGGATTTGTTCTCTACACCGCGCTGGCGGTTGGGGTCATCGGGATATTTTTTGGCGGATACACCATCGAACAGCCCGCTTTCAGGTCATTCGATGTAGGCGGGATGACTGGGACACTTTTCCCTTTCCTCTTCGTGACCATCGCCTGCGGCGCATGTTCGGGATTTCACGGACTAGTCTGTTCGGGTACGACCTCAAAACAGATTGATAAGGAATCACATACGCATCCCGTCGGATACGGAGCGATGCTCGCAGAGGGTTTTGTAGCATTTATTGCATTGGTCACAATCATGATAGTCGCACAGGGTGTCGCCACAGGCGTCTCACCCGGCACTATTTATGGAAACGGGATTGGTGACTTCTTGACGGTCATCATCGGAAAACAATATCTGCCGTTCGCGATCACATTTGGCGCAATGGCATTCTCTACGTTTGTTTTTGACACCCTGGATGTTTGTACCAGGCTGGGAAGATATATTGTCCAGGAGTTGTTCGGCATGAGGGGCCGAGTAGGATCAATTCTGGGAACAGTTGCCACAATCGCCTTGCCGTTCTTCATAGCCTTTATTTCTACTAAGGGCTCGTGGCGCGAATTCTGGTCATTGTTCGGGGCTTCAAACCAGCTTCTTGCGGCTCTTACACTTCTGTCGATCACCGCCTGGCTCTACCAGGCGCGCAAAAGGATCGCGTTCACTTTGCTGCCGATGCTTTTTGTTTTGATAATCACCCTCTGGGCACTTGGAGCTCTTGTTTATGGAAACTTCTCTGCCGCGCAGGGACTCGACATCAAATTTGTTAATGGAGTGGCTTCGCTGACATTGATTGGGCTGGCTGTCTATTTGGTAATCACAGCGCTCTTCAAGATCCGAAGGGACAAAGGAGACCAAACTCCATCCCTTGCCGTAGCTGAAGGTAGCTGAGACCAGATGCGAAACGTCTGAGAAAATCTTTGCGGAGTTTGGATGTTGGGATAGACTTTGGAAGTCCCGCTAGAATTTTGTTTTTAATTGTTGACCAAGATAAGAGATATGTTACCGCGCAAATTTTTCGTCGTTTCAGTGGTATTTTTTCTGACCGTCTTCGCTTACGGTCTGTCCGCGGACAAAGTCACCGAGGTAAAACTCCACCTCCATCCCGATCACGGGAAAATAAGGCCCTTCGAGACTGCGGTAGTTCATGCTGAATTTTATGGAAAGAAAAGGAAGGGATTTCTGGATAGCATTCTGGGAAACAAAGAATCGACCAAATCCAAGGTTGACACAAATGACTGGAAAATCGAGATCCTATCAAAGAATAGTGGACTCCTTTCAAAGCCATTTCGGTATCAAGAAGAAGGCGAAAAGACCAAGGGTGGATTTGCCGGCTTCATCACGCAGGGCATTGGGGCTGTATCTTCAAAAGATTCCGTTTTGTACACGGCACCATCGAAACCCGGAAGGTATAAATTACGGGTTACGACGGGAAACCTGAAGGCCGAAACTTTGATTACCGTTTCCGGCAGCCAGAATAACTCGACGGGGATTACTTTGAGTAGCGAAGATGCCCAGGGCAAGTACGCTCCGCTCGTCAAACGGTATGCTCCATTTATCGCCCAAGAGACCTGGTTCGACCCGAGGGCTGATTATATTGCCCGGTTTGATTACGACGGGAACTGGAAGGGTGATGACAACTGGGAAAATCTGAGGAATGGGTCCTCACAGGCCTATGTTTATTATGCGGTCATGGAAACCAAGACGCACTGGTTTCTGCATTACAACTTCTTTCATCCGCGCGATTACTCGGACGCCTGCGTTGTCGGAACGTGTCATGAGAACGACAACGAAGGAATGATCCTGACGGTTCGTAAGGACGGCTCACCGTTCGGAAAGGTAGAGCTTTTGGAAACCCTCGCACACAACAATATTTATACGTTCACGAACGAAAAGAGAATCAAGAAAAAAGTTCACAATGTGGATGGGACTCTCAGCTTTTACAATGAGACTCACCCGATCATTTTTATCGAAGCCGGCGGGCACGGTGTCCTGGGCGGTGACTACAAGACTTCGTTCTTTGACGCCAAGTTAATGAGTTTCAAACAGAACACCGGCGTTACGTATACCTATAAAGACGGTGAAGCTGAACGGCCAAGTTACGGGGACGACCGGAATGTAGGGTATTCATTGATCTCAATTGAAGACAGTTGGTGGCAAAGAGGATCGAACGAGTCAGGTGAGCCCAATGAGACCTTCGAGAAATTCTATATTTATGAGCCATTTGGGAACAGGCCAAAAACAAGTAAGAAGTACATCGCCGGGTCATTCCTTGGGCGCACGGCGTCTGACAGTATGGCGAAGCCGTTCTGGGGTTGGCACGACAGGAGAACTAAAAAGAAGAAGGTTCTGAACACAGGTCAATGGGCGCTCGATCCGGCCTATTCGTTATCGGTCTGTTATAAATGGCCGAAAGAACTGCCGGTAGCCACGGAATATCTTTACAATCCTTTCCTCGAAGAACCGAGAACGCCTTAGCCGCTCTCGGTATTTTCGAATTTCAGAACGCTCACGACGTCCTCCCCCTTCTCAACAAACAACCGTTTTCCGTCGTTGGATACCGCCATCTGAAATATCTTTCCCTGATCCCATTTGCGGATCGTTCTAACCGTTTCACCGTCAAGGTCACGTTCAAGTATCTCGTTCTTGCCATTTTTCTGGTCTACAAAGTAGAAACCCTTGTTGTCGCGCTTCCATTCAACAAGCGGAAGTTCGTTTCCGCGGACCGTCTCGTACTGCTTCCGAATCTTGTTGTCCTCTAGTGACAAAAGGGTCAGTCGCAACGGCTTGGACGATTCATAATCCGTGAGGCCCCCCTCGATAGCAAAACAAAGCAAAAACCGGCCGTCAGGTGACACCTTTGGACTAAACGACCTGAAATCAGTCACTTGCACAGCTTTGTCAGCCCCGGACTCTTTCTTCATGATCACCGGAAATCGTACTTTCTCAGGAACGCCCGAAAAATACATCGCGTGACTACCCGCCGCAAACGAAGGAGTCGAAGGATAATGAACACCTTCAACTTCCGTCTGTTCGGTTCCGTCCATACGCATTCTCCAAATCGAGGTCGTACCCTTCCGGTTCGACTTGAAGTAAATATATCTTCCGTCAGATGAAATCACGGGATTGAAATCCGCAGCCGGTTCCGAGGTCAGCTGCACATCCGAGGTTCCGTCCGAGTGCATCATCCAGATATCCGCATTCCCGTTTTGGGTTTTTGAGTAAACGATCTTGTCGTCGCCCATCCAGCGAGCACCCAGGGAAAAAAGGGCATCTTCTGAAACGCTTTTGGAGATTACGTTTGTGATTTCCGGGCTTTCGAGATGGAGATACGAACGCGTCGTGAGTCGATTGTTCTTACCGGCAATCATTATCTCACCGTCGTCGGTCACTCCAACTCCGGTAATTCCGCTCAAACCACGCGTAACCGGCCGCACTTTTCCTTCAGGATAAGATACGAACCAAGCCTCATCCGTAAGGTTCGGAGATCCGGACCTATAAGCGACAACGACGACACCGCTGCTGTCGCTCAACCAGGCCGTCTTACCGATCCAAATCCATTTATTGCCGGGCAAGACCTTCGTGTCACCCGTTTCCGCGTTTACCGCAACCAGTTTCATGGGGCACTCGCGATCCATACGGTCGTTAACGGTCACAGCGATCTTCTCGCCATCCGGCGACCAGGAAAGACCGGTCATCGAAAAACCGTTGATAAGCGGCCGGGACGCTATTTCCTTGGCGTTGGAACCATCCGCGTTAGCGGTGATTAAAACAGATTTCATCTCATCGGGCTTGCCTCTTACGAACGCGAAGCGGCTTGCGTCAGGTGAGAATGAAACCGGCCCGTCGACGTCCTTTGCTATTTCGCGCGACGCACCGCCCAACAAAGGGACCTTGTAGAGATTGCCGATCTTAGGAAACGGATCTGATCTCTTATAAGCGGAGTAGTAAACCCCGTCTCCCTGCGGGGCAAAAACGACACCCGAGATATTTAGGTCATTGCCTTCGACGAGTTTTACTTCATTCCCGTCGTTGATCTGTCGAAGAACCAAAACATCACCGTCGGGCGCACTCTTCAGGACCGCGAGGTACTTTCCATCAGGCGAGACTGTGGCGTTGCTTATGTCCTCGCCGGAAAAAAGCGTGGACATCTGAAATTGCTTAAACTTGGAGTCGAACTGAGTTGGCTCGGTCAAATAATAAGACGCAGCAAAAAGTGATGCTACAAGCGCAGCCAGTGCGAGCGCTACGGCAACCAACACTTTTCGGGGAACAAAAGTGAGATTTGGCTTGTCATCGATCTTTTCCTGTTCGGCAACAATATGCGTTACAGAGCGCTTTTCGACAACCAGAATCTCTTCATCCGCAGCGGTCTCAGTTACATCAGCTACAAATCTGTATCCCCTTCGCGGTATCGTTGAAATGAAGTCAGTACCCGGATCGTACTTTGAAAGTGTCTTCCGGAGAGTACTTATGTTTTGAGCTAATGTGGACTCTTCAACAAAAGTATCCTTCCAGATTTCATCCAGGAGCGCTGTTTTTGTAAGCACCTTGCCCTGGTTCCTTACAAGCATATGCAGTGTCTCAAATGCTTTGGGAGTCAACGGTACGATTTCTTCATCCCTCAGGAGACATTTTTGTGCCGTATCAATCCTAAACCCCTCAAAATCGTAAAGGACCCCTTTTGTCATACCTAATTCTCCGACTTCTTAATTATGATTGCTGTAAAAACATTCGTTCTGTGAACCGCTGCAAAACCCCATGAATCAGAGACTTCCGGAGTTCAATGCGACTTTTGATAAAACTTTTACGGTCTTTTCAAGACTTTAGTTCTCCCAGAACTTATAGTTCGGGGTGAATGAGGCGGGTTCATGGGATGTGCAGATGTTACCGGTCAGCAACGTTTGTGCATGAGCTTGCCTCATTCGTTTATCAAGACAAGCCTGAATCTCTGCTCGGAAAATGCGTTGAATATTTGTAGCAAATTCGAATTTGTATTCTTTAAGAGTACGCACGCTAAATCCGAGTTCGATTTTTAATGTACTAGTTGTCAGAGATGCCGAAGAACTGAAAAGGTTGTCCGAAAGCACGTAAAAAGAACTCTGAACTTCATTTAAATCCGTGACCTAATGAACTGTGATACATGGGATGTTTGAGGTGACAGAAAACACGAGCATTTAGATCAATGTCAAAAATTCGCACTGAGATCTCAATTGAATCAAGTGAGTCCTTTGTTGTAAGAAGGAAAAGGTATTCGATCAGATCCTGGTGCGACTGCTGCGACAGGATCGCGATCTTTGTTCTGCCAACCGAAGCCGGGTTCTTGGCCGGTCTCGATGTCGACACAATCGTGTCATTGGTGTGTGCCGGCGATCTCCATGTTTTTAAGACAGTTAAACGGGGTACCTATGTTTGTCTTGCTTCCTTATGCCTTTTGAATCAGACTTCCAATTATCCCGAGGATGCCGGAGGCCATGAATACACAAAGCTTTCACCCGGAATGGAGGAAAGCGGCTTTCTGTTGGAGGATTTGAAGAAACTATGATCAGAAATTTTGCGATATCCTTTTTAATCTGCCTATTGTCCGCCGTCGTATTTTCTCAACCCCCTCAGCCCGCTGAAATACAGGCCGCGGGAAAACTGATTCAGGAAAAGAAATACTCCGAAGCCGAAACGATTTTGAGTGATTTCGTTTCGAAAAACCCGAAAAACGGACGCGGGTGGTATCTGCTCGCTTCGGCACGACACTACAAAGGTAACTATCAGGGTGCAATCGACGCTCTTGAGAAAAGCCTCGCGATCAACCAATCGTGGCCCGCGATGTACAACATGGCCGCCGCCCTCGCCCGCATGGGTTCCAATAAGAAGGCATTTGAATGGTTGGAGAAATCACTTAACGCCGGTGGCGCTTTTGTCGCGAATCTGGACGCCGATGACGATTTCGCGGGTTTACGGTCAGAAACGGATTATAAACGTATGGGTGAGGTTATCGACAGACGAAAGAACCCCTGCAAGTACTCGGAAAAAGCAAGGGAGTTCGATTTTTGGCTCGGCGACTGGGACGTCTTTGTTAACGGAAGAAAGGTAGGAGAAAACCTCATCGAACGTGGTGTTAACCACTGCATACTTGTCGAAAACTGGAAGAACACAACAGGCGGAACGGGAAAAAGCATAAACGTCTATGACGCATCTGTCGATAAATGGAAACAGTTTTACGTCGGCAGCCAGGGTAGCGTCTTCTTGTTTGAAGGAAACCGAGAAGGAAACAAGATGTTGTTTAAGGCTGTTACCGTAGATCAGCAGGGCTCAAAAACCCATCACGACTTCCAGTTCCACAAGCTGGACGACGGCACCGTTCGACAGAAGTGGGATACATCAACTGACGGCGGAAAAACTTACACGACCATTTGGGATTCGATTTATAAGAGAAAGGAGTCAGGAGTCGGGAGTGGGGAGTCAGAAAAGCAGGCACCAAAGGAGGTCAGTTTTGAGTCGAAGGACGGCGTAAAACTTTTCGGCGATGTCTATGAATCGCATAATGGAAAGTCAGCCCCGCTGGTCCTTTTGTTTCACCAGGGCGGCGGCGATGTTCGCGGCGAATACGCAACCCATATCCCGAAACTACTAGAAAAAGGCTACAACGTGATTGCCGTTGATCTTCGGACCGGTGGCGACCGATTCGGAAGTGTGAACAGAACGGTCGCGAAACTGGGAGACAAGAAGTATGGGTATTGCGACGCCTATCCGGATCTCGAGGCTTCCCTACAATTCGCACGAAAACAAGGGTTTACAGGCAAGACCGCAGCGTGGGGCAGTAGTTTCAGTGCCGCACTTGTGTTTCAACTGGCCGCAAACCATGGCGACAAGTTAGCAGGCATTTTAGCTTTTTCACCGGCTTCCGGTGGTCCGATGGCGGCTTGCAAACCGGACCTCTACACTCCAAATGTAAAGATACCTGTTCTTGCTCTTAGGCCGGGTCGCGAGATCAATGAGAACACTACCGCACAACTAAAGCGTTTTAGAGACCAAGGCTTCGAAACGTATGTCGCGCAGAATGGCGTTCACGGCTCCTCTATGCTCAACAGCGAACGCGTAAAGGGTGATGTGTCGGATCATTGGATGGTCGTTTTGACGTTTTTGGAAAAGGCATTTAAGGCCGGGTAGGAGTTTAAGTTTGATCGCTTGAGGTAAATCTAAGACTTCATTTCCTAACAAACCTCTCCGTTTCGTGCAGTGACAACAGACATTTTGACCGTGGCTTTTTCGCCGCTTTTGCCAGTGCCTGTCTTTTCTTTTGGGCACGTAGTAACGCACCCACGAATTACAGACACGTCACTGGAATTGCGGCAGTTGTCTTCACACGCTCTCCGCCCTTTGTATTTTCTTTCAAAACATAGATAATACTTGGTTTTGAGTCCTTCGGCTCAACTCGCTTATTAAAAACAGA
>JABDKD010000174.1 GCA_013003215.1 Pyrinomonadaceae bacterium
ACTCTGCCTCGTCGCCAAGCCCACACCCGACGACCAAAGCTCTCTTTCCATCACCCGGACCAATCTTCCCATTGTCCCACTCAACCAGAAACCGGTTCGGTTCCAAGTCCAGCCACGGGATCATGTCGATATCGCCGTCGGCAGCTTTGTAAAGTTCGTCAAACCACCCTGTCGCATCACCGCTTTCGAGGTGGCTTTTCGCAAGGTTCTCTATCTGTTCGCGCAGTTCCGCTTCTCGTTCGTCCATAAGATTTTTTCCGATGTGTGCAAGAACATCTTAAGGCCTCCGTTCAGCAGTTATCAAAGTTGGAAACAACAAAAACAAAGCAAAGGAGAAACAGGATCAATGAGGAAACTTATTCTATTTATTGCACTTATAAGCTGCGGCCTGGCGGTAGGATGCAGCAAAGACGGAGAAGTCAAAACCTTTCTTACCAAGTTTGAAAGCGTGACGAAAGAAATGACGAAGAAGATCGAGTCCGGTGATATCGATGGGGCTAAGAAGCATTTCGAGGAAAACAAGGTCGATCTCAAGACAGGATTCGATTCATTCAAGAATGCGCGGGAGATTCAGGTTAGCGCCGAGACCAAGAAAGAACTTGAATCGTCTGTAATGTCCAATATGAAGGCACTCTCCGCGGCCGCAAGCAAAGCCGCGATCGGCGCAGCAGGAGACAAAGCAAAGGTCGAAACGCTTCAGGCCCTTCTCAAAGACTATGCGAATCTCTTCAAGATGTAATTGCACACGGTCCCGTTAGGGGTAGATGACGACAAGTTGGCTTAGCTCTCGCCAACGTTAACGGGACCTGTTAGCGGCCGGAAACGCTCCGGCCGCTTTTTCCTTTTTAGCTGCAAATTCCTATAATGGTTGTTTCCGATTTCAGGCCGGTACGAATTATGAGGATTTCTCCTACAAATTCGTCTCGCCTAAATACAATTTGAGAGGAAATTGATGGCAGAAACATTTGACGTAACGATCATTGGATCCGGGCCCGGCGGTTATGTGGCAGCGGTACGCGGCGCTCAGTTGGGACTAAAAGTCGCGCTGATTGAAAAGGAAAAGGATGCGAGACTCGGCGGAACGTGCGGGCTTCGCGGCTGCATCCCGACCAAAGCGCTTTTGAATGCGGCTCATCTTTACCAGAAGGCCGGGCACTTCGAAGACTTCGGTTTGAAAGTTGATAACCTCGGATACGATTGGACGGGGGTTCAGAAGTACAAATCCGATGTCGTTGCCAAGAACTCGGCAGGTGTTACCTACCTTATGAAGAAGAACAAGGTGACAGTCTTCAACGGTTTTGGAAAGATCGCCGGAAAAGGAAAGGTCGAGGTCGCCTACGAGGACGGCAAGACAGAGACTATTTCGACAAAGAACACGATCATCGCAACCGGTTCCGTTGTGCGTCCGATTCCCGGCTTTGAAACAGATGGAAAACAGGTCGTGAATTCCGATCATATTCTCGAACTTGAGAATGTGCCGAAGTCGATGATCGTTTTGGGTTCCGGTGCTGTAGGTGTTGAGTTTGCAAGCGTTTACGCCAGATTCGGTTGTGACACGACGGTTGTCGAGCTTCTTGACCGGATAGTGCCGATCGAAGACGCCGATGTTTCGAAACAGCTTCTCCGCTCGTTTAAGAAACAAAAGATCAAGTGTTTGACCGGTGTGAAACTGGACACGATGACCAAGACCAAAACGAAGGTCAAAGTGTCGGGTAAAGACGCAAAAGGCAAGGTTGTCGAGCTGGAAGCCGAAATGCTCCTTGTAGCTGTCGGTAGAATGCCGTATCTGGAAAACCTGGGACTTGAAAACACAAAGGTGAAGGTAGATGACCGGGGCGTGGTTGAAGTAAATGAGTTTTGCGAAACAGCTGAGCCGAATGTCTTTGCGATTGGCGATGTGATCGATACGCCATGGCTCGCCCACCTGGCTTCCAAAGAAGGCATCATGGTAGTTGAAAAGCTCGCCGGCAAGACCGTCGAACCGATCAACATGAACCTGGTTCCGAATTGTACTTACTGTGACCCCGAAGTCGCGAGCGTCGGTATGACCGAACAAAAGGCCAAAGACGCGGGATATGACGTTAAGGTCGGCAAGTTTCCATTCTCCGCCTCGGGTAAGGCGAGGATTCTCGGAGAGACTGACGGTTTCATCAAGATCGTCGCTGAAACAAAATACGACGAGGTACTCGGTGTTCATATCATCGGACCGCACGCAACTGAGTTGCTGGCTGAAGCATGTGTCGGCATGGCGCTTGAGACCACGGCCGATGAGCTTGGACGAATCATCCACGCGCACCCGACAGTAAGTGAAGCGATGATGGAGGCCGCAGAAGGTGTCCACGACATGACGATTCATATGTAAAAACGGTGAGCGATGAGCGATGAGCGGTCAAGATTTGGCCAAGACGGAATAGTATTCAAGTGAACGCCGGAGGCGTGACGATAGATTAGCCCCGGGTGAAGCGAAGCGAACCCGGGGTTCATTGGTTAAAGAGCTTTCGAGCCCCAGAGGGGCGTAATTCTGCAAATGCAAAGAGTATGACTTCACCGACAATCCACAGCACCGCGGTCGTTTCGTCGGAAGCCAATCTCGGCGGCGGTGTTTCACTCGGACCCTTTGTGGTGATCGAAGGAAACGCTGAGATCGGTGAAGGCACGTCGATCGGAGCTCATTCCGTAGTTCACTCTAATACGAAGATCGGAAAGCATAACCGCATCCATTCCCACGTAATTCTCGGAGACGACCCGCAGCATCTTTCATTCAAGGACGAGACGTCATACCTGGAGATTGGCGATGAAAATACGATCCGTGAGATGTTTACGGCGCACAGGTCTATGTATGAAGGCGGCAAGACCGTCATCGGGTCGAGCTGCTACTTGATGTCGAACAGCCACGTCGGCCATGACTCGATCGTTGAAGACGAAGTGATAGTCACAAGCAATGTCGCTCTGGGAGGACACGTGGAAGTCGGCAGGAAAGCCGTAATCGGCGGCGCTGCGGGTGTTCACCAATTTGTGCGGATCGGCTCCTTAGCAATGGTCGGCGCACATACATATTTGCGACAGGATGTACTTCCTTTTTCAATGATTTCCGGAGAACCGGCAAGGCATTATCGGCTCAATTCTGTAGGTCTTCGAAGAAGTGGCGTGAAGGGACCCGAATACAGGGCGCTTGAAAAGGCCTTTAGGCTCGTGCGTGAGAAAAAGGGGCTTGACGAGGTTCCGATCACCGATCAAGTGGAACACTTGAAGGAATGGCTCTCGAAAGATTCGAAGAGAGGTTTATCAAAGTTTGTGAGATCCGGCTAAGACACCGTCCCCAACCTGCCCAATGCATCATCGACCGCAATCAAAAAGATCGGCTTCGAATCGATCTTGTATTCCCTCAAGCACGCTTCCGTAAACTTGATCGCATGTACCTCGTTAGACTCCACCGCTCTCTTGATCAGCTCTTTTTCCTTGAGTTCGGTATACTTGGGAATATCGTTGACGGTCTTATTCCCGGACGCTGTAAATATGGCCGCGGCCATCTGCCAGGCGTATTTGATGAGGCGTTTCTTGTCCCCGTCCGCAAGATACGGAATGATCGAACGCAGCATTGCGGTGCCCGTAACACTGTGAATCAAAGACACATAGTTGCCGTTGTTTACGTGCTTCGCATAAATCGCCGCGAATGTCTCAGTTAGGTCCGAAATCAGTTCTTCAGGCTTTCTACTGATATCGAAAGTATTGATCACATCGCCAAACTCTTCCCATCCCGCGACAACTTTTATTTTCCGGCTAATCGAACGAGTATGCGAGACCATTTCCTGATCGATCATTGGAACCAGCCGGGCTGCATCCGCAGCGGGCCATTGTGTTTCGATTGTGTCCTTATTCTCCGGGAGCTTCTGGAAGTACGAGGCCCAATAACCGAGTCCCTCTGCCAGCTCGTAGAGACGTGTCTTGTTCTCTTTTCTTTCAAGGCTCCTGATCGCGTGACCCGTCCTTATGATTCCGTGCGCGGCGGCGGCGGCAATACCTGGAGCAAGAACCGGTACCCACTCCCTGACCACAACCTTCCAGCCATCCTTTTCGATCTTGTCACGGAAGTACTCGACCCAATCTGCGATTCGATCCCGTGCGCCAATGGCTTCCATAGAATTCACATCTAACACCTGTTCCTTCTTCTTCGGATAAGGTGCCGGGTAGACCCGGTTGTAGAGCTTCGCGAATTCGATCACACGGTTCTCGTGCCCCAGTTCTACAAGGGCTTCGGCCGCCAGCGGTCCGTGATTCGAAAG
>JABDKD010000178.1 GCA_013003215.1 Pyrinomonadaceae bacterium
TAGCGGGATAGCGGGATAGCGGGATAGCGGGATAGCGGGATAGCGGGATAGCGGGATAGCGGGATAGCGGACGATACGCCGTGTTTTTTGAATTGCCAAACACCCGCCGTCCCGCTTTCTCGCTCTCTCGCCTTCTCGCCCTCCCGCCATCTCGCCATCTCGCGCTCCCCTTTGAAACATTCAGACACAGGTTGCGTACAACTTAGACAACATCAATAGTTATCCTGACCGGTTCCACGCACAGTTCAATTTCGCCTGACATTATTAGGAGAGCAAGAAATGAGATTTACGAAACCGACAATCTTCGCGATTCTGCTTGCCGTTTTCTCGGTAGCTGTAGCAGCACAAAATATTACGAACCAGCCGCGTGCTGTGAGCCCGGCAGCAAAGGTCTCGCAACGCATTGGATTAACTGACGTTACGATCAAGTACTCGCGGCCGCGTGTAACGCTGCGGGGTAATGATCGAACCGGAAGTATCTGGGGCCAGCAAATCCCATACGGGTTAACCAAAATCAACTTTGCGAGCCAAGGAAACATTCCCTGGCGAGCAGGCGCAAATGAAAACACCACAATTCATTTTACAGATGATGTGAAAATCGAAGGAAAACCGCTTGCGGCCGGCAAATACAGTATTCACATGATCATTAATCAGGGTGGGACAGCAACCGTGATCTTCAACAAGAACACAACGTCGTGGGGTAGTTTCTTTTACGATGAAGAAGAAGATGCACTGCGGGTCGATGTCAAAATGAAAGATGTTCCTCATACCGAGGTTTTGACTTATCACTTCCCGGATATGGGCAATGACTACGCGGTCATGGAACTTGCATGGGAAAAGAAGGCAATCCCGGTAAGGATCGACGTCGATGTACACAAAGTCGTACTCGCAAATTTCCGCAACGAGCTAAGAAGCCTTCCGGGATTTGGTTGGCAGGGATTTCAGACGGCGGCAAATTATTGTCTGAATAACAACATAAACAATGCCGAGGCTCTTCAATGGGCTAACACAGCCGTGCAAAGGAACAAGAACTTCAACACTCTTTCCACGCAGGCCGGACTCATGTTTCAGGGCGGAAAACAGGCCGAGGGCGACAAGGTACTCGATGAAGCTGTTGGGCTTGCGACTCGAGCTCAGATAAATCAAGTAGGTTATCAGCTGCTTGGTCTTAAACGGTTTGACAAGGCGATTGCGGTATTGAAAAAGAACACTGACTCAGACCCGACAGATGCGAATGCGTTTGACAGCCTGGGTGAGGCCTACAAGCTGAAGGGCGATAAGATTAACGCGGTTAAGAACCTGCGCAAGGCGCTCAGTTTGAACCCCGCACCAAACGTAAAAGCCAACTCCGAGAAGTTATTGAAGGAACTTGGCGAGACGATTGATTAACTGCTGACAAAAAAGCAATAGTCACCAAGGTCATTGTCGTACTCCGCAATGACCTTTTTTATTCGTCCTGAATTGATATCACGTTCAAGGACTCTGCAGCCTGCTTCGATTTCAGCAGGATCAGCGAGAGAAGAAAAAGTAGATATGCCGCGACGGACCATCGGGTCCAGATACATTTCCGGCCGGTGTTTACCACTGTAAAGAAAAAAGTCTCCAAGGTCCTCGGCCACCGCATATGGCTCCAGTTCCTCTATCTTAAAGCCGGCCACGTCCAACGCGGCCTCAATCTCGACCCGCGATGGCATCTGGTCCCAGGAACGATCCATAGCAACCGGAAAATACTCGGTCAGCCAGTAACCTTTCATTTGTTCTGTGGTGGAAGTAAAGAGAACAAATCGTCCGTCGGAAAGCACACGTCGGATCTCGCCAAATGCCCCGCGAAGCGACGGAAAATGATGTATTGCCAAAGTACAGGTCACGCCATCGAA
This sequence comes from Pyrinomonadaceae bacterium, assembly GCA_013003215.1. Lineage (GTDB taxonomy): Bacteria > Acidobacteriota > Blastocatellia > Pyrinomonadales > Pyrinomonadaceae > Aridibacter. Next base: position 1,878 of record JABDKD010000178.1, read on the forward strand.
CGAACCCTTGGTAAACGGCAGGTTACCGGCATCCGCTTTCATCCATTCGACTTCTGCTGACTTTGATCTTGCTTTGCTGAGCATGACGTCGGACTGATCTATCGCACTCCAATTACCAGCCTTCGAAGCCATCGCCGATGTGTAGTTTCCACTCCCGCAAGCAACATCCAGATAAGACTTTCCGTTAATAGGCGCGAGGTGATGAAGAAGCCTCGAAAGAATATAGGGATCAGCCCTGCGACTTGTGTCGTAGTTAACCCCTATTCGATCGTACTTTGCCTCTGCTGCCATTACGGGACATTCTTTAACGTATCGTTCCGAAGGTCAAAGTTTTCTGGCGACGAACTCAAACGGTGCCACCAGTCCGTTTATCAGATTCGAGGTCAGGTTGGTTACCTTTGTCTTGGCGTCGGATCCCATGAGCACATGAATCCCAAGGGGCGGCGGACCGCCTGCGCTTGCCATCTTGGCTTTAACCGCCTCAAAAAACTCGACAGCAAAAGCGTGTCTGTCAGTCACTGTTTCAACTTGGAATCCCGCTGATTCCAAATCCTTTACGTATTGCCCGGCACTGGAAAGGTGGCTGGTTTCCGCACTCGCCGCCCACGGTAACGGATACATGATTTCTCCTGCTCCATATTTCGTTACGTCATAGATCCCGAGAACGCCACGGGGCTTAATCACACGATAAGCTTCCTCAAAAACCCGTCGCTTGTCCGCAATGTTCATGCAGACATGCATCGTAAAAGCGGCGTCAAATGTCTTGTCCTCAAATTCGAGAGAGGTTGCGTCTCCGGTCTTAAGGCTTACCGACGTTTCCATTCCGACCCAACGATTCAATTCATCGCCAACTTCGATGTATTCATCGGTAAGATCAATACCGTCAACGTTTACCTCGTATTTGGCAGCGGCAAAACGCGAGCCGCCTCCAATGCCGCATCCAATATCAAGAACCCTGTCCCCGGGCCTAAATCCAAGTTGCGGAAAAAAATGCTCGGTGGCCTTCCTGCCGCCAATGTGGAATTCGTCGACCAGGCTTAGTTGATCAATCGTCACTGAATCTCTGTCTGCGCCGACCTGTTTCAACCCGCTTTCGATCGTGTCCAAAATCCCTTTGATCGAATAATGAGCCGCAACGGCTTGTGAATTTGTCATGATTGCTTCTCCCTTTGTCAAAAATATCATTAGTTGGCTCTACGAGATCAAGCTCGTGGACACCTCTGTTAGCAAAGACGCATTTGAGGATGATCAGCGGACAATAAACCTTTTGTTTTCACATGGTTTTAAACTAGAGTATTGGAAATCAAGAAATAAAACGGAGGAGTTCCCTTAAATGAAAGCAAGATCGTTTCTCTCTATTTGTCTTCTGCTGACGGTTTTCTGTTTCACCGGATTCTCACAAAACACTGAAAAGCGACCGTTTACGATCGATGATACTTTCAAGATCAAGAATGTTGGTGCCCCGGTCGTTAGCCCTGACGGCAAATGGATTGCCTTCACTGTAAGAGAGGCCGACCTGAAAAAAGACAAGACCGAGACTCGGATCTGGATGGTTTCGTCATCCGGAGGCGAACCGATACCGATGACATCGCAGGGCTATTCGGCGGGAAGCCCCAAATGGAGTCCGGACGGAAAGTACTTATCGTTTATTGCGTCAAAATCGAAGGAAGAACGGCCTCAGGTTTGGGCGCTTAACCGCAACGGTGGAGAAGCCAACAAGCTTACCAAGGTAAAGCACGGCGTCTCAGGTCATGAATGGTCTCCCGACTCAAAAAGATTACTCCTCTACATACGTGACCCCAAACCGCACGAGCTCACCGAAACAAAAGAAGATGACAAAAAGCCCCGACCATACGTAATAGACAGACTCCAGTTCAAACGTGATTACGCCGGATACCTGAATAGATTTCGAACTCATCTTTACGTTTTCGATGTCGGTTCGGCCGGTGAACCGCGGCAAATCACATCAGGGGATTATGACGACGGCCAGGCGGTTTGGAGTCCCGATGGGAAGTCAATCGCATTTGTAAGCAACAGAACCAAAGAACCGGACGGAAACCCAAATACGGATATCTGGGTCGTTTCAGCAGACAATGGAGACAAAGGCGCGACGCTACTTCAAATCACAAAGAATAAGCGCGAGGACAACTCGCCGAGATGGAGCCCCGACGGAAAGTCCATTGCCTACACGACAGTCACCGCACCACTCAAGACAATGTGGTACGCAACAAACAAGCTTGCAGTGATTTCTGCGAATGGCGGAGCACCCAGAATTCTTGCACCCAATTTAGACCGAAATATAAGACAGCACAGATTTTCAAATGACGGGAAAGAGATTTGGTTTCAGCTTGAAGACAGTGGCGAACGCCACCTCGCATCGATGCCGGTGAGCGGAGGTCCGATCAAACGACATGTTCGCGGTAAAAACGCCCTCAGATCATTCAACTCAAATGGTTCGACTACCGCCTTGCTGATAAGCCGAAAAGAAATACCTGGCGAGATCTTTACTTTTGGCTCTTCAGGACTGAAACAGATTACAAATATCAACACGAAGTTCTTATCGGGGATCAATCTCGCGGAAACAGAAACGATTCAGTACAAGAGCAAGGATGGAACCGAGATCGAGGCATTTCTTACGAAGCCGGTGGGTTTCAACCCGTCAATGAGGTATCCCTTGATACTGAATCCTCACGGGGGGCCGGTCTCACAATACGACCATGGATTCAATATCTGGTCTCAAATCTATGCCGCAAATGGATACCTTGTTTTACAGCCAAACCCAAGAGGCTCATCAGGTTACGGGCAAGCATTTTCATACGCACTTTTTGCCGATTGGGGGAATCTCGATTTTCAGGATGTCGAAGCCGGTGTCGATTTCGTTATCGCACGCGGGTACGCGGACCCTAACAAGCTTGGAGTGGGCGGGTGGTCTTACGGAGGTATTCTCACAAACTACGTGATCACGCAGACGACGCGGTACAAGGGCGCTGTTTCCGGAGCAAGTGAAGCTCTCTATAGAGCGAACTATGGCCACGACCATTACCAACTTTGGTGGGAGATTGAACTCGGCCTTCCATGGGAAAACGCAGAGGCATGGGAGCGAATATCTCCATTCAATAACGTTGGGAAGATCACGACGCCAACACTCTGGATCGGTGGCGCCGTAGACTGGAACGTTCCTATTCTCAACTCTGAACAGATGTATCAGGCGATGAAGCGTCTTGGTCGTGAAACTCAGCTGGTAGTTTATCCGGGCGAACATCATGGAATCAGGCGACCGACTTTCCAGAAAGACCGGTTCGAGCGATTTCTAGGTTGGTTTGATAAATATGTGAAAGGTGTTAAAGAAGCGGAAAACAGGGCGCAGTGAAAGGGTGATGGCGCGAGCGCGAGATGGAGTGATAGCGGGATCGGGGAATCTGAACCGTCGCCGGTAGGCGATGGCATTCAGAGCCGTCTGCGGAAGCAGGCGGTGTATCGGGACACGGGGACGCGGCGAGCTAATCTTAAACCCGTTCAATTGCTTGGCGCGCCAAGATTCAGGCTTTCTTTAGCGCTGAAGGCGCGATGGGAACTTAGCCAGTTGCAAGGCCGTCAGGCCGCAGCATCTGGTTAGCGTGACCACACGATTTTTTTCGCCCTGGAGGGGCGGTTCAGCAAAACGGGCTCCTTCAGAGCCAATTCTCTTTTCGGGCATTTGACCAGAGGCTGCGCGCTGTCGCACTTGCCACTGGCTATGTTCCAGACGCGCTACCAGCGCTTCCAGAGTCTTCGCTGAAGAGTAGCGGGTTACGAGATCGGAGAATCAAAGCAACATGGCGGAGTAGGCGAAATGAAATGGATGCGGTGAGCCACGTTTTCGGCAACCTGATTGTAGCGGTGGTCAAGCGCGCCGCGCTGTCCAGAGAACACTTAGCAATTACGATCCCGTCGCGTCAACGACAGCTGAAATAGAGGAGTCAGGAGTCAGGAAAGATAATCATGAGAGTAAAAGCTTCATTCCTATTGTCCGCTATATGTCTTTCGGTGTTTGCGATTACTGCGGTCGGACAAGCCAAAAGACCGATCACAGTCGATGATTTTTTCAAAATCAAACGAACCGGCAGCCCGGTCGTAAGCCCCGATGGCAAATGGATTGCGTTTACGGTTTCGGAAACTGATTTGAAAAAAGACAAATCGGAAACCCGTATCTGGATGGCATCTGCTGAGACCGGTGAGACGATACCAATGACCTCGCAAGGTTATTCCGCCGGAAGCCCAAGATGGAGTCCTGACGGTAAGTATCTCTCATTTATTTCCGCGAAGAACAAGGGAGAAAAACCACAAGTCTGGGCTCTCAATCGGAACGGAGGCGAGGCAAACCGGCTCACAAATGTAAAAATCGGGGTTTCGGGGCATGAATGGTCTCCTGATTCGAAGCGCCTGCTCCTATATATTCGCGATTCGAAGCCTCACGAGCTTACCGAAGATAAGGAAGACGATAAAAAACCACGACCGTACGTTGTTGATCGCCTTCAGTTCAAAAGAGACTACCGCGGTTACCTGGACCGGTTCCGCACACACTTATATGTCTTTGATGTCAGTTCCGACGAAGAACCAAGACAGATTACCTCGGGCGACTTTGATGACAGTCAGGCGAAATGGAGCCCTGACGGCAAGTCGATCGCATTCGTCAGCAATCGAACCGACAACCCTGATGGAAATGTAAATTCTGATATCTGGATCGTCGCGGCAGATAATGGAGATAAAGGCGCAAACCTCGTTCAGGTAACGACGAACAAACGCGAGGATACTAACCCGAGCTGGAGCCCGGATGGAAAAACCATCACCTATAGGACGGTAACTTCGCCGCCCGAAACGATCTGGTATGCGGTCAATCAGGTGGCGACAGTATCAGCTTCAGGGGGAAAACCAACGGTCCTTACGCCGAGCTTGGATCGAAGGATCAACAGTCCCAGATTTTCAGAGGATGGCAAATCGATCTGGTTTGTTATCGAGGATAGCGGCGAATATCAATTCGCTTCGGTTCCGGCGGGCGGAGGTCCGATCAAGAGACATATCAGCGGTGGCATTTCGGTCGGTGGTTTCGATCTTAACGGCGGTACGATCGCCATGGAGTTGGGTAAACGCGATGCTCCGGACGAGATCTACACCTTTGCCGCGGGTAAGACAAAGCAGATCACAGAACTCAACAAGAAACTCCTGGACTCATTAAACATCGCTGAAACGGAAGAGATCCGTTACAAGAGCAAGGATGGAACCGAGATAGAGGCTTTCCTGACAAAGCCGGTTGGTTTCAATCCGGCGATCAAGTATCCGTTGATCCTTCATCCGCACGGGGGCCCGGTTGCTCAATATGATCACAGCTTCAATTTTTGGGCGCAGCTTTGGGCCGCAAACGGGTATGCTGTGCTTCAGCCAAACCCTCGTGGATCATCGGGATACGGTGAGAAATTTTCGGCTGCGCTGTTTGCCCGTTGGGGAACTGTAGATTTTGAAGACGTCGATTCAGGGGTCGACCATGTGATCGCCCGCGGATATGTCGACCCGAAGAAACTGGGAGTCGGCGGTTGGTCCTACGGCGGCATTCTTACGAATTATGTGATCACACAGTCACAGCGCTATGCCGGTGCAGTCTCGGGTGCCAGCCTGGCTCTCTATCGTGCCAATTACGGGCATGATCACTACCAACTGCTCTGGGAACAGGAATTGGGTCTCCCCTGGGAAAACGCCGAAGCCTGGGAAAAGATCTCTCCTTTCAACAACGTCGCAAAGATCACGACACCGACAATGTGGATCGGCGGACAGGTCGATTGGAACGTCCCGATCCTGAATTCCGAGCAGATGTACCAGGCGATGAAACGTCTGGGTCGTGAGACCCAACTTGTGGTTTATCCGGGTGAACACCACGGAATACGTCGTCCGACTTTTCAGAAAGACAGATTTGAACGATGGCTAGCGTGGTACGACAAGTATGTGAAAGGCGTGAAGGAGTGAAGGTGCGCAGGGAAGTAGGAGAGTAGGAGAGTAGGTGTGTAGGAGGGTAGGCGATGGCAATCAGTACCGCCGCCGTGAGCCGGTGGATATCAGAACCGTCGCCGGTAGGCGATGGCCAGATCAAAAAGCGAGGATAGGAAGTCGAAAACTGAATATTACTTTCCCAGTTATTTTGAGGCGCGAATCATGAAGAAATCAATTGCCATCCTTTTCCTTATTAGCACTTTCAACCTGACTATTATGGCCCAACTAACAAAGAAACCAGTTCTTCACGGCCGCCACTGGGTTGCAATAACCGGTAAACCTCTCGGTGCTACAGCGGGAGCGAAGATCTTCAACAAGGGCGGCAATGCCGTCGACGCGGCATGTGCGATGATCGCTGCGACCTCGACGATGTGGGATGTCCTCCATTGGGGCGGCGAAACACAGGCCCTCATTTACAACCCAAAAACAAAGAAGGTGATCGGTGTGAACGCACTTGGTATCGCGCCGACAGGAGCGACCGCCGAGTACTACAAGAGCAAAGGTCACGACAAGTATCCGCCTGAGCGCGGGCCTTTGGCGGCAGTAACACCCGGAACTCCGGGCGGAATAATGACGATGCTCGCGGAGTACGGGACGCTTTCTCTCAAAGACATTCTGGAGCCTTCGATCGAAATGGCCGAAGGCTATCCGATGGAGGCCGATACGGTCCGGCGCATCAAGTCCAACCGAAAGCACCTGCTGAAATGGAAGTACTCCCGCGACATAATGCTTCCCGGCGAGGACAACGCCCCACCCGAGGTCGGCGAGATCTTTGTCCAGAAAGATCTGGCCGCGACACTTCGCAAGCTCGTCGACGCGGAAGCCGAAGCGCTCGCCAAAGGCAAGAGCAGGAAGGAAGCGATCTATGCCGCACAGGATCGTTTCTATAAAGGCGACATCGCAGACGAGATCGTGCGCGGAACGCGGGAGGAGGGCGGACTCTTCACGAAAAGTGATCTCGCCAATTGGAAAGTAAAGTTTGAGGAACCCGTCGCCACGAACTACAAGGGCATCGACGTTTATAAACTGACGCATTGGACACAGGGACCGGTTCTGCTTCAGGCATTGAACATATTAGAGAATTATGACCTAAAGGCGATGGGCTACAACAGTTCTCGCTATATGCACACACTCTACCAAACGATGAACCTCGCCTTCGCCGATCGTGATTTCTACTACGGGGATCCCGCTTATCCGCCTGCGGAACCCATAAAAGGTTTGCTTTCAAAGGATTACGCAAAGGCACGGATGAAAGAGATCGATCCTGAAAAGAACAATGCGAAGGTCAAGCCGGGCGACCCCTATCCGTTTCAAGGGGGCAAAAACCCCTATCTCGACCTGGTTGAGAAGTGGACGAACGTTCCGCCGAAAGATGAAACTGCAGCCGCTCACGCGAAATTAGACAGGTCGTTTTACGCGGGAACAACAACCGTTCAAACAGCGGATAAGGAAGGCTGGGTCGTTTCGGTTACTCCTAGCGGGGGTTGGGTTCCGGCAGTAATTGCCGGTCGCACTGGAGTTGGGTTGAGCCAACGCGCGCAG
>JABDKD010000192.1 GCA_013003215.1 Pyrinomonadaceae bacterium
GGACTCGAGGCCATCTTTTCCGATACCTTCTCGTTGTAAGCGATAAAGCCCTTGTGCCGCAGATACTCGATAGCTTCGTGGTCTTTAGGATATCCCTTAGGCGCAGTCTTTAGCTTGTCGCCCGAGAGCTCTCCAAACAGGTCCTTAAACTTCTTAGCCTCGACAATTCTTCTAAAGCCTTTGAGATCACCGGCAACATGATTGCGAATTTTCGTGAGCTCAGGTCCGGGCGGCATATAGGCGCCACCTGCAAAAAAGCAGTTTCCCGGAGCGATGTTGACGTAATAGCCAGGAATCCCGCTGTTACGCCCTCCGGGCTGCATCGAAGCGCCGAACTGTGTTTTATAGGGAGTTTTGTCTTTAGAGAACCGGATGTCCCTATAGATCCGAAACAGACAGTCCTCCGGTCGTGTGTCTTTCAACGCGGGATCAAATCTGGAGATGCCCTTGATCATCTTATCGACCACGACGATGAAGTCCTCGCGGGCAGCGTCATACTTGTCTTTGTTGGCCTTGAACCAGTCCCGATTGTTGTTTTTCTGAAGTTTCTTTAGATATGTGAGTACGGATTTCATACTTTCGGAGGCTGCCTAGGAATGGAAACTGCTCGGCGGCAGGTTCGCAATCGTAGACATCTGTTCCTTAAAACTATCGATAGCTATCGAGTAAACCTCGGAGATGGGTGTTTCTTTTGGGATGTTAATCCAAAGCTCAAAGCTGAATTCAGGTTTTATCGAGGTGAATTCAAACTTCGCACTGACACCGTTGCCTTCCTCGAGGTTAAAATGCAGCATCTTTACGTGGATAATGTTCATTCAACTACACCTCACGTGGGAGTCTGGGGCAGATAAATGTCCGGTTCGGGTGGTCGATCCGGATTTCCATCTGATGCAATGACGGTATTACCACTTGTTCCCGTCACGCGTTTCGTTAAGCGCAGTTTGTCAGGAATTGATGGATTTTTCAAGAAGCAATACGGTACAGGGAGCGGTAGCGACCTGCAAAGCGATCATTTGTTTTGGATCTCTAGCTTGTTTGTGGTTTTTTGGACAATAACGTAGTTGGGGTAGATTCTTGGTTTTGGCAAAGTATCGTTTGTGTTCTTTGTCTTCTGGAGTTCGCCATCCGCCCTGCAGGTCGCTACCGCTCCCCGTACTGTTCATGTTCTTTGAGATGCCTTGGAACGTTGAACTTTGAACCTTGAACCCTCTGTTAGTGGAAATCATGACTCTCGCCATACACCTCGATGAACGACATCTTCTCAAAATACATTCCCTTCACCATAGCTGAGACCCCATTGTTCTCTAACACTCCTTTTATCAACATATAGGAGCTTTCGATGATCGTCTTTCGGAACCTATCAAACATGTCCGGCATGACGATAAAGTTTGAGATCCCCTGTTCGTCTTCAAGACTTATAAATAGAACCCCGCTCGCGGTTCCCGGCCTCTGACGACAAATCACCGCTCCCGCGACTGAGACCGGGGTTCCCTTCTTCGTTGTTTTCAGATCTTCGGAAGACGATATCCCCTTTCTCTTCAACACATCCCGGATCAATGCCATCGGGTGCTCACTCACAGTAAGACCCGTAACCGCAAAATCCGAATGAAGCTCCTCGATCTCACCCATTAGAGGCAGCGGCATTTGCCCGGGTTTTTCGGTGACCTTCTTCAAGAGCGGCCCGACCGGCTGTATTTCCTTTTCCGAGATCCAGAGCGCTTCACGGCGGTCAAGCTTTTCCTTGCCAAACCGCAGCGCGCCACTCAACGAAAGCCTTCTTATTTCCCTTTTGTTGATCTGCGGCACACGACGCAAAAGATCCTGTATATGTGCAAACGGACCGTTTCTTTTTCGCTCTTCGGCAATCCTGAGACCTACTTCTTTTCTGAGGCCCTTCACATACATGAGGCCGATCCTCAAAACGAGATCATCCTTTTCGCCTTCCAATGAGCATAGATATTCCGACTTCTGGATATCGATCGGCGCAAACCTTTGCCCATGGCGCTCGGCATCCTTGATCAGCGTTGCCGGTGAATAAAAACCCATCGGCTGGTTGTTCAAAAGACCGGCAGTGAACGCTGCCAGATAATGACATTTGAGAAAGGCGCTGGCGTATGTGATCAGCGCAAAACTCGCCGAGTGTGATTCGGGAAACCCATAGATCGCGAACGAATCGACGGCTTTGGCGATCTTGTCACGCGTAGCCTTGTTGATCCCTTTCTTCTTCATACCGGACATCAGACGTTCGATAATCTGCGGGAGCTTTTTGTCAGGACGTTTGAAACCAAACGCACGCCGCAGCTGTTCCGCCTCGCCGCCGGAAAAGTCAGCCGCGGTCATAGCGATCTGCAGGAGCTGTTCCTGAAAAAGAGGAACCCCGAGAGTCTTTTTGAGAATCGGTTTGAGCCGCGGATCCATGTAATCGACCTCTTCTTCGCCCCGGCGACGCCGAACATAGGGCCCGTACATCTGTCCGACGATCGGTCCCGGCCGTATGATCGCGACCTGGACCACGAGGTCATAAAACTTCTCCGGCATAGTCTTTGGCAACGAACTCATCTGCGCGCGACTCTCGACCTGGAACATACCGACCGTATCTGCTTTCTGCAGCGTCTTGTACACAACCGGATCATCCTTTGGAATCTTCGCAAGGTCGATCGTTTCATCGGAGTGCTTCTCGACGAGGTTGATCGTGTCGCGGATCGCGGCGAGCATCCCAAGCCCCAGGAGATCGACCTTTATGATTCCTACATCGGCACAATCTTCCTTGTCCCACTGCACGATGACGCGTCCTTCCATCGACGCGGGCTCGAGCGGAACGACATGATCCAGCAATCCTTTGAAAACGATCATCCCGCCGGAATGCTGCCCAAGGTGCCGCGGATACGACTGGATACGGCCGACGAGCTCGATAAATTTCAAAGCCCGCCGGTCGAGTTCCATCTCGGAATTCTCTTTGACGCGTTCGAGAAACTCACCGTCGTGTTTCGCGCGAAAATGCGATGCGAGCTTTGAAAGCTTGCCGGTCTCCGCTTCCGGAACCTGGAACACCTTTCCGACCTCCCGTATTGCCGATCGCTGGCGGTATGTGATCACATTGGCGGTCATTGCCGCGCCGCGCTCACCATATTTTTGATAGAGATACTGGATTACCAGTTCGCGGTCATCACCCGATGGAAGATCGAGATCGATGTCCGGGCATTCGTTTCTTTCCTCGGAAAGGAATCGTTCAAACAGAAGATCGCTTGTCGCCGGATCGACCGCCGTGATACCGAGACAAAAACACACCGCGCTGTTTGCCGCCGAACCGCGTCCCTGGGCCATGATGTCGTGACGCCTGCAAAAATCGACGATATCCCAAACGACCAAAAAGTATCCGCAGAGCTCTAGCTTCTCGATCATGTCGAGTTCTTTCTTGATCTGGTCAGCGACCTTTCTGGGAAGGCTGCGGCCATAGCGCTCATACATTCCCTTGCGTGTGATGCGCCGAAGAAATCCCGGCATCGTCTCCCCCTCGGGGACTTCGTAATCCGGAAAGGTATATCCGATGTGGTCCATCGAGAAATCGATCGCGCCGGCGATATCATTTGTAATCTCGAGCGCCTTTGGAAAATCACGAAAGAGATGCCGCATTTGGGTTGGGGTTTTCAAATACCGCTCTGCATTAATCGAGAGCAGTCGGCCGGCGTTCGAGATATTGACGCCGTTGCGGATGCAGGTAAACAGATCCGCGATCTCGCGTGTATAGGGATCGGTATAGGTGACACCGTTTGTGGCGACGAGCGGAATGTTGCGGGCGAATGAGAAGTCCATGAGCACGCGGTTTATGTGTTCCTCATCGCGCCTTAGGTGTCGTTGGAGTTCCAGATAAAAACGGTCTTTGAATATCTCGCTGAGCCGCTCCACCAGTTGTGTTTGAAGAAAGGTGTCGCGACCGCTGCAGCGAATATTGGTTGCGATAAACCCATCGTCCGTAGAACCAGAGAAACAGATCAAGCCCTCGTTGTAGCGCTCGAGATCATCTAGCCTTACCATATGCTCGCCTTTTGGAGCACGGTTTTTTGCAACGGTGATTAATCGGCACAGGTTCTGGTAACCTGTTAAGTTTAATGGAATTAGAGGAAGAAAGGTGCCGTCGTACATCGTGACTTCGGCACCGATGATCGGTTTGACCCCAAGCTTCTTAGCCTCCAGGTGAAAACGCACCGCTCCCGAGACATTGTCGCGGTCGAGCTGCGCCATCGCCTTTATCTCCCGCGCGGCTGCAGCCGCGGCAAGGTCCTCCGGAAGCGACCCGCCGTGCAGGAAAGAAAAGGCCGAGTTTGTGTGAAGTTCGCAATACACGTTGAAGTTTCAAGTTCCAGGTTTCAAGTTCCAAGTTTTTTCGGGTTCGTAACTATCTCAGTATTCAAATGACTGAAGGCAGGTTCATCAAACAAACTTGGAACTTGAAACTTGAAACCTGGAACTGACTGAGCCGCTAAGCGGCTCAGTCATACCCTCCCTCAACAAACGCCTCGCCGTTCTTATCGACAAACACGCGGTAAACCGCGCCCGCCTCGGTCTCTATGTCCCACTCATCCCGCTGCCATTTCTTCTCCTCGTACCACTCGGCGTCTTTACGCCACGGCCCGCCGGAAGTCTTCACCATCTCGCGCTTCCCCCTGACCAGAATCGCCCTCGGCTCGCCGCCTTCAAAAAACACACGTGCCCTGACCGGCTGGGGGAAGTAGTAGAAAACGGGAATTAGGGACGCCTGCGGCGCTCCTTGAGTGTTGAGGCCTGAGGTCTGAGGCCTGAGTTCTGAGGCCTGAGTTCTGAGGCCTGAGGTCTGAGTTGAGTTTCTTGTTTCTGGTTTCTCGTTTCTAGTTTGTTTCTCAGAGTTGTTTTCTTTAGGTCCACTGTCCTTGTCACGAACTTGAAACTTGAAACTTGGAACTTGGAACTCTTCTTCGTCCCCGCCTGCTACCGCAGACGGTTCTGACTGCCACTCGCTACCGCGAGCGGTTCTCATAGCATCATCCGAATCACCAACTTGAAACTTGGAACTTGAAACTTGAAACTTCTTCTCCGCGATCAGCGCCGATAAATCTTCCGTCATATAGAAACGTTTTCGCCACGAGTCACGCAACCGCGGGACGCCGACCTTTTCAAGCCCTACGACTTTTTTGAGTTTCGAAACAATGAGGTTCAAGTTCTCGGGCTCGAGGATCGTTCCGGAATAGAGTTTGTTCTGAACGGTCCGTGGTTTTGTTGAACGGAAGACGATCTCAACACGATCGATATTGAACCCGGGCGTTTCCAATTCAATCCTCGTTACGATCTGACGGAGCCATACTTTCTGGTTCTTGGTCGGAAAAACCAACCGTATCCGATATGCTTTTTTCTTCTTCCGGCCATGTAGTGTGATCTTTGAGGATTGTGTGGAAAGGCCTACGTAGTCAAGATTTTGAAATATCTCCGCAACACCTGTCGAGAGGACAAAATTGAGCGGCTCTATCGTTTCGATAGCTCCTTCTAAATCTTTTTCCCAAAAGAATTTATCGTCCCTTACATTCCAGTTTGGAGCACGAAATGCTTCACCGGCCGCCTGTCTCTGTAACTCAACGATTTCCGGCCCGAAACGTGCGACCATCTCGTCTTTAGGCAGCGCCGCAAACGAGCCCAAATCATGGATCGCCCAGGAATCCATAAGCTCGAGGAGCTCCTGCTTTTCAGCGATTGCCTCTAAAGGCAGGCGCGCAAGCGGCTCCGCCGCACGTGGGTTCAAGGTGGGGTTTCTGGTTTCTTGTTTCTTGTTTCTGGTTTGTTTATTGATCTTGGCTTCTTTAGGTTCACTGCCCTTGTCACGAACTTGAAACTTGGAACTTGAAACTTGGAACTCTTTTTCATCTGCTACCGCAGACGGTTCTGACTGCCACTCGCTACCGCGAGCGGTTCTCATAGCATCATCTGAATCACGAACTTGAAACTTGGAACTTGAAACTTGAAACTTTTTTCGTCGCCGATCTTTATCGGCTCTCGCATTGAACTCCTCGCCCGATGTGATCAAAGGGCCCGCACGGTACTCGGTTTTCTTTATTTTGAATAGATCATCATCCGCCTTCGGCAGGTTCAAGGTTTCAAGTTCAAAGTTCAAAGTCTGTTTATCCGAGCTTGTTTTATTTCCTTCACCGCCAGCCTTACGAACTTGGAACTTGGAACTTGAAACTTGAAACTCTTCTTCTCTGAACTCTGAACCCTGAACACTGAACCCTCGCGACCGCGTCGCGACGAGAAGTGCTGCCGCCAAATTCCCTGAAACCGCGACCGACTCAAAGCTTCCTGAAAGCCCCGATGCGATCCGTTGTGCATCTTTTCCCTTGCTCCCGGTCAGATCAAAAACGAGCGTCGTCTCATCGACGATCTCAATATTCGGTGAGTGACGCCGCGCCGCCTCGAGCGCTTCCGAACAGTCTTCTTTTGATCTGATAGCTACAAACATAATTTCTTAACAGAGATAAAAGGAATAAAGGGGATGTTAGAGAGAAGAAAAAAGGTACTGGTAGCAGTAGCGACCCGTAAGATCGTTGCTGGTTACGCGTGTTTACCATGCTGAGAAGACAGGTTATCAACCTCACTGCAGGTCGCTACCGCTCCCTGTACTGAATTCCCTTGTCCCATATCCCTAGACCCTTGTTTTTATTCAGTCGCTGACGAGACGAAAACGTTGCGTTCGTTCCAGTTCCGTGGACTGAAGGCCACGGCTAGCAGACCTCCTGTCCCTACGGGACGGTAAAGGAATTCCGGATTCTCTAATCTCTGATCTCTGATCTTTGATGTCTGTTCTCTAAATTCTGACCTCCGCCTCTAATAAATCCCTTCCATCCCTTTTATCCCTGTAGAAACTTCTTTTCCCGACGAGGGCCGGACCATTTCAAGAGATAAGGAACCGTGTCTAATGACCCGGAAACATGAGTCACCTTCCCAGCCGTTCCGGTCCTTCGATACATACACTGACTGCTGACATGCGGACCGGAGCCTTCCTTCCTCTAGCGTCACCAGCAAATGAGACGGCGAATCTTTGATACCGACCTTGAACCGGAACCAGTATGAGTTCGGCATGCGGTCCAGAAAATTCTTTTCCGATAGGCTCATATCCAGCCAGATACCGCCGAACAAACGCGACTGAACAAGATAGTCGGTAGCCAAAACCGCTTTCTGCGGGTCGGAATCGCACCTGACCCAAAAGATCCTATCCAGATCGATGCCGGCCTTCTCGGCCGAAACGGGATCAAAACTGTTCGAAGTGTCCACGACCGTACAGATCTTTCCTTCCCGCGTCATCGCCGCCAGAAGCGCAAACACCACACTCCGTTTTCCGCTTCCCTTCTTTCCAAAGAACTCACAGATACCGCCCCTGACCAAACCTCCGGTCAGTTCATCAAAGGGAGCGACGCCGGTCGCAACCTTTTCCTGTTTTTGTAATTCCGCAAACTCACTGAGTCTGACGACGTTTTCATGTATCACCGTTTTTAATTAACAGGGATGAAAGAGATAAAAGGGATATTTTAGGGAAAAGAAACTTTGACCGTTTAGAGCAGGGCTTGCCCTGCATATCGAGCGAAGCTCGACGCTAAACGAAACCGTGCTGGGAAGTCACATATAACAGGTCCCATCAGTACAGGGAGCTGTAGCGACCTGCAAGATCGTTGCTGGTTAAGCGTCACGCACAACGAAGTATTCGACAAGACAGGAGACTACTCCCTGCTGATCGCTACAGCTCCCTGTACTGCTATCTCTCAAAGTTCAAAGTTCAAAGTTCAAAGTTCAAAGTTCAAAGTTCAAAGTTCAAAGTTCAAAGTTCAAAGGATGAAAATCGAACTACTTGCCCATTGTCCATTGGAAAATTGTCCATGTTTTCAATCGTCGCTGACGCGACGAAAAACGTTTTACACTTCGCGTTTCGTGGCCTGAAGGCCACGGCTAGAAGACCTCCTGTCCCTACGGGACTGGTTAAGGAATTCCGGAATCTTAACCTTGAACCTCGAACCTTGAACCTTGAACTTTGAACTAAATAGGTGCCGCCCCTACAGGGCTAAAAAATATCATCGGCCCAGTTCCAGAGGCTGCGGCCTTTCGGCCTTGCCACTGGCTAAGCTCCCGCCGCGCCTTCAGCGCTTTTACGGAATTCCGGATTCCGGACGTTTGGCTCTATTTTCTTAGCGACCTTTGCGCACTTGGCGACCTTTTTGCGTTTAAGAGAACAACTCGCTTCGCCAAGGCTCACAAATTGTCCATTTTCCGTTTCAATATCCCCTTTTACCCCCTTCATCCCTGTTAACCTCTCCGTTCATAATTACGAACCAAGCCAACCAGTACGCCCTGTATTGTCACCCTTTCAGCATCCACCTCTAACGTCTCAAAATCACTGTTCGCCGGGATCAGCTGCACCTTCTTACCCTTTTGTTTGAAAGTTTTTACGGTTGCATTCTCGCCATCCACAAGCGCCGCTACGATCTCACCGTTGTTTGCCGTGCTCGCATGCCGGAGCGCGATCTTGTCGCCATCGAGGATGTTTTCATCGATCATCGAATCACCGCGCACCTCGAGAGCAAAGTAATCCGCACCGGGACGTACCATCGACGCCGGTACTGACATCTGCTCGGGGACAAGCACAGCCTCGATCGGATGACCGGCGGCGACAATACCAAGTAACGGAATCCTCAACCATTCGTCTTGCGACTGAGCAGGGTTCCAAGTTTCATGTTCCAAGTTCCAAGTTTGTTCACCCGAACTTGAAACTTGAAACTTGGAACCTGGAACTAACCGGACGCCTCTCCACCTCCCCTTAGTACGGCGGATAAGCCCCGCTTCTTCGAGGCGGTCGAGCGTTTGATAAAGGATCGCGTTCGACTTCGTACCGATCGCCTTCTTCATCTCGCCCTGCGTCGGCGAATCATTGTTGTTTCTCAGATATTCAAGCAGTTTTTCTTCACGCATAGCTATTTGGACAATTACAGATACTTTGTGGACAGTTTGGACACTTTAAACTAAAAAAGGAGAGAGGTCAATATTTTTCAGTATTTAATTTCTTGTCTATGTTCAGGCACCAAAAAAACCAATGAAAGAAGAATGTCTTCACCACGCGAACCTTTCTCGCGTGGTATCGTATATCCTCAAAACACACCCCGGAGGAGAACCATGAGACTGAAACGAACCTTTTTCCTGTTGATACTTACATTTGCGACCGCAACCGCCGCGATCGCACAAGATAAGGCGGCGAAAATCGAAGAGATGGTCAAGAAGTATCAGGAGTATGGCCAGTTTAACGGCGCCGTGTTGGTCGCGGAGAACGGTAAAGTCATTCACAAGAAGGGTTACGGAATGGCGAATATGGAATGGGGCATTGCCGTTTCACCGGATACTAAATTCCGAATCGGTTCCGTCACAAAACAATTCACAGCGGCGATCATCCTGCAGCTTGTCGATGAAGGAAAGATCAAACTCGACGCAAAGATGACGGAGTACCTGCCCAAGTACCGAAAGGAAACCGGTGACAAGGTCACGATCCATCATCTCCTCAACCACACTTCCGGAATCCCGAGTTATACGAACGGTGTATTTTTCCGGGAACACAGCCGCGACCCATATACGGTAGATGAGTTCGTCGAGAAGTTTACCCAGGGTGATCTCGAATTCGAACCGGGATCGAAATTCCGGTACAACAACTCGGGTTATTTCCTGCTTGGTGCGATCATCGAGAAAGTAACCGGGAATTCCTATGCGGATGAGCTCAAGAAACGAATCCTTGATCCGCTCGGTATGAAGAACACGGGCTACGACACCAGTTCCCCGCTTATAAAAAACCGCGCTCAAGGCTATGACAAGGTGCCGGGCGGATATCGCAACGCGGCATATTTGGACATGGGGCTTCCCTACGCAGCCGGTTCGATGTATTCAACCGTTGAAGACCTATATACCTGGGATCAGGCGCTTTACACAGACAAGGTGCTGTCCGCGGAGAGTAAGGCCAAGATGTTCACACCCGGCCTTCAGAATTACGGCTATGGATTCAGCATCCGCGACCAGAAGATCGGCAAAACGGATAAAACAACGAAAATTATTGCGCACGGCGGCGGTATCAACGGGTTCAACTGCCTGCTCACACGCCTTGTCGATGGCAAACACCTGATCGTGATCCTCGACAACGTCTCGCAAGGCCAATATCACAATGCGATGACAAGAAACGTCATCAACATACTCAACGGTTTACCCTACGATTCCCCAAAAATGTCGATCGCCGAAGCCCTACACGATACGGCAAACAAACAAGGCGGAGCGGCAGCTGTCGCTCAGTACCGTAAGTTCAAACAGGACGATCCCGAGAAATATGATTTCAGTGAGAATGAGCTCAATAATCTCGGCTACCAACTTCTAGGCGCCGGTAAAACGAAAGATGCCATCGAGATATTCAAGCTGAACATCGAGATGTTCCCGAAGGCCTTCAATCCCTATGACAGTCTTGGAGAGGCTTACCTGAAAGCGGGCGACAAGATCAACGCCCTTGCCAATTACAAGAAGTCGGTTGAATTAAACCCCGATCATGTTGGCGGCAAGGCGGCTATTGCCAAGATAGAGGGACGTGAAGTAAAGGTAGATAATTCGGAGCTCACGAAATACGAAGGTGAATATGACGGCGGACCGATCGGCAAGATCAAGATCTGGGTTGACGGAACAAGACTGATGGCACAACCGGCCGGGCAATCAGAACAGGAGTTAACGCCGCAGGGTAAGGGCGTGTTCTTTGTAGCTTCTGTGAATGCAAAAGTTACTTTTGAATCTGACTCTGATGGGAAAACCACGGCGCTGGTGATCAATCAAAATGGGCAAGAGTTGAACGCGCCAAAGCTCAAGTAATCGGTTTTAGAAGGCTTATTAGATCAAGGGTGATTGGCGCACTGGCAGCCGGTCACCCTTTTTGCCAGTCTGCTCAGACTTAAATCCCTTTTCCCTTTTTCTTTTTTGATATACCCTTTCGGTAATTTCATCAAAAAGGAGAATTGAGCATGAAAATCACGAGGCGTGGTTTCTTTTCAAGAAGTGCTGTGGCAGGCGCGAGTGCGTTATTGCTGGGCAAGCAAGGCTTCGGTCGCTCAACGGTAAAGGGTTCCGTTCCCGTAATCGTAACGGATCACACAAATGAAACGGGCCGAAATGCCGTAACGGAGGCTTTCAATATCTTGAAGGACGGCGGATCTGCGCTCGACGCGGTTGAAAAGGGTACCAACATCATCGAGGTCGACCCTGAAGACACGAGTGTGGGATACGGAGGGCTTCCGAATGAGGAGGGTATCGTTCAACTCGATTCATCGATAATGGACGGCAAGACATATAACGCCGGTTCCGTCGCCTCGATCGAGAACATCAAGAACCCGAGCTCCGTTGCCCGCCTCGTTATGGAAAAGACGGATCACGTAATGCTGGTCGGCGATGGTGCTCTTAAGTTTGCAAAGAAATTCGGATTCAAAGAAGTAGACCTGATGACCGAAAAATCCCGGAGGATTTATCTACGCTGGCTAGAACGCAAAAGCGACCGGGACGACTGGGGGCCACCTGATCACCTGCGAAAGCGGGATGGCGAGAGCGCGGGAGTGCGAGGCGAGGGTCGCGGCGGCAGCTACGCTTCGTATCGTGAATCGATCGATCATTATCACGGCACAACGAATGTGCTGGCGGTTGATAAGAACGGGGACATTTCCGGGATCACGAGTACCAGCGGACTCGCATTCAAGCTTGACGGCCGGATCGGCGACTCGCCGATTATCGGAGCGGGACTCTATGTGGATAACGAAGTCGGCGCAGCAGGTGCGACCGGTCGCGGAGAAGATGTGATCAAGTCTTGCGCTTCATTCTTCATAGTCATGCAGATGAAAGCCGGACGGTCGCCACAGCAAGCGTGCGAAGACGCAAATCAATTGATCATCGACAAGTATAAGGCCATCGGTTCGGACTACTACCCGGGCGAGAAGTTTGTTGCGATCAACAAGGCGGGTGAATACGGTTGTTCGGGAATGAAACTGGGCGGCAAACCGAAAATGGCCGTGATGTCCTCGACCGGGCTAAAAATTCACGAAGGTACACTTACTAAGTAAAGAGATTATGGCTGAATTAGATATAGAAGTAAGAGACGAAAACAATGTCGCGGTCCTGGGTTTAAGGGGCGATGTTATCTACGGGGATACGAATGAAAAACTTCGTAGGGCGATCAGAGAAGTTCTTGCAGGAGGCAAATCGAACCTCTGTATAGATCTCTCGCATGTGAACTATCTGGATTCCAGCGGAGTGGGAGAGCTCATCTCAGCTCTAACTGCGGTAAACCGGGAGAACGGAACGCTTTTAGTTAGGAATCCGAGCGACAAGGTTCTAACGCTATTAGAGATATCACAACTTTCTAACATCTTTGACCTTGAGTTTGATCGGTCGAAAGCCTCGGAAGCTTGACCTCGTACTATCAAGTTCCAAGTTCCAAGTTCGAGGTTCCAAGTTTAGAGCATATCTACATATGAGTCATTTAATCGGTAATTTTTCGGTTTTGCGATCGTCGCGCGTCTTTGTTCTTTTGACCTTTTTTATTGCTTTTTGTTTCGGAACGAATGCACAGGTACCCAACGAGGCAGAAGTGATTGCGGCGGCTGACAAGGTCATGGCGGCCGCCACGAGTCCAAAGCCGGCACCCGGTTGTGCAGTTGGAATCTCGCTTGACAGCAAATCCATCTATGAAAAAGCCTTCGGAATGGCTGAGCTCGAGCACGGTATTGCAAACACGCCACAGACGATATTCGAATCCGGTTCGGTGGCCAAACAGTTTGTTTCCGCCTCAATAATCCTTCTCTCATTGGAAGGAAAGCTCAAGATCGACGACCCGGTTCGCAAGTACATTCCCGAGCTTCCCGATTACGGCAGGCCACTCACGATCCGCCATATGCTCAACCACACCAGCGGCCTCAGGGACTGGGGAGCGGTCATGGGCATTACAGGTGTCGGCCGTGGTGAGCGGATTATTTCTCAGGCGCTCGCGATCGATGTGGTAATGCAGCAAAGGGACGTAGATTTTACTCCCGGTTCAGAATACTCATACTCGAACAGCGGATATCAGCTCCTTACCGAAATTGTCGAGCGAGTTTCAAAACAGAGCTTGCCCGAATTTACGAAGAAACGGTTTTTTGAGCCGCTTGTTATGACCAACTCAAGTTGGCGCACGGATTACAAGACGCTGGTCCCCGGCCGCGCTCAAGCCTATGCGGGCCGCAGAAACGGTCCCTGGCAGCTCTCAATGCCATTCATGAATGTTTACGGAAACGGCGGCATGCTTACGACTGTCGGCGACTGGCTAAAATGGAACAAGATGCTTGAAACACGTTCGATGGGTGCGCCCCTCGTTGAGATGATGGAAACTAACGGCATCCTCAATGATGGTCGAAAGATCACTTATGCTCTCGGTATAGGAGTGAGTGAATACAAGGGACTTAAGCAAATATCACATGGCGGCGCGACGGCCGGGTACCGAACCTTCCTCGGAAGATGGCCGGAACTAAAGACTTCGATCGCTGTGCTATGTAATGGATCTTCCATGAACCCGGGAGGAATTGCGAGGAGGATCGTAGACCGGGTTGCTCCGAAACT
>JABDKD010000267.1 GCA_013003215.1 Pyrinomonadaceae bacterium
GTCTTTACACCGTAACCCGTATAGAAACCCGGAGCGTAAATCTGATGGCGGAACCAGTTGCGGCCCGGCAAGCCGTTTTCACTCGTGAGGGCGCGTTCGGTCTTAAAGAGGAGTTCGTTCAAGCCGGTGATCCGGGATGAGGGGTGGCGCTGCAGTTTAGGGGTGACGCTGTTGGCCGGTGTCGAGATCCCCGCACCGGAACTTATCCACGAAGTTGTCGTCGTCGAGGGTTTGAAACCGGCGGGAATTCCGGCGACGCTGTCCACAGAGCTCTGGGTATTGTCATATTTCATCGCCGCCATTTTCAATTTCTCCATCGCATTCTTCAACGGGGCGAAGTTCAGATGCGGTACTTCGTCCTTTGGATCCGGGACAACATACGTTTTGCGCGGATCTTGTGCCGCTTTTAGCATCCCGGATCTGATCATCGAATTCTCTGCCTTAGTGTTTTCACGCATCGTCTTTGTGAGTTTCTCGACCTCGTCAACATACCCCGCGACCGTATCCGCAAAGTTAGTGAATTCGAACTGAAGCGTTTCAGCCTCGGCTAGTCTCAGGGTCGTTCGACCGGCCACTTTCACCAATGTGATTCCATACGCGAAATCGGGATCGCCAAAACGGGTGTAGTGGTCAAACGAGTCATAGGCCGAGTGATACGAACCACCCCCGCTCTCTCCGCCAAAACCCATGTTCAGAGATGCGATCCCAAGATGCTGAAGGAACGGCGTATAGTCCGAACCCGAGCCGAGTGCGCCGATACGGAGATCCTTTCTGCTCTTAACATCCTTTCGCTCCGACGCATTTCCATTGACCATGCGCGCGGCTCTTATTCGTTCCCAAAGGCTCATGTCGAGCTGCGGGTCCTTTACGTCTTTTGCTACCTCGTTTATGAACTTCTCAAGTGTGTGCGAACCGCCAACTCCCAGGAAACCGCGGCCAGTTCCGTCGGTGTTGATATAGACCGCGAGTTTCGCTTTTAGTTCGTCGGCATGATGTTCAACCCATTCGACCGACCCGATCAAACCGGGTTCCTCGGCGTCCCACGCACCATACAGAATCGTCCGTTTTGGGCGCCAACCCGTTTTAGCCAACTCACCGATCGCACGTGCTTCCTCGAGCAAAGCGACCATTCCGCTGATCGGATCCGCGGCACCGTTGACCCAGGCATCGTGGTGGTTGCCGCGCATGATCCATTGATCCGGGTAGACCGACCCTTTCATTCTCGCGATCACGTTGTAAGCTGGTTTTGTCTCCCAGTTAAACTCTAGTTTGAGTCTCACCTTGACCTTATCTTCGCCACCCAGGTGGTAGGTAATCGGGAGCGCGCCGCGCCACCCTGCAGGGGCCACGGGCCCTTCCATGTTCTTTAGAAGCGGAAGCGCATCGGCATAGGAAATCGGCAAAACCGGAATCTTTGTCAGCGTGGGTGCTTCTTTTAAGGAAAGTCTTTTTGCACCCGGCACCGAGCCGACACCCGGGGTAAGTGGATCACCCGGAAAGAGCGGCATGTCCGCAACCGAACCTCTCTGAGCGCCGTATTCCATACGCCACGGTCCTTTCGGATAAACATCGCCCCGGAAGTAACCGTCATTGCGCGGATCGGAATACATGATGCACCCGATAGCGCCGTTTTCAGCCGCGACCTTTGGTTTTATGCCCCGCCACGAACCGCCGTATTTTGCGATAACTATCTTTCCCTTCACACTGATCCCACGTTTTGCGAGTTCCTCGTAATCCTTTGGAATGCCATAGTTTACGAAGACGAGTCCGGCTGTAACATCGCCATCAACCGAGTAAGCATTATAGGGGGGAAGCTGCTCCTGTTTTTGGCCGGAGGTGGAGTCCTCTTTCAAAACAGGTTCCTCCAGTTTCGCGGTGAACATTTCAGGGGCCGTCATTTCAAGTAGCCGCGTTTTTGGAGTTGGAAAGAGAATATCGAAGCGTTCGATCTTTGCCTCGAAGCCCCAGGATCTGAAGAGTGAAGCCATGAACTCGGCGTTTGCCTTCCCGTGCGTTGAACCAACATGGTGCGGTCGCGCGGAGAGCTGTTTCATCCAGTCGCGCAGATTGTTCTTGTTGAGCGAGGCATCAAACCGCTTTTCGAGTGCCCGTTGGTTAGCAGAGGATTTTGTAGAAAAGCCCATCAGTGTTGATTGGGCGGTGATGGACGTGGTTAGCAATAGAGCGACAAGGATCGTTTTCATAGCAATCTCCGTGGTTGGGTTTTGGAGATTGTACACGATTAAGGCAAAACGACTGGAGCGCAGGCGACCCGCCTGCAATGAGCGACCTAGGTCGCGAAGACTGTTGCAGGGTCTGATATTCTATCTGGATGGCTATTGACTACAGATTCGAACCTAAGGGCCTTAAGTCAGATCTTGGCTGGTACGACAGGGGCTATATTCCTCACTTTGAAGGTGGAGAAATCTTCCAATTCCTCACATTTCGACTATTTGATTCGATGCCGCAGGAGGTCTTGAATCGCTGGAGAGTTGAGCTTAACCTCGAAGATGAAAAAGAAAAGATTCGTTTTCGAAAAAGGGTGGAAAAGTATCTTGACCAGGGTTATGGTGCTTGTTTCCTGCAAGATAGGGAAGTGGCAAGCATGGTTCAAGATACCCTACTGAGACATCATTCGGTGAAGTATGAACTTCGTTCTTGGGCAATCATGCCGAATCATCTTCATACTCTTTTGAAGCCGCCTAACGAGTTTGAAATTGGAGATATAGCTCACGCTATCAAGTCCTTTACAGCTCATGAGGCCAACAAGATACTTGGTCGAAAGGGTCAGTTTTGGCAACCGGAACCTTTTGACCGTTACATTCGGAATCGCGATCATTTCGTAAACACGATTAGTTATATTGAGAACAATCCGGTAAAGGCCGGACTGTGTACGACCGCGAAGGATTGGGAGTTTTCGAGTGCAGGATTCGGTTGGAGCTTACATGACGATCGACATCGCTGATGCGATGTTGGCAGGCGAGTCGCCTGCGCTCCAGTCGTTTTCTTCTCATCCTACAGCAGTTGTTGCCGAATCTTCTGACTTTTGAAAAAATGCATTTAGTTTCAAAAGGAGAAGATCATGGCGGAAGTTAACTACGAACCCGGTGCACTCGTATTTAAGAAGGGCGACGAAAGCCTGTTTGCATATCTCATTCAGTCGGGAGAGATAGAGATTCTGGATGGTTATCCCGATGCGCCGGTTCGTCTTGCGTTACTAAAAGAAGGTGCGATTTTTGGCGAGATGGGCCTAATCGATGAACGCCCGCGTAACTTCACGGCACGGGCGGTTACGGCAGCACAGATCCGAAGCATAGACCGGGCGGGTTTTGTCGAACTCATCAAGAGCGATCCCGACGAAGCGTTTCGATATCTCAGAATGTTCTTTGAACGCTTGCGTGCAATGAACGTGAGGTTTGTTCACAGCAAAGAAAAGAAGAAGGACATTCGTGTCGCGAAAACGAATTACAAGGTTAGGATGTTCCCGGATTCGAAGACTGCGGAAAGTTACGTCCCATCGGCTGGGTTAGTTATCGAGTCTTTTCCGTACCGCGTCGGGCGGGCATCAAAGCACGACCCTCTGGATGTGAATGATCTGACCCTTACCGATAAGGTTCCCTACAATGTCTCGCGCAACCACTTCTCGATAGAAAAGACCGACCAGGGAGTCTACATTCACGATCGCGGTAGTTTTGTTGGCACCATTGTCAATGGCGACATTATCGGCGGGCATCACCGCGACGCCTGGACAGCACTCAACGAGGGCATCAACGAGGTCGTTGCGGGTTCCCGAACCTCGGCGTTCAGATTCAGGGTCGAAGTAACTGAGGGATAGTCATTCAATTGATAATGGACAATGGACAATGGACAAAGGACAATGTCCGATCCTTGGAACTTGGAACTTGGAACTTGGAACTTGGAACTTGGAACTTGGAACTTGGAACTTGGAACTTGGAACCCTGCGTTCAATTTACGTTGTATCAATATTTTTACAGGAATCTTCCGGCAAGCATGCAAAATACGAAGTAAATATATCGCACGGATCCTAGTCATTTCTTCACTTGGTATCAAAAATAATGCTAAAAACTTAGGATCCTTAATTATCTATCCCTCAAACGCTTAACATCCCTGAATAGAGTTTTTCAAATTCTTTATCAATTCCGAAAATCAACACTGTTTAATTCTAGAAATTGTCTTTGAACAAATTTTTCTTGACTTGTTGAGCCAATATGGACAATATTCGTGCGTTAACTTACATACGGAGCTACTCACTTAATTGATCCCTTGCCATTTGCGGCTTTGCGGATTAAGGAAAGTAGACATATGACACCCCAATGCACCCTTTTGTGGAGCACCTTGGACGACGCGTTTTGAGCGCCTTCGAGGTGCCTTTTTAGTTTGGGGAGAGTAAGAAACGGTCCGCTGGCCGAGGAGAACAA
>JABDKD010000014.1 GCA_013003215.1 Pyrinomonadaceae bacterium
AAAAGTGCCGGCGCGCGCCGGCACATGCAGATGAGTGTTATATGACTGAATTAACAGACACACGTAAGGTCTATCGACCAAGTGAAACTGATGTCAGTTTCAGCAACTTGTTTCCCGTCTTCGAATCTCTTGAGCGTTCCTTTTAAAACCTTTTTCTTTGGATCGAGCGTGTAGAAGTTTCCTTTGACCAGGAACCTGCCTTCGAAACCAAACGCCGTGGATTCTATACGTTCCGTCCGAAAACTAAGGATGCCGCTTGAGATTCGCAGCGTCTCGATCTTGAATTGGACTGCATCGGGATCATCCTGTGTTCCGGCAAAAAAGATTCCCGTTGGTTTGATCAACGAACCGAATGATTCGTGATCGCAATCAACATCCAGCTTCTTATTGTTAATTAGGATTGTTGGAAAAAAATCGAAGGAAGGGGACAACTTTGCAGGCCCGGTGTAGATTCCTTCCGGATCGAATGCCGCAGGATTTGTTTCGTCCACCTGCGGCGGGGTAAATGACTTATCGTCGATTGAAATGAATTCGGGAGAGTCCTGAACGATACTCGAATGCTTTCGGATCGAAGTACGAGCAGGCGTCTGAGAGTCGCTGGCGAAAAATTCATAGACGCCTACCCACCCGAGCCCAAAGAAAAGGGCCAAAACAAAAACTGTGGAAATTCTTAGGAATTTGCCAATCGTCATAACACACCGAGTCGCTGAATTTTCAGCTGATTCTAATTTACGAAATAGGATTCTCTTGTAACAGGTAGTCGTTACCGTCTTTGGTGTGTGGGTAGCCACACAGTTTGTTCAAAGTTCAAAGTTCAAAGAATGCGAAAGCTATGTTCTTGGAAGTAAAAGTAAAGAGTCTACAGGAATGGACGCTGACCACTGGAGCGCGGCCGTCTCTGCTGCAGTGAGCGCGTAGCGCGAAAGGTCTACACCGCTTTCGCGCCGTTGGCAGGCGGGGACGCCTGCGCTCCAGTGGTAATCAGCTGAGTTTTTGCGCTAATCCTATCCGATTAATGAGAACAAAAAAGGGAAGCGTTACGGTCGGGAAATGAGGCCAGGTACGTGACACAAGAGGGCGCGTACTAAAGCCGTCAGGGGCACGGATACAAAACATGTGTTAATAAACTTGAATCTTTCGCTCTGAAGTCCGACACTGATCAACACACTTTGAACATTAACTTTGAACTAAACACATGAGTATTCCGGAATTTGAACAAATAGTAGAGCCTAACGATCAGACCGAAGCGCGTTTGGTTCATCTGAAGGCGATTGCTGAACTCGTTGGTAATCCTTATCCAAACAAATTTGAACGCTCCCGTTTAACCGGCGAAAAGGACACTATTTCGCAGATCGTTTCCTTTGAACCAGTAACGTCGCTATTGCCGGAGCTGGCGGAGGGCGAACGTCCGGATCCAGATCTGAAGGCTTCCGTAAACGAAAAACTGAAGGCTCTCGGCTCGGTACGGGTCGCCGGACGACTGGCGACACCACCCCGGACGATGGGGAAGGCAGCGTTCGTGCATCTTTCAGACGGAAGGAATCGTTTACAGATCTATGTTCGCAAGCAGGATGCGAAGGCAATAAACAACGACGACGGCACGGTGCTGGAAGAAGGCAATACCGGCTTTTCGTTGTTCAAACTCCTGGATCATGGGGATTTTGTTGGTGTCGAGGGTTTTTTGTTCATCACAAACACCGGTGAGCTTTCGATCCACGTGGAGAAGATACAGTTTCTTACAAAGGCAATGGTTCCGATGCCAGACAAGATGCACGGTATTGAGGACCCGGAAATCAAACAAAGGCAGCGTTACGCCGACCTCATCGGGTCGAGTTTGCAGGTAGAACACGAAGGGCTTACGACGCGGGAGGTGTTTGAACGCCGCGCGAAGGTCGTGTCGTTTTTGCGAAGGTATCTTGAAGATGACGGTTACATAGAAGTTGAAACGCCGATGCTGACCCCGAAAGCGACGGGAGCGGCCGCCAAGCCGTTTGCGACGCATCATAACGCGCTCGACATTACCCTCTACGCTCGGATCGCACCGGAACTCTATCTTAAACGCCTTACGGTTGGCGGATTCGAAAAGGTTTACGAACTCAACCGCAACTTTCGAAATGAAGGGATTTCGTACAAGCACAATCCTGAGTTCACAATGCTTGAGTTCTATTGCGCCTATATGGACGTAGACGGAATGATGGACCTCTGCGAGGATATGATGCGAAAGTCCGTGAAGGACGCGACCGGCGGCCTTCAGGTTGAGTACGAAGGGAAGATGATCGACTTTTCGAAATTCGAGCGGATATCGATGCGCGACGCAATCGCTCAGCATGTTACGGATGCCGACATCACCGATGAAAATCTGGTCACGTTGTTTGATGAGTATGTTGAACCAAACCTGGTTCAGCCGACATTTATCATCGATTTTCCAAAGTCGATCTCTCCGCTTTCGAAGGCATCTCCTGAGAATTCCGCGATCGCAGAACGCTTCGAGTTGTTTATTCACGGGATGGAATGCGCGAACGGGTTTTCAGAACTGAATGACCCGAGGGAGCAGTACGAAAGATTTGTCGACCAAATGGCGGAGCGGGAAAGGGGCGACGAAGAGGCGATGATTCTTGACGAAGACTATATCCGCGCACTTTCGTATGGAATGCCTCCGGCCGCCGGAATCGGAATCGGCGTCGACCGATTCGTGATGCTTCTGACGGACCGTCATTCGATACGTGATGTCATCTTGTTTCCACATCTGAGACCGGAAAGACATCCAGAGGAAGCGGATTCTGCGGATGCCACAGAGTGAAGACGCGAAAAATGCGGGCAGTCCGGTAAAGGCGGTTTCCTATACAGCCTTCGCTCTTACCGCTTTTGCGTTTAATTCGATCCTTTGCCGCCTCGCACTGGGTGCCGGTGCGATCGACGCAGCCAGTTTCACTTCCGTACGCCTCGTATCGGGCTTCTTTGCTCTCTCCATAATTGCATTCTTCTTAAGCTCAAAACGAATGCCGAATATCTCAGCTGCGGGAAGATGGGTCTCGGGCTTGTTCCTCTTTGCGTATGCCGTTACCTTTTCTTTTGCCTACAACGGGCTTACTACTGCGACAGGAGCCCTGATTCTCTTTGGATCGGTTCAGCTCACAATGTTTGCAGTTTCGATCATTAAGGGTGAAAAACCGGGCGTTTTGGAGTGGTGCGGACTTATTACTGCGTTTGGCGGACTGGTTTATCTGGTCCTGCCCGGACTCGAGTCCCCGCCATTGGTATCCAGCCTTCTAATGGCAATTGCAGGCGCGGCTTGGGGCTTCTACACCTTGAAGGGGAAGGAAAGCTCAGATCCGCTGCTCGATACAATGGGTAATTTCTATCGCGCCATGTTGTTCGCGCTGGTCGTTAGCGTTTTTTCATATTCGAGCACGCACTTTAGCTGGTTCGGGTTTTGGATGGCAGTGTTTTCGGGGGCGATCGCTTCCGGTGTCGGCTATGCAGTGTGGTACGCAGCTCTGCGCTTCCATTCTGCTGCAAGGGCGGCTGTCTTGCAGCTGTCCGTTCCGCTGATCGCCGCTGCCGGTGGGGTGATCATCGTATCGGAACCGATCTCAACGAGGCTTCCGATTGCTGCGGTACTTGTTCTCGGCGGGATATCAGCAACGATTTTTGCTCGTAAATAGTGCGTTGTTGTTGTGTCGAGTGAGTGCTAAAATCGCACATTGATCTGGAGCCTGAATGGTAGAACTAGTACTAGCAAATCTAAGGACCCGCCCATTTCGAACGGTCATCAGTATTCTTGGTGTCGCTCTCGGTGTAACCCTGATTACCCTGTTTACAGGCCTCGCTAAGGGTATGACCGATGATATGGCGAAACGAGCCTCAAATTGGAAGGCTGAGATTGTCTTCACTCGTCCCGGAGGAATGGCACTGACAGGAAGTAACGCAAATGTTTCGACACGTTACGCTGAGGTCCTCCTGGATATCGAAGGAGTAAAGTCAACCGTACCGGTAATTAGGTATATTACGCCGGCCACTGAAGAAAGATGGGGCATCATGCAGCTTGACGGTGTTGAATGGAAGCCATTTGCGGGCATGAACGGTATGAACATCGTTGAGGGCCGCCCGATGGGTGACGGACTTGAGGTGATTCTCGATGAGCGCCGAATGCGGGAAAAGGAATACAAGCTGGGTGACAAGATTAAGATATTTGACCGGGACTATGAGATCGTAGGCGTTTTTTCACCGCCTTCCGGGGCGAGGATCAAGTTATCACTGAAGTCCATGCAGGAAGCATTGGAAACCGAGAAATGCACATATATCCTAGTGAAACTCGACGATGGTGCTGATCCGGCAGAGGTTGCCAATCGTATCCACGCCAAGTACCCGGGGAACACGATCAACTTTACCAGGGATCTGATTATCGATGCGGAAGAGCGTATCCCGGGTTTGCAGGTGTTTTTGCGTGTACTTGTCGGACTTGGCGCTTTTGTTTCCACGATTTTCGTCCTTCTCTCGATGTATACGACGATTACCGAGCGGCGCAAAGAAATTGGCATTCTGAAGTCCCTGGGCGCTTCTAAGCCTTTTGTTATCAGGGTAATCGAAGGCGAAGCGTTTATGATCGGCGTGTTTGGTATCGTACTCGGTCTGGCAGTTTCAATCCTTTCTTCGTATGCGATCGAGTGGCTTTATGAGCTTCCATTTTTGTTTAGCAGCGGTTGGATAATTACCGCGATCGTGATCGCTATACTGGGAAGTCTGGTTGGAGCTCTTTACCCGGCTTGGCGCGCGTCAAATATCGACCCGGTCGAAGTCATGGTCAATGAATAGGCCCGCAGTTTTATGGGAGAATCAGGCCAGACTGTAAGAAAAGCGGTTCGTCAGGAATCCGCGTCGGCGGCTCAGGGGATTCTTCAGCGGCTTTTTGCTATCTGGTTTGATGCGTTTGTGTATAACCAGATCTGGGAAGACCCGAGCGTCGACCTTAAGGCCCTTAGACTGGATAATGATTCCCGTATTTTGACTATCTCGTCCGGCGGCTGCAACGCCCTTACCTATCTTCTCGAATCCCCTGAATCAGTAACTGCGGTTGACCTAAATCGAAACCATATCCACCTCTTAAATTTGAAGAAAGCCGCTGCCGAGTTTCTTCCCGGGCACCAAGAATTCTTTGAATTTTTCGGGTACGGCAAGGGAGGGTCTGCCGTTGAAAACTATTTCAAATTCCTGGCACCAAACCTGGAACCAGGGACGAGAGAGTTTTGGGAGTCTTCAAGTGTTCTTGGCTGGTTAACAACAGGTAAGAGGGTTAATTATTTTCGGAAAGGCGGACTCTACGAGCATTCGAGGAATGGGTATTTTCTTCGGGTGTTCCACCGGTATTCAAAACTGATAGGATGCGACACTTCGAGGATGCTCACTGCCTCGGGGCGAGATGAACAGAAAGCGGTTTATGAAGAATATGTCGAACCGTTTTTTGATTCCTTTGTAATTCGTGCGGTTGGAAAGATGCCCGTCACCCTTTTTGGGCTTGGGATACCGCCGCAGCAGTATAGAGAGCTTAGAAAAGACCTGGACGATGACGGTTCGATTATCGATATTTACCGTGCCCGGACAAAGAAGCTGGCTGTTGATTACCCCATTGAAGAAAACTATTTTGCGTGGCAGGCATTCGGACGAAGGTACGATACCGAGATGCTGAAGGCTCTCCCCGAGTATTTGAAACGCGAAAATTTTGAATTGCTCAAACGAAATATAAGCAAGCTTGAAACCAAACCAGGCTCGGTCACCGATGAGATCGCTGGAAGGGAAGAAGGAGCGTTCAACCGGTTCGTGCTGCTCGACGCTCAGGATTGGATGGATGATTTGGCCCTAAACGAGCTTTGGGGATTGATTGTGGAGAAAGCTGACGCGGGTTCGAGAGTGATATTCAGAACGGCAGGAAAGACGTCACCACTGGAAAGAAGTTTAGCGCCTGAACTCATGTCACGGTTTACCTGCCACCAGGAGGATTCTTTGAGGCTGTTTGAACAGGACCGGGCTTCGATCTACGGCGGATTCCATCTCTACTCCCTTGATTAAGAGCGCTTGAACAAGTTCAGTGACGGGAATCGATCTGAAAGGCAGTAAGGAAGAAATGTCTGACGCGCACGACAAGATGGACCGAATGTACCGCTACCAGCGGCATTTCTATGACGTGACAAGAAAATTTTACCTTCTTGGGCGTGACCATCTTATCGAAAAGATGGATATTCGTGACGGACAGAAAATTCTGGAGATTGGATGCGGCACGGGTCGAAATCTCGCGATCCTTGCGAATAAATATCCTCAGGCTGAATTCTTTGGATTGGACGCTTCAGCGGAGATGCTGGAGAGTGCCATAACTAAGGTAAAGAAACAAGATCTCGGAAATGTAATACTGAAAATGGCTCTCGCCGACGATTTTGACTACAGCTCCACTTTCGGACTGACCGAGCCATTGGATACCGTCTTCTTTTCATACTCGATCTCGATGATCCCAACATGGCGCGAATCAGTCGATAACGCTGTGAAGAACGTGAAGTCCGGTAGGGTCATATACTTTGTAGATTTCTACGACCAACGTGACCTTCCATCAGCGTTTGCAGGTCTGCTACAGGGCTGGTTAAAGCGGTTTCATGTTAAGTACCCCGAGGGCCTGATACCGTATTTGACCAAATTGGAGGATGACGGGCTGGGTGAATCGGAGGTTACTCCTTTGTTTAGGAGCTATTCTTTTCTCGCGGAGTTCAGGAAGAAGTAGCTTTTGCCATCTCACGGAAATCGAATGCGGCAGACTCGTCTGCACCAACAAAAAGTTCTTTCCGGCTGCAAAAGTCCTTGTAAATTTTGTCGTAGGTCGCAAGAAGGTTGTCAGTAGACTTGATTCTCGTATTATCCTCGGCGGTTTTAAGCGCAGCTTTTATCTTGGATTTCCGCAGCGCTTTATTTTCGACGGTTTCTTTAATCGCTGCAGCAAATTGCTCCGCTTCCGGTTCCATCAACCAGGTGTTTTCATCGGTCGCGTAAAACAGCAGGCCGCCAGCGTTGGGAACGACAGTCGGGACACCTGAGGCCATGGCTTCAAGAGGTGCGATACCGAATGGCTCTTTTGGATTGGGGTGTACAAAGACATCGCAGTTGGCGTAATAGTTCGCGAGAGTCTCCTTATCCAGATGCCCCAACAAAACGATTTTGCCCTGCAACTCACTTTCTGAAGTTTCTTTCAACCAATCCGCCTGCGGCCCGTCACCGGCGACTACGAGCCGATAGTCGTTTTTCTTGTCCTTGGCGAGAACCTTCATAAATTCCGGAAGCAATCCGATGTTCTTTTCAGGAGAAATCCTTCCGGCGTAGAGTATTACTATGGATTCCTCTGGAATCCCGGCCTTTTCGACCAGTTCCGCACGTATCTCAGGAGATTTTCTTTCCGGAGAGAACTGATCCGCGTCAACACCTCTTGGACAAACATATAGCCGTTCTTCGATCGGCACTCTTGGCGCGCGAAATACCTGCCAGCACTTATTTATGAACCACTTTCTGCCATTCCCGAATTTGGCTGCTACCGATCCGGTAAGCTCCTTCGCGGTATAAGGAGAGTTTGCGATATGAAAATCGAATGAAGGAACGTTGTAGTTTCCCATGACAGTCTGTGCCAACCACCTTCCGATTCTGCCTTTGCTTAGAAATGAGGCAACATTGTCGTCCATTCGTTCGCAGGAAAAGTGCACCAGCATTGGCCTGTTGAGCTGATTAAACTTGCCGCGGCGAACCATGGTTCCAAACATACTCAGCGTATATTTGTCGGTTATCTCAACCATATCCGGCATTTCTTCCAAAAGGATCTTTCTGATCAGCGAATCGCCGGACATATATTGCCACGGCAGGATCACTCGATATCTTTTGTCGAATAGAAAAGACTTAGGAGCAGGGACGTAGTATATACGGGCGTAGTCGTTTACTTCTTCTATCTCTTCCTTCTCTCCTGGAACGATCAAACGCATGTAGCGTTTATGCCGGCCGGCGGCAGCCATCAGGGCGTTATACGAGGTGCTGATTCCGCCCGAGTTCTTATGGTAGTAGTTTGTTATGTGGACTGATTTGATAAGCCAACTCCGTACTCTCGCCTGGGGAGCCGATCGTATCTGATTACGCACAAACGCGTTAAATGGTCAGTATATCCGAGTCTGGGTCCTAGCGAGGGAAAAAAGCATTGTAAATGAAAACGCCTTTGAACGAAAACGGCTAAGCTGTGTCGGATTGATCGGCGTTACGCTTGAAGATTCTGTAGATCATCGTTACCGCGAAGACGAGGACTACCGCGCCCAGCAAAATCACCCAGGAGCCGATAGCAGTCGCGATTGCCCAAGACCATTTGCCGCGAAAGATCCCAAGTATCGCCCCCACAACAAGACCAAATGAAGCAAAAACTCCGAGTGCGTAGTGGAATCTGAACTCGGAAATAAAAAGGATGATCTGCTTCGGAAGAAATAATACAAATTCATATAGGAGAAGCGGAATGCTCTTGAAGTCCGCCCAAAGCGATTTCGTCTCATTACCCGCTCCAACAAGCATCACGCCATTGCGCATCAGGAAAATATTGAACAGCGCGGAAAGCACTGAAATCAATACGGATATCGCAAATGCCTTCTGTCTCGAACTATTGATCGACGCGGGAAAAACACCAGAGAAATATTCTTCCTGGACAAAATGGGTGATGTACTCGACGGAATGCCCAAAGATCGGCAAAGAAATCGAAACGATGCCCATCGCGAGCCAGGCCGGCGTTGCGCGCCTGAATGACTGGACAAGTGAACCCGATATTCCCGACGTGAAAAATCGGAAACTCAACTCGACGATAACCGCCGTTAGGGTTACCAACAAGGTCTCACGGCTCGCTTGATAGACCGTAAAGTAGAAAGAAGCGCGAAGAAGCGCTCCCATTAACGCAGACTTCCAGTTCCAACGCGAGATTACCTGCGTCGGGTGCCTTAGGAGGCTCTTAAAAACATCCGCTACTGTAATCACTTCTTCACCGACCGATTCAAGATCGTCGGCAGTGGTAACGGATACATGGATATCTTGCGTCGAAGCGCTCATCTACAGTTTTGGAGGAGAAGCCGTCTTATTTTCTATCGCCTTCTGTTTTTGTCGGATGCATTCCCGGTAGGCTTCATATACGGATTCAAAAACACTGTCCCAGGAGCGTGAGAGCGCGAATTCCCTGGAAGCCTCCTTCATTTTCAACAATTTCTCGCGATTGTCCATCAGATCAAGTGCGTTTCTGACAAAATCATCCAGATTCTTGCAGACATACCCGGTTTCACCTTTTTGCACTATGAACTGCGGACCGCCGGCATCTGTTACGAGGCATGGGGCTCCCGAGGCGTTGGCTTCCTGAACGACGTTTCCGAACGCGTCAGTCTCCGAAGGAAACACAAATACATCCATGTTCGCGTAGGCTTCTGAAAGTTCCTGGCCATCAATAAAACCCGTAAAGACGGCGGTCTTCATATTTGCTTCAAGCCATTCGCGTTCGTTTCCGTCCCCAACTATCAAAAATTCAAACTTCTTATCGGTCTTTTTGAGAAGCTCCTCCTCCAATTCCTGGAGCACCCGGACGTTCTTTTCGGCCCGAAGCCGGCCTACAAATCCAAAGCGTATGGTGCCGTCAGACACCGTTCGATGCGCCGGATTAAACATCTCGGTGTCCACGCCCCGAATCATCAGGCGCGCCTCCCTGTCGGTGCCTTTCTCCAACATGTCGACAAGTTCCTGGTTCGGGGCCAGCAGAATCTTCGGCATTTTGTAATAAAGGATCGCGCCGGCTTTGACCTTGTCCTCTATGAATCCCGTGAATTTGCCGACTGTGCTGGAGGGCAGAAAGCTAAAGAGTCTTGAGAGACGCCGCGCCGCATACTCATGTAGATTTGTGTGCCACGAACCCACAAGCGGAATACTCATTTTCCACGACAAATATGCGCCCATGATGCTCACATCATTCAGGCCCGTGATATGCATTACATCGGGTTTAAAGGCGACCAGCTTCTTGAGGACTTTCGAAGTGTGGCGTTGATACAACGGGTCGTATTTCAATCCGACATCCATTGGCATTGCCAGCGGTGACTGTTTTAGTGCCAGGTATTCTACTGATCCATCCTGGTACTCCTTCGTTTTATCGTCTGAGTACACACATAGAAAAGGGTAGCCGTTTTTTTTGGCAAACCCGATCAATCTCTTACTGGTCATCGCTACGCCATTTACTTCCACTAACGAATCAGGGAAGTAAGCGACTCGCGGTATGTCACCATTCACAATTTAAAATGCAAAAGACCGGAGACGGCAAGGGAACTGAAATTAGCTGTCTCCGGTCCGATGTTATCTAACTCGCTGAACCGGTAGATGTTGGGGAATTCGGAAAGCCCGTCGAAATCTCCCTTTTCGCATTTGATTCAATTTTCGTATTGTTCAGTTTATTGGGAACCCTGTCCTTTCTTCTCCTTACCGCAGAAAAGACTGGACGCATAGTCGGGCTGCCCAGGAATCCGAGTGTTTTGATCGCAGCTCTAAGCCAGGTTGGTCCACCCAGTTTCCACCCATGCTCCGAAAGAGAAACAACTCCTTTCCCGTCGCCGATATCAAAAAAGACCCTGTCCATCCATTTCTTCCTGCTTTCAGGAAAGTCAGGGTAGTGGCTCAATATTTCTGAAAAAGACTGCAACTGCCGCGAATGAAGCGGTTGCATATATTCGGGCATCAACACAACTTCACTTTTCTTACCGACACGAATCTCCTCGACAAACTCCGCGAAGTTGGTTTTGTTCGTGATGTTGATTACGGTGTTTGGTTTACAGCCGTGCCGGTCTCCGCCGGTAGCAATCGGAAAACCCATTGCTTCCGCGATGTCGATGACTTCTTTGTTTTCAGACCAGGAACGGAAACCGTTTAGTTCCAATGCGTGAATCCACTTCCCGTGTTCTTTAAGAAACTTGTCCAGAAGGATCGCGTGACGCTCCCTGCCGACCATCTCAATGTCCCAAACAGGATGGTTGAGAATAACGAGCACATCAGGAATCTTGTTGAGCAAATCGAAAAGCTCATGAAGCCGCTTATTGTCCGGCTCGTCTTCCGCAAATGTATACGCAAGAAGCTCCTGCGTAAGATCGTCGGCCCTATCTTCAGGTAGGTTGTGGACTCCAACATGAAAGAAACCGTAGAGAAAGGGGACGGTCCATTCAAGAGAGATCGGAGCCTTATCAATAGCTTGTGTTTCAGCTACTTGCTGATTTCCTCGTATTTCATCGTGGTCAGTGATCGAAACGATGGCGTCGAGACCAACATCATTGATCTGCTTCGTCTCAATGTTGAAAACATCGGTTGAATTCAAAGGTGGAGACCAGTGCGCCGTCGAAAAGTCCATCTGCCGACCTTCGCGCTCAATATAACTCTTTCTCTCTTTCTCCCAGAATCTAGAAATAATCGGAAGCTTTTCAGCGTAATGGGGTAAGAAATCGAGCATTTCTCGCGAGTGCTCTGTGTGACAGTGTAGAGAAACGCCCGTCGAGACCTTTTTCGAAAGGTCTTCCGGTTTCCGCAATACATGCAAATGCGTTTGATTAAAATCCATTATCTACTCCGTTCAAATAGGCCAAAACTGAACACTCCAAACTAACAAAATCATCGCTTAAAGTAAATTGAGATGCGAACTTATCGCCGACTGTTTGCAACCAAATGCCAGAAGAAAAACCGCCACAATTCTAGCCCTGAATTCTGTTGTTAATAAACTCATTTGTGACAATACTTAACACCCTCGTAACTCGCTGCGAAAAAAGTTGTCACGAAAGGCGATTTGGCGGTGTAATCGACTTAGAAAAACGGAAGTATTCAAAAACTTGAATCGGAGATCAAAGAATGTCTTTTTTGTTTGCAATTTTATTCGCAGGATCGATCTATACAACGGCTCCACATACGGAAGCGCCGATACTGCAAAATGCTGCGTCTGTTGTTAGTTTTGCCGGAGACGAGACCGATGTTAAGGAATCTTCGTATCCTATCAATCCTGATGGAAAGGTCTCACTTTCAAATATTAACGGAGAAGTCGAAGTAACCGGCTGGGACCGGCCGGAAGTGAATTTGGTAACAACAAAAATTGCCAGTTCAAGGGAACGGCTGGACGACGTTGACGTAAAGGTGACGTCAAGACAGGACTACTTCAATGTCGAGGTCGATTACAAAAAGAGAAAAGGAAAGTGGGTCAAAAACGAACGGCTTCAGGTAAATTTCAAGTTGATGGTCCCGAGAACAGCGCTCGTTGATGAAATCGAATCCGTGAATGGTTCGGTCAAAGTTAGCAGCTTGAGTAACACAATAAAGGTGTCCGCGGTGAATGGAGCTGTAAGGGGAACCGGGCTCACAGGAAAGGTTAACCTGGCCACAGTAAACGGGTCGGTATTGGCAACGTTTGAAACTCTCCCTGCCGATTCCGATGTTCGATTAAGCACTGTTAACGGCTCTACCCAGATATTCCTGCCTTCGAACTCCGACGCAACTGTCAAAGCCGATTCGCTAAATGGGGCTATTACCAACGACTTTGGTCTCAAAGTGAAAAAGGGGAAGTATGTTGGGCGAGATCTCTATGGTTCAATTGGTGCCGGCACGACCAATGTCCGTCTCACTACCGTAAACGGAAGTATCAAGATACGGCGTAACGATGACGGTTTGCCTTTGAATCCCGTCAAGAATCTACTTAAACAAAAAACTTCTGATGATTTTGATGAAACATTTGATTCCGCGGTCGAGGTTGGAAGCGCCCCAAAGCTTGCGGCTGAAGCAGCGCGAATTGCCACGGATTCGATCAAGGCGTCAAAGGCTATAGAGCTTGAAGCCTTGAGGCAATCGGAACGAATTGCCTCAGTAGCTGTCACGGCAGATGCTGAGAGTATCGAAGCCGCCGTTGGCGATGTGAGGGCAATAGAAGTAGATCAGGATCGTCTTGACGCAGAAATCGCGGCGATGACGCGCTCGCTGGAAGGCATAAGATCCGCTCCGTTTATCGTAGAGGATTCCAAATCGATAAGAGTTGAGGGCATTCCGAATGTTGTTATTGATGCAGAAGGCTGCAACGTTACTGTTCGAGGTTGGGACCGCGATGAGGTTAAGTACGTTGTTACCCGACTCGCCAAAGGCAGGACAAGCCCGGTCCGTGACATCTCATTTAGTCACAACAAGACTGAGGTCCGGCTCAGCGTCAAGGTGGTTGGAGCCGCGTCATTGGACAAGGTTTTGGAACAGGTTAAGGTCGAGCTTTATGTTCCCAGGGAATCTAACCTGAACATCGGAACAGATCGCGAGATCAGGCTTGTAGGTGTAACCGGCGAACTCGATCTTAATGGAAAGTACGGGAGGATCGATGTCAGAGATTCCGGCGGGGCCCTGGATATCGCGAGCTGGAACGGAACGGTCAGGGTGATCGGTTTCGATGGAAAACTTGATTCCAGAGTGGGAAACGCCGATATGTATCTCGACGGTGATTTCCAGGCAATTACTTCTTATTCAAAATCAGGCAAAGTCTACCTGGCACTCAGCGATGACCCCGGTGCCTTGATCTCTACAAACTCAATGGCCCTTGACGGCGTAACAATGCGTGAAGGCAAGACCGTTTTAGTTAACGGGATGAAGGTTACACACATGTCGCGGGATCTCTGGAAGATTGGTGCCGGCGAATCGGATTACAAATTTAAGTTTAATAAGGGCGCACTGGTTGTACGTCCCAAAAACGTCTTGGACACGGAATAGTCCATTAATCGCGGGTTCCGGTTTTTGTGGAACCCATCCGTCTTAATAATCGTTAGAACAGCAGTTAAGTTAGTAAATAGCTGACACAATTCATATACAAGAAACCGAGGTTTTGTAATGAGATTTTATAAGCTGCCTACGGTCGCCCTAATTCTATTTTTTTCAGTTGTTTCCTTGGCTCAATCAGAAGATTCGTTGGATGCGGATTCCGATAACACGTCGGAGCCGGATTCATCCAGTCCGGGTGTTTCAACCACCGGTGGCAGTGTAGATGTACCCCCGGAAAAGTTGAGCCCTATAAGGATTCCGAAGATTGATGATTCAGATCCGATTGTGATCGATGGGAACCTGACTGAAGAAATCTGGAAGTCGGCGGCTGTCTTCAAGGACTTTTACCAAACATCCCCCGGCGAGAACATTGCACCTTCCAAACCGACTGAAGCATACATGGTTTGGGACGAGAAGAATATATACCTGGCGTTTAAGTGCTGGGATGATAAAGACAAGATCCGGGCTACTGTCGCAAAGCGCGACGGTGTATTCGGGGAAGATAACGTGCGGGTCTGGTTAGACACCTATGATGACCAGAGACGTGCGTACATTCTTGGCTGGAACCCTCTGGGAATCCAGGCTGACGGTATATATACCGAAGGACAGGGATCTGACTTTTCGGTTGATATCGTGATGGAATCCAAAGGCCAGATTCATGAATGGGGTTGGGCGGTCGAAGTTAAGATCCCGTTCAAGTCATTGCGGTATGCGGCGGGTGAAGGGAAGAATTGGGGATTTAACGCAGCTCGTAATATCGACCGATTTAACGATGAATTTGATTCGTGGATGCCGGATGACAGAAACGTATCGGGATTCCTGATCAAACACGGTAGGATCACCGGTTTTGACAGCATCAAGACCGAAAGGACATTGGAGATCATTCCCAGTATTACCATCAGCGAAACTGGTCGCAGGGTCGAAAGTTCAACGGTGCCGGAAGGTCGATTCCTAAATGAACCGATAAAGACCGATATGGGATTTACGGTGAAGTATTCGATCACTCCCAACATCACCCTTGACGCCGCAGTCAATCCCGATTTCGCAGAGATCGAAGCAGATGCACCTATTGTAGAAGCCAACAGGCGCTTTCCGGTCTTTTTCCCGGAAAAGCGTCCATTCTTCCTTGAAGGTGCGGATGTCTTCAACTCTCCTCTCAGGGTGTTCAACTCGCGTACGATCGTTGATCCCGATGTTGCCGCCAAGCTTACGGGTAAGATCGGTAAGAACTCATTTGGGATTCTCGTCGCATCGGACAATGCACCCGGAAATTTTTCGGACGATGCTCGAAATGATCCGAACACGCGTCCATTTATTGACGAGTTTGTAGACGAGAACGCGACATTTGCAGTCCTCAGGCTAAAGAGAGATGTCGGTAAGGAAAACAAC
This sequence comes from Pyrinomonadaceae bacterium, assembly GCA_013003215.1. GTDB lineage: Bacteria > Acidobacteriota > Blastocatellia > Pyrinomonadales > Pyrinomonadaceae > Aridibacter. Next base: position 15,235 of record JABDKD010000014.1, read on the forward strand.
ATCGGAATGTTCGCCACATATCGGAGCTTCCCGGAGAATAAGAACCTCTTGGCGGGTTTTGACGGGCGCATAAAGGTAAACGGTTCGACCGTATTTAATTACCAGGTAGTTGGGACACATTCGCGCCGCTGTTTCTTTGAAAGCTCTTTTGATCCGGATGATGATCCGACGCAAGCCACGAGGAATGGCCAAATTTGCGGCGGGGCAGTTGTAAACGGCGTTGAGGAGCTTGGAAGTCCATACGACTTCTACAGGACCGGCAATGGTGTCGGGTATTTTGCGAATCTGGACTCAGGCAAAGATACGTTCGGATATGTCTTTGAGGTCGGCGGTCGTACGAAGGATTATCGGGCTGACAGCGGGTTTACGCGAAGAACCGACAGTCATTATCTATTCGGCGGTTTCCGGAAGAGTACGAAGTCAAAGCCAAAGGCGAGGATCATTCGCATGAATATGTTCAACGGCTTTAGCTACAGCTATGACGGCCGGGGGCGTATTCAGGACGTTGAGTACAACGGAAACGCAAATATGAACTTCCAGAAGAGTACGTTTATTAACTTCTTCTGGGGGCTTGGCCATGGACGTTTGTATGAAGATGAGTTTGGGCTTACCAGGAATGACAACCGGGACGGTGCGTTCTTTGGAGATTCGTCGAGGCGAACCAACTATGGCTGGGCGGGATTGTTTTTCCGGTCCTCGCCAAGCAAGAAGTACGCGTTTTGGACCGAGTTTTCCCACAACTGGGGTGCGTATGACTTTGACTTCGGCGCGGGGCCGCTGTTCCCGAGGGTTAGCCCTGCAGCGCTCTCTGGTGACGGAAGGCAGGATCCCGGTACAGGGCGCAGGATTTTCTTCGGAACCGGCATTGATCTGAAACCGACCGATCCGTTCTCTGTTTCTCTTCAATTCAACAAATCCAGACTTGTTAGAAGCGATACCAATATGACGGCCTTCGACTCAAATATTGTTTCGGTGAGGTCTACATATCAGTTCACGAGGTTTATCTTTGCGCGGGCGAGGATCGACTACAGATCGATTTCCTCGCGTGTCAGGGGGCAATACCTGTTCGGTTGGACCCCGAGCCCGGGAAAGGCTTTCTATATCGGTTATAACGACGATATGAGTGTAAACGGGTTCAACCCGTTTACCGGCGTGCGCGAGAGCGGATTACACCGTAACCGCAGGAAGTTCTTTATACGAATGTCCTATTTGTTTAGAAAGAGCTTTTGATCAGTGACTTGGGCTAATGGAAAGGGTAGTCGGCGGCATACATCGTTCTTCGTCTTGGGTGCCCTTTCTACCCCGTCCTTTCTTAACTGCGAAATTTTTTCCGGTATCTGTATTTATATTCGCAAAATTGTAAAAAATTGTTTATAATGCCTTCGTTGTTTTAAAAATAGCGGTATCTGACCGCAACTCTCCCGAGAATCTATTAACTAACCAAACGAGAATAAATCCACAGTCCGTAATTCACGGGATCGCTCTCTCCATAGAAAATCAAAAGTTCTTGTACATTCTTAACTATTAGTGTATAAACCGCTGTGGACACACCATTTCTTGTTTTTTGAAAAGGAGGACCAATGAAGCTAATGAGAAGTTTTTTAGCTGCCAACCTGATCTTTACCCTCGTAGTATTTTCTTTCCTGACAATTGCCATTCCGGCAGTACCGGCCCAAAACTCGACAATCGCACTTCAACGTGGTTATCGCACTGGTTACTCTGATGGTTATATGTCCGGATATCGCGACGCCATTGAAAACGCCGCAAAGAGCTACACGAGACATTCCGAATACAAATCCGCCGATCGTGCCTTCAATTCCGATTATGGAAAACTGACCGACTACAAAGACGGTTACCAGCAGGGATTTGAGAAGGGCTATGATACCGGTTTCGCAAAACAGAGCTTTGACGCAACAATTCCGACGAATCTGGGGCTGCGTGGAGTCGTGAACGTGCCTGAGACAATAGAGGTGCCTAAGACGACACCTCCAAAGACTCCTATTGAGAACAATGTCGCAACGGTGAACCCGACTATCTCGTCACAGCCAACCAACGGCGCGACAAACAACCCGCCGCAAACAGATATTGACGGGAGTTCCTCGGTGAGCGTTCCTATGCCGGCCGCAACGACGCCTGCGAGTTATCCGCAGACTTCGTCGACGCCAGTTCTGACAACACGAACAAATGACCCGGTCACTGCGCTGGCAAGCGGAGACGAGATTATCGTGATCCCGGCTGATACGGAGCTAATTATTGAGCTGATCGATGAGATTGATACGAAACGCGTGCGCGAGGGTGACGCCTTCAAGGCGAAAGTAACATCGCCGTATGAGATTAGCGGTGCGATCATCGAAGGCCGTATTGCGAAGAACAGACGCCCGGGCAGGCTCAAGCGCCGTGCCGAATTGTTGCTGTCGTTTGATCGTATCAAGCTTTCAGAAACCCGTTGGAGCAACTTTAACGCGATAATTGTTGAAGTACTTCCGATCAAGGGCGATAACATCAAGCGCGTCGGCAACGAAGGAGTCGTTGCGGGTCAACGTCCATATAAGAAAGACGGACTCACGATCGGTGGTGCTACAGGCACCGGCGTAGTGATTGGTGCCGTTGTCGGTGGACCGGTTGGTGCCGCTGTTGGTGCCGGAGTCGGTGCCGCATTTGGCGTTGGCGCTGCCGTGGTTGAGCGCGGAAAATGGATCAAGCTTGCTGAGCAGCAGCAGCTGCGGATCAAGACAGCATACGAAACCCAGATACGTTAGTGAATTCTTGGCTGTTCGTAAGAAACCCGTTCTGACAAGAATGAGGGCGCGGCCTTGCGGACGTAACCATTCACCTGTTCCGGGGTGAAAACAATTCTGATTCCACGGATATTCGGCTGAGGGCGCCTCCTCCTTTGTTTGCCGAAACATCCGTGGTTTTTTTTGATTTTACGACTGATTTTTGGTCTCTAAATTCCGGTACCGGAAAGTGGACGCCAAGATTCGTCAAACCCGTTAAATATAGCGCTAAATAAGCGCTTTCGCTTGTTTCTTGCCTACCACTTTGATATCTTTTTCTTTACGCAAAAATCTATTTTTTAAGGAAGGAACAATGAGTAACGATTCATCTGCCAAAAGCTCAAAATCGGGCGGAGGTCTTCGAGGAGTGACAGCCGCTGAATCCTCAATGAGTAAGGTCAACGGGGAAGACGGAGTTCTGGTTTATCAGGGTTACGACATTCATGACCTGGCGGAAAACTCCACATTCGAGGAAACGGTTTATTTGCTATGGAACGGCAGACTCCCAAATTCTGATGAGTTGGACGCACTAAAGGCAGAGTTCCGAGAGAACTATGCTGTGCCGGCCGAAATTCTTGTGTTTATGAGGCATTTTCCTCATGACGCAAACCCAATGGATGTTCTCAGGACATGTGTTTCGACGCTCGCATTCTATGACAAGGACGGTCAGAAGACTGACATCGAGAGCGCAAAACACGCCGCGGTGAAGCTTACAGCACGGTTTCCGACCATCGTCGCCGCGTGGGAGAGAATTCGAAACGGAAACGAGCCCGTACCTCCCGATCCCAATTTGGATATCGCCGAGAACTTCCTCTTTATGATGAGGGGGGAGAAACCGGACCCGAGTGAGGCCCGAATGCTTGATGTTTGTCTCATTCTGCATGCGGACCACGGTTTTAATGCTTCAACCTTCACCTCGAGGGTAGTTGCCGGTACATTGGCGGATATGTATGGAGCCGTTACGGCGGGCATAGCAGCATTGGCGGGTCCGCTTCACGGCGGAGCCAACACGGCCGTTATGAGAGCCCTCAAAGTTATTGGCAGCATTGAGAAGGTTGAACCATGGCTGGATGACATGCTTGCTAACAAGCGGAAGGTGATGGGAATCGGCCATGCTGTTTACAAGACCGAGGATCCAAGAGCTACCTGGCTTCGCAGGTTTTCCGAGAAGATGGGCGGCGTAACGGGTGAAACCAAGTGGTTCGAAATGTCTCAAGAGCTCGAGAAACTAATGAAAGAGAAGAAGGGCCTGAATCCCAATGTTGATTTCTACTCTGCTTCTACTTATTACATGATGGGTATCCCGCTGGACCTTTTCACCCCGATTTTTGGCATCAGCAGAATTTCCGGTTGGACTGGGCACATCCTCGAGCAATACGCCGAAAACAAGCTCATCCGGCCGCGTGCAGAATATGTTGGAAAATGGGATCAGAAATGGGTTCCTGTCGAAGAGCGGTAGACTAAGAACTGATCAGAACCGCCGGCGGTAGCCGGTGGCAAGAACTAAGAACTAAGAACCGAGTTCTAAAGGCTGAGTTCCATTATTCCAAGAAGTTTTGGTTGAGCTCGATGTGAATCATCGGGCTTTTCATTTTTTGCCCATTGCGGGCCGCAGTTCCCAGTTCCCAGGTCTCAGCACTCAGGTCTCAGCACTCAGGCCTCAGCACTCAGGCCTCAGCACACAGACCTCAACACAAAAAAATAGACGACGTTGCCGCGTCGTCTCTTCGCTCCGAGGTCACATTATAAAGGGAATCAATCAACTATTGCCTTCGGAGTCAACAAAAATTTCCGGTTCAGCGTTTTCTTTCACATCTGGTTCGTCCTCGAATTCGACCTCGCGTTTTTTATCTTTCCGTTCGCTCAGTGAGATACCGAAGATCCGGGGGTTTTCCAAGAAGCTCGCGAGCTTGTCGGGATTGAATTTCGCACGCACAACGACCGCTTCGTCTTTTTGAATCGTTACCAAAAGGATCTTCACATTCTTACCCGCTTCGCGGATATTCATATAAACGTGTTCTCCTTTCTCGGATCGAACCCTTAGTATCGGACTCCATTCATCGCTGAAGGAGTCACGCATCGTCGTTTTCATTTCTTCGTTCAGCCTTTCCGGCGTGAACTTGAGATTCTTGTAAATAGTTACCTTAAATGCCTTTACGCCGGCAGGCCGGACAACTCCAACAGCAAAGCGGGCGAGCCACATAAACGGTATCTTTACCTTCTTTGCGTCGTACTCTTCTTCGAGGTGATCACATACCGCGTCAAACTCGTTTCCACCCCTCGCATGGGCGGAAACCGCAAGGAACGAGACGGCCGAGAAGAGCACCAACGCAAATGAAATCGATCTCTTTAAGCGATTCATATTTCCTCCCGCTAGTTACCATCGTCATCGGTTTCGATATCTATGCTCGGTATATTCAGCTTGCCGCCGAGTTCCGCCAGCAGATCGATATCGATCGGGCCTATGACATTCACCAGTGCGATCGATTTATTCTCGGAAATGACAACTGCTACGCCGCTCATGTCGTCACCTTCAAACATCGTGTAGACATCGATCTTCTGGTTGTCCTTCTTGCTTCTGACATTAGCCAGACGTTCCCATCCGGGGGATTGAAGCTGCATTCTTATTGCGTCTACCTCCGCAATGTTGTACTCGTTTTCGTTTTCGAATCTGAGTACCCGAACATAGATAGCTTCGAGCCCCTGGATAGCTTCACCGACAATCTTCGCGTCCCTGTCCTTAACCTTGAGCAGAACACGCTTTGCAAGGTTCAGGATCTTGCCTTCAATGTTGACCTCTACGACGTCAACGGCACGGTCTTCAAGCGGCTTGAGGTTGTCAAAATTAAGCCGTGCCGACTGACCGGCTGCAATTACGCTGCACGCTGTAATCATCGTGGCCAGCAGTACTACTCGAAATGGTCTTACAAACATCATATTTCTCCTTAGTCGAATGATCCGATTGGGCCATCGACCTTTTCTTTCACGATCTTTAGCTTCGAACTTGTAATGGTCAATGCCTCGATTAGTTGTTCGTAGGCTTCTTTTTCTTCAGCTGTAAGCAAGGGTTCGGGCGATTCTTTTGCCTTGATCCGAGGCGTAGTAACTGTGCGCTTTCTCAAAACCTTGCGAAGTTTCCTGACCTTTCTCTTAATTGGCGTACCGGTCTTGTTGGCTGCTCTGGCCACGTTCTGGGGGTTCGTTGGGTTGACTCTTGAGGGCAACGGGATCGAAACGGGAGGAGCCGGCTTTGCCGGTACAATTTGCGATTCAGATTTCGGAATGCCCAATGACGCAGACTCAGAAGGTCCGTTGCCGGATGGCAACAACAGGAACAACACCAAAACAGCCCCCGCCATCGCAGGCATCAGTAAAGCCGGTCGAAAGCGATTTAAGACCGATCGTGTGGTTTCGACGACGGGGGCCGGCGGTCGCGGACAGTTCCGCGCCGATGCTTTAAATTCGCCAAGCGTTTTTTCAAGGGCTACTATTTCAGGGGCTGAGCCTTCTTTGTTCCAAAGATAGTCCTTCATTTTTTTGCCTCCGATCCAAGTCCCAACTTGGCCCTTAGCTTCTTCATTCCACGGTGTAGGTTTACCCTCACAGATGCTTCTGTCTTGCCGGTCAGTTCCGCGATTTCCGGGCCTGTAAGTCCTTCGACTAGTCTCAGCGTCAGGGATTCGCGATATGAATCGGGAAGTGATCGAATTGCCTCTAAAGCTTCGAGCGCTTCGTTTGAGTGCCCCCTCTTTCCTTCGATACTTTCCTTAAGTTCTTCTGAAGGCTTCTTCCTCCTGTGATATTCGACCGAACGGTTCCGGGCAATTGTCGCGATCCAGGGGGCCATTCGATCGGGGTCACGAAGCGATGCAATCGATCTGAATGCAGCAATGAACACTTCCTGAACGACGTCTTCAGCATCGGAATAGGGCACCCGGGCCAGTACAACTCCATTGACCAATGCTGAGAATTGTCTGTAGAACTCCTCAAATGCCGCGTCTTCACCATCCTTCATGCGCACCGCCAACAGGGCAGGCGCCGAAAGGTGACTACCATTTGTTTCTGCCGGTTCTCGTCCCGGTTTCGCAACCGGGAAAAAACTTCTCGCTATTTCGCTTTCAGACATGCTGTAAACGGCTCGAAGGGAAGAGTTCGCCTTTAATTCAAAAATTTGATCTAACGCTTAATAAGACGCTCGAATTCCTAAATGTGTTAACAACAAATTTTACGTTTGTGAAGATTTTTTTGTTCCTTCGTACATCCGAGTGTCCGACAGGAACCAAAAACGAGGATCGTGTATAATTCAAAGCATCGAAAATGCTTCTTTCTAAAGGGCTTAGCGATTCCGATAAGCCTGTGAAAACTTATGAAACCACCTGTTGCGAAACGAGAACGGAAAGTCACAAAAATTCATGGCCGTGAGTTGATCGATGAATATCACTGGCTTAGAGATAGGTCTGAGGAAAAATCGAAGGAGATAATCGAATACCTGAAAGCAGAAAACGATTATACGGAAGCGGTTATGAAGCCTCGTGAGGGTTTGACGGAAACAATCTACGACGAAATCGTGGGCCGGATCAAACAGACCGATGAAAGCGTCCCGTATAAGAAAGGCGACTACTGGTACTACTCCAAGACATTTGAAGGGAAGCAATATCCGGTGTATTACCGGGCGAGTAGTTTTGAAAAGGAGAATTCGGAAGTTCTAATCGATCAAAACGAATTGGCAGGAGATCACGAGTTTTACGCGATTTCAGCGTTCCGAGTTTCCGATGACGGAAACCTGCTTGCGTTTTCTGACGACACGACCGGTTACCGACAGTACACATTGCGGATCAAGGATTTGAGATCAGGAGAGTTTCTCGCTACTGAGATTGAAAGGGTTGTCTCGGTTGTTTGGGCGACCAACAGTCGTCATATCTTCTATGTCCAGGAAGAAGAGGTAACGAAGAGGAACGATACATTTTGGCGGTACGATCTTGAAACCGATGAGAGTGAACTGATTCGCAAGGAAGATGATGTTCTGTTCAATATGTGGGCTTCGCGTTCCCGGGATAAGAAATTCATCTATCTGAATACATCTGCGGCCACCATGGATGAGTATCGCTTCATCTCTGCAGATAAGCCTGAATCTGATTGGTCGCTTGTGTTGCCGCGCGAGGAAGGTCACGAGTATTCGGTCGACAACTACAACGGAAGATTTTACATAACCACCAACCGCGATGCTGAAAATTTCAGGATCGTCATGACCGATGTGGATGCACCGTCCGAAGGCTGGAAGGATTTCGTGGCACATGACCCCTCCATCAAAATCGAAGGGATAGACTTTTTTGAGGGTTTTGGGGTTGTGTCAGAGGTAGAGAAAGGCCTCGAGTATCTCCGCGTGATCGATATGGAATCGGGCGATTCCGATCGGATTGACACTCCGGAATCGGTTTATTCTATGGGTATTTCCGGGGGCAACGCCGAATTTCAAACTTCGAAGGTCCGATACAGTTACTCTTCGATGATCACTCCGGAATCCGTTTTTGAGTACGACATGAAGACCGCTGAGACCAAATTGCTAAAGCAACAGGAAATACTTGGCGGCTATTACAAGACAAACTACGAGACCAAAAGGGTTTGGGCCGAGGCTCGGGATGGCGTGAAAGTGCCTGTTTCGATAGTAATGAAGAAAGGTACTAAACTCGATGGTTCCGCTC
>JABDKD010000067.1 GCA_013003215.1 Pyrinomonadaceae bacterium
GTAGTGGACACATCGGCTCCTTCGGGTAGAGGGATTATTGACGGCCCGATATTTACAAGCCCCATATTCACAATACTTCCGACAATCAAACCAACAATAACCGCGATAATGTATTTAATAATTGGATTCATATTTGTTCCTCACACATGCTGATCGATCAAAATTGGGTTGCCGTCCGGATCGATTATCGAAAAACTCGCCGGCCCTTCACTATCTTCATCCGCTTCAGTCGCAAACTCGATACCCTTTTCCTTGAGCCGCTTCTGAATTTCACGCACATCTGTAAACGTTTCCTTTTCTGAAGCATTCTCATCCCAACCTGGGTTAAAGGTCAATATATTCTTCTCAAACATTCCCTGAAAAAGTCCGATGTTGATGCTCTTGCATTTCATAATGAGCCAACCCTGCGACTCTACACCGGCAAACTCTTCAAACCCGAGCGCTTCGTAAAAGGCCTTTGATTTCGCGATATCCTCTACCGCGAGGCTTACTGAAAAACAGCCTAGATCCATCTCTATCTCCTTTCTAATCAAATACTTCTAAGCGGCCTAACCGGAATGCACAGGTCCAGTTCAAAGTGTTCCCAATTGCAGACGTTTTCTTTATCCAAAAAGATCTCTAAAGCGGGTTGATGCTCCGGTTCAAACGCACTGTTTATGAGCCATTTGTTGAAAAGATACTCCGTGGCGGTGGCGACAATCTTGATATCACCTGAAACCCGTGTCACCGCATAGTCCATTTTCGGTATCCTCATCTCAGAAATCTCAGTGGTAAAATCAATGTTCCCCGAGTCCGGCAGGGTTATGCAGGCCTCGTACCGGTATTTATCAGCGGGTGTTACTGTCGGATCATCCAGCGACATTCCGAAGACGGTCCCTTCATCAAAACAACTGTTCGCTTTCGCCCAATCGATCAAACGATCGAACGCGTGCAGCACGCGATTGTCAGCATATGCGTCAACGACCCTTATGAATGCGACGCGCCGTTCCGGAAATCTCTTGATTTCAACCGGGAACTTTCTCGAAAGCTCCTCATCTGACATTTCTAGAACATACTCATTTACCGGGTGGAAGTCTTTGCAAATCTTGCTGTTTTCTATCTTTCCCGTTTTCCTGTATTCAGTTGGTGAGACTTCAAAATACTTCTTGAAGGATCTTGAAAATGTTGAGGAAGAGGTAAATCCGCAGCTCAGTGCGATCTCGGTTGCAGTTTGGTCCGAGAACTTTAGGCGGCGGGCGGCTTTCTCAAGCCGTTGACGATTTGTAAATGCGTTGATCGTTTCACCGGTGATGGCAGTAAACACCCTGTGAAAATGGAACGGCGACAAAAACGCTACTTTTGCCAAATCATCGAGAGACGGAGATTGGTCTAGATTTGACCGTATGTAATCGGTGACCCGGTCAATCCGTTTTGTATATATCAGTTTCGAGTTTTTCAAAACCAGGTCCTTAGAACTTTGCCGAAGCAGTTTCGTTTTCAAATAGGCGCGACCGGATCGACGAATAGCAGTCGTGCGATCTACGAAAACGGATGCTTTCGATACGCAGGTCGCCGGCGGCCGAAATGTTTGCTTCACTGTCATCAATAAACAGAGTAGTTTCGGCATCCAATTCAAACCGATTTAGCGCAAGCTGGAAAATCTCTCTCTGAGGCTTCATCACGCCTTCAACACCCGAAATGAGAATCCCGTCGAACAACCCGAAAAAACTGCGGTCCTTTATAAACTCATAGGTTTCAACCGACATATTTGAAAGGCAATAGAGACGAATCCCCGCGGCTTTAATATCTCTCATCAATTCGATTGTGTCCGGAATTGTATCGAGCGTGGTTTTTGCAGCGAGAAACGCTTTTTCGAGTACTTCGTTTGAAAGCGATGTTCGCTGGCAAACTTCATCCAGGACCACAGACTCGGCCTTATTCCCGTGGTCCAGATCGATCCAGTCCTGATGTCCGAACAGCTCTTCGCGCAGTAATTTCTTTTCTGGATCCGAAGCGCCGATCGTTTCTAGAATACGATCAATGTCCCAGTCGATGACGACATTGCCAAGGTCGAGAAGTATCGCTTCAATTCGCTTACCTTTTTGCATAGGTATTATCCAGCGTAGATTCAGGTGACTGCTTCACCGTTGAGAGTTCTTCGAGCGCAGTTCAAGATGTGCTGCCAAATCATTATGGCCGGCATGCTTTGCCCAACCAATTGCATCAGCACCAAATCGAGGGTCTTTCACGCCGTTCGTTGCGCCTCGATCCAAGAGCCAGTCACTCATTTCTCTGTCGCCCCGGTTTACGGCCTGATGCAGCACGGTGCACTGTTCGTGATGGCCGATGACAATCGCGTTCATGTCGGCACCTCTTTCGTAAAGAAATGCAGCGGCTTTGTACTTCTCGCTTCGCAGTGCCAAATAGAACGCCTGATCGATAACGTCTTGAGTCGTTGACTCTTCAAAGGGTCCCCAGGGGAAATACATTGGCAAAACTGAAGCGACGAGTTTTCCCTCAACGAAGAAAGTCTCCAATTTTTCGAGGTCTTCCATCATTGCCGAAGCGCAGAGTGTCCTGACCTCTGCGCCGCGGTAATTTACGAGGTAATCGGCAATTTCGGTGTGGCCCCAATAAAGAGATTCCTCGACGGCGGTCCATGGCGCACCGTCGGTCAAAGGGACGCCCGCATCAAGGAGCACATCGATCAATTCTCTGGAACCAACACTTGCAGCAGCAACCAGTTGCCGTTCGGTTGTAGAGCCCTTTTCTATGAGAAACTCAAGATACTTATTCGGCTCCGGTATCTTACCGAGGCCTCCTTCATCGACGACGAGCTGGATGACATTCGGGCTGTCTCCCGGATCCGCAGACGAGCTGTTCACAAGCGCGGGTTGATCTTCGAGTAGTTTCTTAAATAGCTCGAAATCACCGGAGTATGCCGCATTCTTCAATGGTTCAAATCGTGGATCCATTTGTTTTCAAAGGGTTGAAGTAAAACCGCCGTCCGGCGTAAGGGTCGTACCCGTGATGTAACTTGCTTCATCTGAACATAAAAATGCAATGGTTCGAGCGATCTCTTCCGATTGTCCAACTCGTCGAAGGTGCACATTCGGAATTACGCCCTCGTCAAACATCTCATCACCGACAATCTCTCTGGCTCTATGATGCATTGGGGTATCGATAACTCCCGGACAGACAATGTTAACGCGGATCCCGAGTGGCGCAAGTTCCGCCGAAACGCTCGTCGTCAATCCGATCTGTCCATGTTTTGAGGTTGCGTAAGCAGAACCGCCGGCGAAGCCGAGAAACGAATTCACAGAGCCGACATTGACTATCGATCCTCCATTTCCAGCTTCAATCATTGCCCGTGATTCATATTTCAAACACAAGAAATTTCCCTTTAAATTGATGTTCAGAACGCGATCAAAATCTTCTTCGGAAAGCTCGGCAACACTTGCGAACTGACCTTCAATGCCGGCATTGTTCACCGCAAAGTCGAGTCGGCCAAATGCTTCGATCGTCTTTGCGACCATCTCTTCCACGTCGCCTGAAACTGACACATCAGCTTTTACATAGGAAGCTTCGCCACCTTTTGATCTGATTTCTTTGGCCAGTTCGTTCAACTCACGTTGCCGTCTCGCGGCAATCATTACCTTGGCGCCCCGTGACGCGAAGAGTTTTGCTGTTGAATGACCGATTCCGCTGCTTGCACCCGTAATCAGTGCTACTTTTCCTTTAAAATTTTGCATATTGTAATTGGGGTTCAATGATTAAATTCCAATGATCAGGAAACTCACACTCGATCGCATAACTCCCTAAAATTGCAATACTTACAGAGTTTCTCGTTTTTAGTCTTTGGAAACGATTCTTTGTCTTTGGGTATATTCAACTCCGGTTCCTGAAGGTACTCATACATTGCGTCGGTCTCACGCCTGATCTTAAGCGTGAAATCTTCAATATCAAATTCGTTTATCTGGACGGATTTCTCCTCGTACTCCGGGAGGAGGTAAGCAACAACAGGGCGTATTACTGACCAGTCCTTTTCATAATGAAAA
>JABDKD010000100.1 GCA_013003215.1 Pyrinomonadaceae bacterium
CGCTAAACTCGCTAAACTCACCGAACTCACTAAACTCACCGAACTCGCTAAACTCGCTAAACTCGCTAAACTCGCTAAACTCACCGAACTCACCAAACTCATCAAGCGTGGTCAAAAGTGAACTTACTGCTTGTATACTTCGTAACACTTCCATCCAACTAATTCGGATAGATTAGACTTAAAAGAATCAAGGGAATTCTAAATGGAAAAATTTGCTAATACGCGGCTGCCCGCGTTTTTGAAGTCCGTAACGCTTGCGTTGTTAATCGGGGCGTTGTTGATCGTTTCGGCACAGGCCCAAGTGGATCAAAATCGGGTTCGTGCGCACATGGAGTTTCTCGCTTCTGACGAGATGCAGGGCCGTGGGAGCGGAACGATATACGAAAAGCTCGCGGGAATGTACCTCGCATCGCAAATGCGTGAATTCGGGATCGAGCCGGCAGGTGACAAGGACGGAAAAGCTCTCGGTGCCTATATCCAGACCGTCGCGATAGACCGAAAAACCCTGGGAAAAACGACTCTTACGCTTGGGGGAGAAACCGAGGGGAAGGCGCTGACCCCGTTACGGGTCGCGAATTCCGCGATCACGGGAAAATTTCAGAGGATCTCTATTACCGAAACCGCTGAGAAAGGTTCGATAGCTCTTGTTCGGACAGAAGACGGAACTATAAAAAGGGAGCAGTTCGGGAACCTGATCGGAAGTCCGGCGAATGCGGTAATCGTTATTGCCCCACCCGCACTGATGAAACAGATGAGTGGTTTTGCACGCCGTGGCAGCTCGATAACATCGATTCGCGGCGTGGAATCTTCCGGTGGTTTTGCAAGCCTCTATCTAATCGCTGAAGCCGATGCCGAATCACTTGAGTCGGTTACAAACGGTTCCGATGTCGCCATAAATTCTGAAGTAGCTGATTCTTCAACAAGCTACACGTGGAACGCTGTCGGCAAGATAAAGGGGAACGGAGATGATAGCGAGGCCATACTCCTGAGTGCGCATATGGACCATGTGGGCGTCCGTGAAAATGCTCCAGGGGACGACAAAATCTTTAACGGAGCAGATGATGACGCGTCGGGATGTGTTGCGGTCTTGGAACTTGCCCGGATTATTGCCGCGGGCGAGAAACCAAGGAGAACGATATATTTTGCATTTTTTGGCAGCGAAGAACGGGGCGGATTCGGTTCACGTTTCTTTGTAAACACCCTTGAGATCCCGCTTGAAAAGCTCGTGGCCAATCTACAGTTTGAAATGATCGGGCGTCCCGATCCCAAGGTTGGCCCGGACGAATTATGGCTGACGGGATATAAACGCTCGGATCTCGGTTCGGAGCTTGCGAAAACGGGAGCAAAGATAGTCGCGGACCCTCACCCTGAAGAGAATTTCTTCCAAAGGTCTGACAACATTACACTTGCAAGGCGCGGGGTTGTAGCTCATACGGTTTCGAGTTTTGGTCTCCATAAGGATTATCACCAGGCGAGCGACGAGATTGAAACGATCGATTTCGAGTATATGACCAAATCTATTAGCTCAATGGTAAAACCGGTTAGGTGGCTCGCGGACACGACATGGAAGCCTTCCTGGAATGAAGGGATGAAACCTTAGCGAGGTCTGAGGTCTGAGGTCTGAGGACGGGGGTCTGAGGCCTGAGGCCTGAGTGTTGAGATCAGGGATTGGAGATCAGAGGTCAGAGATCAGAGATCAGAGATCAGAGATCAGAGAATCCGGACTTCCTTAACCGTCCCGTAGGGACAGGAGTTCTGCTAGCCGGGGGTAAGCGGGCAGCGCGCAGCCCCCGGAACGATGAAATAAACAATGTTTTAGTCGCGTTAGCGACGACAGAACCCGCTCGCTGACGCAAGCGGAAATGACAGCCACCGGCTCACGCCGGCGGTACTGATCGAGAATCCGGAATTCCTTAACCGTCGCGAAGCGGCAGGAGATCTGCCAGCCGTGGCCATCAGGCCACGGTATTGGAAACTGATTCGAATTTTTGATTCACGATTTACGATAACAGGAGAAACGACAGATGAGACGCTTACCTTTAATACTGGCACTTCTATTAGTAACTTTCGTTATGGCGAACGCCCAAAGCGGACAGATGCTATTCAGATCGCCATCGATGAATTCGACCCATATAGTGTTTAGTTTTGCGGGCGATCTTTGGAAAGTACCAAGAGCGGGCGGGACGGCGGAACGTCTAACGAGCGCAATCGGGAACGAAGGTGCAGCTCGATTTTCTCCTGACGGAAAAACGCTGGCATTTGGTGGCCAGTATGACGGAAACACTGATGTTTACGTGATTCCCTCGGAAGGCGGCGAGCCCCGCAGGATAACCTTTCACCCTGCTAACGAAGGCCCTGTGGGCTGGACCAATGACGGAAAATCTATTCTCTTCCTGTCTTCAAGAAAATATGATCAGCCTGTGGGCGTTCCGGGAATGTTTACGATTTCGGCGGACGGCAAAGGAATGCCCGAGCAGCTTCCGTTTCCTATGGCCGGCGGTCCCGCGAGCTATTCACCGAATGGAAGCCAGATTGCTTACATGCCGATCGCTCCAGCATTCAACCAATGGAAGATGTATCGCGGAGGTAGAACGACAAAAGTTTGGATCGGAAACCTGTCCGATTCGTCAGTTCAGGAGATTCCCCGCAATAACTCGAATGACTTTATCCCGATGTGGGTCGGTAACAAGATCTACTTCCTCTCCGATCGCAATGGGCGCAATGTCACGCTCTATTCATACGACACAAGATCCAAAGCCGTAAGAGAAGAGATTAAGAATAATGGTTTTGACATCAAGTCGGCACAGGCCGGACCGGGCGGCATCGTCTATGAACAGTTTGGTTCGATCAATATTTTTGATCCGGCGACAAGACGCACTAGAAGGGTCAACATCAACGTGCGGGGCGACTTCCTAGAAACTAGGCCGAAATACGAAAGGGTAGCTCGTCGAGTATCCAACCTGGCAATTTCACCAAACGGCAAGCGCGCGGTATTCGAAGCGCGCGGCGAAATAATCACGGTGCCGGCAAAGAAAGGTAACCCACGCAACCTGACGAATTCCTCCGGTGTTGCCGACCGTGATCCGGCCTGGTCACCTGATGGAAAATGGATAGCGTACTTCTCTGATGAGTCGGGTGAGTACGCCTTGCACATGAAAGAGCAAAGCGGGCTCGGCGAGACGAAGAAGATCTCGCTGGGGAACCCTTCTTCGTATTTCTATTCGCCGCAGTTCTCGCCTGATGGAAAGAAGATAATGTTCAGGGACAAGCGTCTGAACATCTGGTATGCGACGGTTGAGACAGGGGCTCTAACAAAAGTAGATACAAATACTTACGAGAATCCATTTCCTGTAATGCAGCCCAACTGGTCGCCTGACAGCAAATGGATCGTTTATACGAAGCAAAGAAAGAACAGGCTTGGTGCGGTTCACGTGTATTCGTTGGAGACTGCAAAGGCCACGGCGATTACAGACAGCATTGGCGACGCGAGATTTGCCGATTTTGACAAGAGCGGTAAGTATATCTATTTCACGGTTAGTACAAACAGCGGCCCGACCACTGGTTGGCTCGATATGTCGAGCTTTCCGTTCCAGACCACAAGGAGCGTTTACGCCGTGGTCCTTAATTCGAAGGATCCTTCGCCGCTCGCGCCGGAAAGTGACGAAGAGGCCGTAAAGGAACCGGAAACGAAGCCCAAAAAGCCGGCTCCGAAAAAGAAGGAACTCTCGGTGACGATTGATTTCGAGAATATCGGACAAAGGATCGTCGCGCTTCCGCTTCCCGCGCGAAATTATGCGGCTCTTGTAGCAGCAACTCCCGGGTCGTTCTATCTGGCCGAGGCAGTACCGCCTTCCGGCACCAGTTCGAGACCACAGGTTGGCGCCACCGTGCACAAGTTCGATTTAAAATCCCGCAAAGCGACACCCTTCAGAACCGGCGTTACGGCGTTCGATATTACGCCGGACGGAAAGAGCATTTTGATCGGCCAGTTTCCCGGAAGATTCAGTATTGTGCCCACGACCCGTCCGTCGAAACCCGGAACCGGAACCATCAACGTTGGGGCGATGGAAGTCTACGTGAACCCGCGCGAAGAGTGGGAGCAGATGTACAAAGAGGCTTGGAGAATCCAGCGTGACTTCTTCTATGACCCCGGATTTCACGGTGTGGACATCAAGAAGATGGAGGCTCGGTATCGGCCATTTCTCAATGGGATCAAGTCGCGAGCAGACCTGAATTACCTGTTCCGCGAAATGCTTGGAAACCTGACCGTCGGCCACCACAACTC
>JABDKD010000108.1 GCA_013003215.1 Pyrinomonadaceae bacterium
GCTGAGTTGCGTGAGTTGACTTAGTTGGCTGAGTTGACTGAGTTGGCTGAGTTGGCGAAGTTTGGTGAGTTTGGTGAGTTTGGTGAGTTTAAGTGGCGTTAGCGACGAGCTGATCGTAGCCGTGGGTAACGCCGAAGGCGGCAGTCCACGGCACACGAAACGATCCCGTTTTCGTCGCGTCAGCGTCGACTGACGAATGGACTGCTGAGCATTAAGATCGTGCATTAATTGCGGGACCTCATAATTGTGGTTTTCCGCTATACTGCAACGATGTTTCAGTCGTCGCTGACGCGACGAAACATTCACCTTTGCCGGTTTCCGTGGGTTAGGCCGTAGGCTGCGGCCCGCGGTATACGAAAACTTCTACAATTGAATAACGGCGGGCCGCTATGGTCCGTCGGTTTTTGTGCAAATCACCAAATGATTTGTTTGTCGGCAAAGCTAATTCTAAACACTGCATCCAAGCCGCTCTGCTAGGTGTTATTAATCGACTTGCCGGCTTTTTCGGGGAAGAGTAATTGGTTAGAATCTATTGCTTGGCATCGCCGCGAATGAATCAACAATCTTAAGCTATGAAAAATTTGTTTTTAGTTTCCGCATTTATCCTGTTTGTTTCGGCGACGGTTTTAACACAGTCAAATGACTGGATGAGATCCCGCGGGACGATCCCATCGAACGCGGTAGAGGCCGGTTATGAAGACGATGGCCGCAAGACCTATGTGTGTCGTGCTAACTACCGCGGCAGCTACATCGGCGGCAAGGCGTTGGATGACCGATGCTATTACAACCCCGGTAGTGGGGAGCGGTCGGTTTCACGCTTTGACCTTCTGATCGGAACAGGTTTTTCGTGGCGACGCACCAGCAGGCGTACAAAGGCTGTCGCGGTTGGCGGAACCACTGAAGAAAACTTCTATGTTTGCAGGGTTTCTGACGGGGGAGGTCTCTATCCGGGCCGCACGGATGGAAACAGATGCTATTACACAAGGAACAATAGGGGACGTTCGAGTTCAAGGTTTGAGATTCTGGAAAGCAGCAGGAAGGCGGCTAATCTGTTGACGGCCGCTTCACAAGGAAACTATAGGGCTGTCAGGGACGCCCTGCGGGACGGACAGGCAGTCAATGTTCGTGACAATCGGGGTCGAACGCCGCTGATGCATGCAGCTGAAGGCGGTTACCAAAACATTGTCAGGGAACTGGTCAGCGAAAGAGCTGATCTGGACGCACAGGACGACGAAGGCAATACTGCTGTGATCCTGGCGGCCGGAAAAGGAAGGCTCAGGGTGGTCGAACAGCTTTTCCGCGCCGGTGCAAACCACAGAGCCCGGAATGACAAAGGTGAAAGCGCATTTGTCGCAGCGTCCGCGGGCGGTCATGAGAACATGATAATGCTGTTTCTCGATGACAATAGATATGGCGGTGTAGATATCGAAGATCAGGAGATCGCGTTAGACAGATCGGCGTATGCAGGACGGACAGGGATCGTGACGCTCCTGGTCGAAAGAGGATTGAACCCTGACATAAGAGGCGCTGGCGGAGTAACACCTTTGATGAGAGCCTCGCTCGGAGGTCATGATGAAACCGTCCGCTACCTCTTGTCGAAAGATGTAAGCGTAAACGTAACTGATGAAAAGGGTTATACTCCTTTTGAGTATGCTGCACTCTCGAATTCCAAGAGAGTTCTGCGTGTGTATATTGAGGAAAAAGAAGTTGTTGGCAAGTCTGAAGATGACGCAAAATCCGCAATCAGATTAGCGGCAAAAGAAGACAAGCGTGAATCATTGAGATATCTCCTGGAAGTTGGCGTTGATGTGAATTCGTATCTGGATTCAGACGGGAAGACCCCGTTGATGTTTGCCGCGGAGGCGGGTCGTTCGAAATCGGTCACATTACTGGTCAAATTTAACGCCAATCTGGATGTCGCGGACAACAACGGAAAGACGGCCCTCATGTATGCTGCCGCTGAAAGCAAGCGAAATGTTACCAAAGCGCTTATCAAGGCCGGTGCAACATTGGATCTGCGGGACAACGAAGGAACCACGGCCTTGGGATGGGCCATAAGGAACGGTCATAAGGATACGCGAAAAGAGCTTCAAAAGGCTGGAGCCAAGCAGTAACGTGAGCGTTTCTTCCAAGCGACAATTACCTGAGATCCTCATGGGGGCACGATGGGCGGCCTAGCAGAAACTTTCAAGACTCGAATTGAGACCCTCAAAGAGGATTATGGCCGGATCGGGTTTTGGGCTGTATACGCCCTGGTGATGCCAATGCTGGGGCTTGCGGCCCTGACAGCTGTCATTTACCAAGCGGGGCCATGGTTCAAAGACAATACATTTGGCGTGCTCGTTTTCACCGTCTCGATCGCGCTCCTCTGCGGTTTTGCGATCCTTACAACAAACGTGATTTCGATAATTGCCGGCTGGTCATTTGGCCTGGCGCTGGGCCTTGCGGCGATGATGATTGCAATCGCCGGAGCGATTTCGATCAACTTCTATTTTTCACGGAAACTGGCAGGAAAGAAGTTTGACAAGGTTCTTGCGGACCGGCCGCGGATCAACGCAATTCACAAGGAACTTCTGGATGGTGACCCCGGGAAAGTCTTTCTAATCATCATTCTACTGAGATTGTCGATAACTCCGTTCGCCGGCACAAACTATCTAATTTCTGCGTCCGGAGTTTCATTCAGCAAGTACTTTTGGGCGACAATCGTCGGGTACGTACCGAGAACGGGAGCCGCGGTTTACATTGGGACCACGATCGAACAATTGACTCTGAATCCTCAGAGGGAATGGTGGATGATCGCGATACCCGCGATTGCGACAGTCGTGGTTGTCGCATTGATAAGTTACCTGAGCAAACGAGCTCTTAATAGACTCACAGGGCTTGAAACTCAGCCGTCCTGACCAAATCCATATTGATCGGGCGACGGCGGTACGTGGAGCTGTTGGACACTTCTGGCCTCTGGATAAACTGATCTGTATGCGTTTGCGGTCGCAAGATAGATCACTGGTATGACAAAAAGGATTCCGACTAAACAAGCAAGCGCGCCCGCAAACATCAACAGACCCGAAAGGATGATAAGCACTATCAATCCCCCAATGTTACCGAGAGCTCCCTTGGCACTCAATTTCATAGCGTCAACGGCACCCAGGTCATGTTCCATGATCAAAAAGTAAGAAAAATATAACAGGAGTCCTGCAGTCAGGCCGAACAAAACCATGAACAGGTAGAGACCGATAAGCACCGGCGGAAAAGCCGGCCTGTCCGCGATACCTCCGGCGTCCGGATTCATGATTATCGCAAGATCTGTGGCCACGCTGTAAAGTTGATAAATTGCTAGAAGTATCCCGGGAATCGACAATATGATACCGACAACCAAGTTCGGGCCGAACTTCTTGAACCCGTCAAACATGTCGCCGAATTCTTTTTTCTCACCATCCGCTTTAGCCAGGAAGATTGAGTAGACTCCTGCCATCAAAGGACCGGTTACGGCGGGCCCCGCAAATATTCCTATCACCGGGATCATACCGACTGCCATTGTAATGAGGCCGAATACGATCGCTACGCCAAAATAGAACCAATAGTCTTCCTTTATTGATTCCCAGGCATCGCTTATACAACCGGTTGGGTTGATTGCACTCTTTCGAACTTCAATAGCGTCTGGTGTCATTTGCAGCTCCCGTGAAGTTAATGGTGCTCAATCTGACATATTATTAAAAATCGATCAAATGTCCTGCGGGCTTGCCAAATCCCGGATCAATCAGCAGAATCTGCATATTGTGAGTGAATCTTTTGACCGAGTCGTTTCGCTGCTCAAGATCGAAGCGGACGCAATAGAAAATGCGGCGGAGCGGCTGGATCCGGCTGCTGTGGACAAGGCACTTGGCTATCTGCGTGATTGCGAAGGAAAAGTCGTGGTCGCGGGTGTCGGAAAGTCCGGTGTGATTGGTCAGAAGATCGCGCAGACGATGACGAGCACAGGTACCGTCGCGGTATTTGTACACCCTTCTGACGCCTTGCATGGAAGCCTTGGCGTGATTTCAAAAGAAGACGTTGTGATCGCCCTTAGTAATTCAGGCGAAACGGACGAGTTACTGGCACTCCTTCCGGTCCTAAAGAAGAGAGGAGTGAGGATAATCTCGATCGTGGGCAACACAAATTCAACCCTCGCAGGGGATTCGGATGTGGCGCTCGACGCGTCGGTCGACAAAGAAGCCTGTCCTCTCAATCTCGCGCCGACGACTTCCACAACCGTTGCGTTATCCATCGGCGATGCGCTCTCGATGACACTCATGGAATCAATGGGACTCACCATGGAGCAGTTTGCTGAAAACCATCCTGCGGGAAGGCTCGGCAAACGGTTGACCGTAAAGGTACGCGACCTTATGCACGAAAGCCCCAATATTTCGACCAATTCCGGCTGGCTCGAGGTCGTTAAGGCTATTTCTCAATACTCGCTTGGAGCTGTAAATGTTGTGGATGAGGAGAAGAGGCTTCTTGGCATCGTAACGGACGGGGATCTGAGAAGGACCATTGAAAAGACTGCGTCAAATGATTTCGATGACATCCGGTGTCACCACATGATGACCTCTTCGCCGGTAACTGTTGGTCAAGACACTCTTGCGTATGAGGCACTGCGGGTCATGGAGGAACGTTCCTCTCAGATTTCTGTCCTCCCGGTCGTCGACTCAGATAACCTCGCGATAGGTTTGATCCGTCTCCACGACATCGTCAAAAGCGGTTTGTAGTAATTCGCCGGGCTTTGTCCGCCTAATCACCATGGGCCAACGATTTTCGAGTCCTGAAAACTGCAGATATGATAGCGTCCGAAACGTCACGGTATCCCCTTGACGTAGGCCAAATTGCTCGATTCGGTCGTTAAGTTCGGATTCCCAATATTCAAATCTCTTCGAAAAATAGGATGTGGTATATTCTCTGGCATCTGATTTCATATCCCGGGAATGATTGGTTTGGAGCTGCTAAGACAGATGCGTATGGATCATTTGATGACGCCTTTTGTCCTGGTAAATGCTCATTTCAGCGAAGAGCTGCAGGCTGAGGCAAGGCATGCAGGTGCTTTGGCTGCGATTTCGAAGCCTTTAAACGCAATTCGACTGTGCGATCTTCTTCATTCCGTTCTAAAGGAAAGATAATCCCTAGTGTATAGTTACAATCTGGCCGTGCCTTTCGGGCGCGGCCTTTTTTGTCTGCCATCTTGAGCCGAATGTCGGGCATCTATAATAATGCCTCTAGTTCAACCACGGGAAGAATCATGAAGAAAACGATTGCAACTATTCTTGTGGCGACTGTTCTGGCAGTTTTGCCCGTCGCCGCACAGGAGACCGAAGTAAAGATCACTCTCAACGAGCAGTTTTTTGAAGCTCTTTTGGAGGCGGTGTTCAACAATCTTGATGAGCCCAAGGTGCCGCTGTCTATCGGTTCACGACAAGACGATGCCGGTACCGAATCCAAAACGGTGTTTCAAAAGGCGGCGTACCTGGACTCGGCCGGGCATAGCACTCAGTACTCGGCACTGAGTGCTTCGAGAGATTGCGACGAAACGGTACGTTTGAAGCGCGAAATCGATGGTGTCTATACCGCGGTGCGGTTTCGAAACGGCAAGATACTCGCGCCTATCGCGTTTGAAGGGAACTATGCTCCTCCGCTGATCGGATGCCTGGGTTTTTCGGGCTGGGCGGAAACCACTATCGACCTGTCGTTTGATAAATCGACTAATTCTCTGGTTGGTAATGCGAAGGTGCTCAACGTAAACCTGAGCGGAACGAACGGAATCGGCAGCAACCTCATTACGAGAATCGTCCAGAATTCGATCGACCGGAAGATCAATCCGCTCAAGATCGTAGACCTCAAGATGCTCTCGTTTACTGCGCCGATCCAGGAAGCCGGCAAACTTCGCATGGAGGCGATCGGGATACGACACCAGGTACGAGACCGGGAACTCGATGTTTATCTCAAGTACCGTTTTACAAAGGGAAAATAGAAAAAGGGAAAGGCTCGCGGCCTTTCCCCGATGTTAGTAGTTGAGGAGATTAACTACTGAACAAGACTGATCGTTTGCGTCAAGGGATCAACGGTGAACGTCAGAAGCTGGCCGTCCAACGGATTCGAACCGCTGCTCTGGGTACCGCTTCCGCCCGAACCGCCGCTTCCCGAACCGCTGCCGCTGGAACCGCTGGTTCCGTTGCTCTGGCTTCCGCCATTCCCTGTCGCAGTTGAAACGTGTGTCCTCACCTTCGCGGTAAATGTAAACAGCACCGTATTCGGGTTGTTGAACTCGACCGTCTTGGCCGAAGTGGTCTCACCTTGTGCAAACGAATCACCGAATGTATTTGAATAATCAAATGTGGCTGCCGAATTAACACCATCGCCACTGTTATCAGCGTTCGAAACCGTTACCGAATTGCCCGCCGATTCTACCGAGACTATGTCAAGGCTCGTGATCGGGAAGAACTCGGATTCAGAGTTATTTTTCAAGGCGGTTTCGAGAGTCGTCTTGCCGCCGGCGAAAACGATGCTTTGGTTTACTAGTCCGACATCCGCGCTGGCGTCGATTTCAGTTCTTGATGCAACCGTAACGCTTACGGAGTTGCTGGGTGCGGTCACGAATTTGCCGATTACACCGGCAGTGATCGAGCGTACACGATAACTGTGCATCCCCTCGGAAACATTCGTAAATGATGTGCCCGTTGCGGATCCGTCGATCTGACCGATTACTTCCCAGTCGGTTCCGTTAGTCGAATGCTCAACTTCGTACTTTTCGACATCGCCATTCGGCTGCCAAGTAAGATCAAAGCTACCATCGAAATCGAAGCTTTCGTTTCCGTTCGAATACTCCCCTTCGATTGCATTGACATTCGGGGCCGCGGAGCCTTTCAGGAGTTTGCTCTCGATCTCAAAGTCAGTAGGTCCGTTTGCCCAACCGTAAACCCTGTAAACATAGGTTCCGGGGATCGTGGCGTCTACTTGAATGCGTTCGATCGTGTCACCGTTGCCGGAACTTCCGATCTGGGTACCGTTGGGATCAAAAAGAAGGAAATCGAGATCCGGTACGCCCGCGCCGGCTTCCGGAGAGGCGGCGACGATGTCCCAGCTCAATGTCGCGTCGATCTTCGCGGTTGCAGCATCAGCTTCAAATGCAACATCTACATAGGTTGCGTTCGATGCAACATAGATGTCGTTATCGCGCTGTGCACCCGCGTCGCCTGCGAGTACAGTCCCGGTATAGGTGTCGGTAACGATATTCGAGACTCCACCGGTCGGAAGTGATGGATTGGCCTTGAAGTACATTGGTACTCGAAGAGATTCATCGCTGCCCTGACGGTTCGCAATTACGTACCACTGTAGCTGGATCGGCGATTCGTCGCGAATCTCGTTGCCATCGAGCGATACTTTTGCAGTGAATGTAGCTTCTCCGTTTGCCGGAACTGTGACTGAGGTCTGACTGGCCGAAGTTTCGATTCCGTCGCGGTGCGTCTCACGGTTCGCCGCGGTCGTAAGGTCATATGTTCCGCCTTCACCGGAAACATCTCTGATTGTCACCGTTACTTCACGTTCGTTGAGAATCCTGTTGTTCAGGATGGCCTCTTCCCCAAAGGAATGGCTGCCGAGAATGCCCGGGAGAGTGATCCCGTCAGCAGTGATGCCCATCAAAGACTTTGCGTTTACAGCGGCCTCGATGTCTATCAAACCGGCGCCTTGATCCAATACCGAATCAGCGGAGTTACCGTCATCTTTGCTGCTGCCGTCCGATCGGCGAAGATTGGTTGAAGTATTCATAAGGGCAGTGCGGATCATATCCGGCGACCATCCCAAATGAGCCTGCTTTACCAGGGCGACCGCACCCGCAACGTGGGGTCCTGAGAAGCTCGTTCCGTTAGCTGCGATGTAACCGGTCGGGTCGAACATCGTTCCGCCTCCTGTCGTCGCAGCTCCGACTCGAACTGTCGCACCTATGATTCCGACGCCCGGTGCGGTCAAATCGGGCTTGACCTGACCAAGTCCTGCAACGGGACCTCTGGAACTGAATGCAGCAGTATCGCCTACAAACACATCGGTTAAGTAAGGATTCATTCGGATCGGGAGCTCGGAAACGGTTCCGTTTGCGGGATCTACCGAATCATCGTCCGTCGAAGAAATCGCGTCGATAAGGATTTCACCGTCTTCCGGAGAGACAATCGCGCACGGAATTGTTCCTGCAATTGCCGTGGGATTAGTGGTTTCAGAAATAAGAATCATTCCGGCCGCACCGTTCAAACCGGCGTTGTTGCAGATTTGGGCGAACGTAACGGAGTAAATTGCGGACGACTTAACCAGAGCAATCCGTCCGTTTACTGATGCCGGGTATGTTGAATTGGCGAAAACCATATTCACGAGTGCGTATCGCTGAGCAATCGCTCCAGCCGCGGGATCCGGTGTTCCGGCCATCGGGTAAAGCTTCACGCGGGGAAACTCATCAGCTGCTTCTAACTGACTCGCGGGATTTACAACACCGACCTGTGTTTCGGGTACTGCATCTGATTCCAACAGGTCTGCAGACCAATTAGCATTTGCTGCGCCCGGGTGTGTCGTTGCGCCCACTGATATAACGTGTCGTCCGGTCGACGGAGCACCGATCGTGCTTTCGCCCGGTCCATCGTTTCCTGCCGAAGCCACTACTGTGGTACCGAGCAATGAAGCCGCATCCGCTGCGAGGGCGGTAGCTGAGTCAGGCGTTCCGGTCCCGCCAAGGCTCAAGTTTATTACGTGTGCAATCGGTTTTGGCTGGAGCGTTAGAGTTACTGGTGAAACGGAGTCTTCAATACCAAGGATCGTTGACGCATTCACGCAGCTGCCTGTACCTGTGCAGACTTTGTATCCCATCAGACGTGCCTGCGGCGCCACTCCATGTACGTCACGGTCATCGGCGGTCAAGGGAAGTCCGTCCGGGCCCGGTGAAGAAGCTTTGTAACCGGCAGCATCTGATGCCGCATGCGATCCGTGCCCGAAATCATCCGCTAATCCGGTGGACAATGGAAGGTAATAAATAACCTTTTCGTTGTAATTGATCGCGTTTGTATATGGCGCGACACCCAGCCTTGGTGCGGTCGGATCACCGCCGAACATCGGGTGCGTCCAGTCAATTCCGGTATCCAAAACCGCAATGTTGATTCCCTGGCCTTCGAAACCTTCGCGATGGTTGTCGAATTGGGTAAGTTCCGCAACGTCCCCATACACCTGGGGAGCCCTTACATATGGAACGCTGTCGCCAAGATTGATGCGCATGTAACCGTTTGTTTCAACCTTCTTGACTTGGTTCATGTTTCGCACGGTTTCAACGGCGGCGGAAGGCAGCTTTAAGGTAATGCCGTTCAACACGAGACTGAACCGGTAATCCGCTCTGTGAGCCACATTTCCTTCAAAATCGCTGATGTCGACACCATCGATCTCGTAACTGATGCCCATAGAATCGAGTTGAGACAAGAATGCATCCTGGTCGCCCAGTAATGAATTCCTGTAATTCTGCAGGTCTTCGGATGATATTTCGTTGCCGGCCTTTTCCTGTTTTGCTTTCCAGACCGCGGCCGAGTCCTTATCGAGCTGAATAATGAATGATTTTGCTATTCCCGATCCTGCAAAAACTCTGTTCGAGTTGTTTACTACGAACACCGAAAGGGTAAGCGCTACTAGAAATACCGCTGCAATAATGCTGCGGGCTGTTTTCCAATTCTTCATTTCCTTATTGATGGTCATTTTACTGTCTCCTCAAATTATCGATTTGTTCCGAACCATCAAAACGCGATCGGTTCGTGTTATGTCGTCAATTTAAGAAATGAGACTTGAGAAAAAGTGGAGTGAATCGGCACTGGTTTAGCCTCAAGTTTTCCTCAAGCGGTGTAATCCTCTGTGAATAGGTGGTTTAGGAAGTTCCTTGAGTTCCAAAAAAAAGTTGTAAGGATTGAGCGGATTTATGAAGTTTTAATACGAAATCGTCTGTTGATACCCCATTATGTGGAGATAAAAACCCAATATGACGTAAAAAGCCATGTTTTTTGCTTTGGCGCGGTAATTGCTCTCTTAGACCTGCGAAGGGCCACATTAAAGGGGAAACTTATGAAGTCAAAACAATTACTGCGCTTTGCGGCGACCATCTTGGTTGGCATTGCGTTTGTTTTTGGCGCGGCAGATCTGGCCCAGGCACAGAAGGACCGTTCCAAAGGTGATCGCGCGCGTCAGCGTTCCAGCGCTGACAAGAACCAAAAAAACCAACGCCGAAATCAAAGACAGCAAAACCGAAGAGCCCGCAACAACCAGAAGCGTGCTCAGCAACAAAGGCAGAACCGCCAGAGTGCCCAACGAAACCGGGCCAGACAGCAACAGCAAAACCGGGCCACCCAGACCCGCCGCCGCGCACAGCAAAGGCAGGCGCAGCAGCGTAACAACCGCGCGCGGCAAAACCGTCAGGCACAGAGGCAAAATATAAACAGGCGTGCGCAGCAGCGCCAGGCTCAACAGCGGAATAACAACCGCCGAGCACAGCAGCGCCGAGCTCAGCAGCGGGACAACGACCGCCGGGCACAGCAGCGCCGAGCTCAGCAGCGGAACAATGACCGCCGAGCACAGCAGCGCCGAGCTCAGCAGCGGAACAA
>JABDKD010000109.1 GCA_013003215.1 Pyrinomonadaceae bacterium
TCGCCATAGTTGACAACAAAGAGATCGAGCCACCCATCGCGATCGTAGTCAAAAAACGAAGCGCCGATAGACCAATCGGGAACCTTGACGCCCGCTTTCCCGGTAGCATCTGTAAATGTGCCGTCCCCGTCATTGAGGAATAGCTTGTTATCATCCAGATTGCTCAAATAGAGGTCCGCGAATCCGTCATTGTTTACGTCAGCAGCTGAGACTCCGAATCCATAGCCATCGGCCACAATCCCGCTTTTTTCAGTGACATCCGTAAACCTTAGAGATCGGGGACCCTTGGAGCTGTCCATGTCGTTGCGATACAGCCGGCCCATTGGCTTACTTTTGCCTGTCCATGGAAAGACGGCATCTTTTGGCGTTTTGCCCGGTTCCAAAACCATTCCCTGAACAAGAAAGACATCGAGATCGCCATCATTGTCATAGTCAAAGAATGCTGACCCGGAGCCCATTATCTCCGGCAGGTCCAGCTTTCCCGTCATACCGTTAAAGTGCGTGAAGTTTAGGCCGGTCGCAGCGGCTCGGTCTGTGAATAGAGGTGCCGGCGTCGGCGATGGCGAAGGTTTAGGCTTTTCCGTGATGTCCTGAGATCGTAACTGGAGCGAAAAAATTAGTACCAGGAACAACAGGAAACTGTTTACGATTAATTTGCTCATCAAATGATAAGAGGCGCGTATACTTATTGGCTAATGATTTTTTGAAAGTCCTCCAAAATTATCTCACATTGTTTTGGAAGAGTCTTAATGTCATGCGCATAACGAAGCTTTCGTATCGGAATTTGTTGGGCCACACGTGACAATGCCTTGAACTCTTTCGCTCTCAGTTCGTCCATCACGACATAACTTCCGTAGGTGTTCTGCAGAAGTCTGACAAGCTTGTCCTTTGCGCTGACATCTTCAATACATGGCTCCTTGAAGTCGTCGCTGTGTTCACCAAGTATGTAGATTGCCGACAGTGGAAGTGCATCTCCACGATAGCTCGTATCTTCGTTCAGTGAAACGTAACGGCTATCCCTGTGCGAGTAAACGATCGGGAGTGAATCGGGATCATCAGTGAGGAAGTCTGCCGCTTCCGGTCGCAGACGCACTTTCGTGTAGCCGGCAGGTACGACGAACCGGCCATCTCTTGAAGACAATACCGCAATGTCGTCCGCAATTACCTTCGCGCCTTTTTTCGATAGTCCGGTAGCCAGCGTCGATTTTCCTGAAGTTGAGTAGCCCACCAGGGCGATCGCTTTACCGTCAACTTCCACCGCGCTTGAATGAAGGCATTGTATGCCCTGAAGCCTCATAACGATGCCCATTGCCGGACCTACAAGATACGATTGAAGATCACTCCATGAGGTCGAATTAGAATGATAAACACTCAGCAATTGGTCTCCCAGATTGAAAATGAAGCTGATCGGATCTTGATCCTCAAACTCAAAGCATACTTTTGTAATATCGCCCCGCTCACTTTTCCATAAAGTCACGATCGTATAGAGTTTCAGGATCTCGGAGTGTACCTGGTGCCAATCTGAACTTTGATCTGGAGTCGTTTCAGAACTCGCGTGCCACTCGACGCACAAATCGAGTGCGCCATCACCGAAATGTTCCTCCAACAAATCGATCTTTCGACTACTCGAGATATTCAACCCGTAGATTCTGTATCTGTACGACTCACTAGACACTAAATTCCGCAAACCTCCTCAAAAAATGAATCAAAAAAATCGCCTGTGGAATTGTTCGAAAAATTGCGTCGTCGTTTGAAGTGCCCGGACGAGGGTTGTCGATCGTATCTTTTACCCATGCCTTG
Organism: Pyrinomonadaceae bacterium; assembly: GCA_013003215.1. Lineage (GTDB taxonomy): Bacteria > Acidobacteriota > Blastocatellia > Pyrinomonadales > Pyrinomonadaceae > Aridibacter. The sequence continues at coordinate 1,801 of JABDKD010000109.1, forward strand.
ATCTTTTCAATGTCCAATAACTCGCGTATCGGATCCTTTGGCTTAATACCTTCAAGCTTTATCTTTACATCACCTATCTGGGAGTAATACCTGCGAAGGTAGTCCGGTGAAAACGGTGCTTTTGATGTTCGCCACTGAATCTTCTTTGGAAGGACCCCGTCAAGGCCATTCCGAATTAGGCAACGTGTGTAGCCGTTCTGCATTTTCTGCTCGAGAGGAACCGCCATTGAGAACTCGATCAACCGCTTGTCTACAAACGGATATCTAAGTTCAACCGGTACCGGTCCGAATCCCGACGAAGGGAACTCTCCCGATTTCTCGAACAAGAATCGAATATCCCTGAGCAGATTCAAGCGGTGATCCGGCAACGTCCTGCGCCGGGAATATTCAGGTAATTCAATTTTACTCAGGAGTTCTTTTGCAAAAGAGCCTTTTAATGGGTGATTCAGGTTCATCATTTCGGATTCAGCCGGTGCCCCACTCTTTAAATTGGTCAGAAACTCAGGCAACAAAGGGTTCAGTGTATTGCCTCTCAAATTGTATCTAAGCGATTGCCCGTATAGCCGGCTTCTTAACTTCAGCTCCCGATAGAGCGTCACCCATTTTAATCGCTTCAGCAATTCAGCAAAACCGCCTTCACAATAGGATGTTGGCCCGAATTCCCCGAAGCTGCCGTCGAGGATCGATTCAGCACCGATCTCTGCAGCATTTTCTGAAAACGCACGGAAAAGATAAAACCTCGAATTTACTATCGGCGTATCGTAATTTTTGAAAAACCCGTCCAGATCGGTAAATGGACCAGCATCCCGCGCTGTGACGTATCTAATCTTTACATTTTCAACCGATTCGAATTCTTCTATAAACTCGCGTTCATCTTCAAATTCGGAATCGTTTCTGTCATCCAACACTCCCGCAAATGCAGTCAACTGCTTGTTCTGTTTCTCAAGAAGATTCGCGGCGACACTCACAATCGAGGAAGAATCAAGACCGCCGCTCAAAAGGGCAGCGTTTGGAGCGTGATTTGAAAGCCGGGCGGCAACAGTTTCAAAAAACAATTCACGGAATGCTTCAAGTATCTCGTCCTGACTGTTAAACGGGAGGGAAGTTTCTAGCTCGGGTCGCCAGTATCGAAGCTTTTTAATTCCCTGGAGATCCATCGTCAAGGATTCTGCCGCAGCAAGCGGGTATATACCCTCAAACCAGGTTTCACCGGTCGTCAGCGTATGAGGTTCGTGCAACAAGTAAACGGCAAGTTTGTTGAGATTGAGATTTGTTTCAATACCGGGGAAATCAAGAATGCCGCTTGGGGTGCTTGCGAAGACGAATTTTGAAGAATCGCGGTAGTAGTATAGATCGGTCCCCCCCAGGTGGTCCCTTGCGCAAAAGATCCGTTCGTTTTTCTGGTCCCAAATCGCGAATGCAAAATCGCCCTCCAGATGTTCAACGCAATCCGTTCCCCATTTCTCAAACGCCTTGAAAATCAGATCTGAATCGTCGAAATTTCCTTGCTCAGAAAGCAATACACCGAACTCATCAAAGAGCTCGGTGCGATTCGTTAAACGCGCATCAGCTTTTATTTTGCTTTTGCGAAGGTTTTGAAATTTAGATAGTGCCTTTTCTTCAAGACTGGAGCCATAACCTGTTTCCGTTCTGGTTATTGGACTGGATTTATCCTTGAAAAGGCAATAACCGCGAATGTACGGCATTAGGACGTAGCTTCAAAAGGTGGCATACCACCATCGACGCCGGCGACTACAACCATTTGGACGAGGGATGCGATGTCGCCATATTCGGACATTTGGGGTGTCTCGTAGAGTTTTCGAACTTCGTTGGACTTTGGGGCTGATTCAGGCGCACATGACGCCTGAAGTTTCGATTCGCTTTTCATACGATTCTCCTCGAAATATTCAAGATTTAAGACTTAACGCCATCCTATTACACTTCTAAATGCTTTTCAATCTAGCAGCCGCATCTGATGAAAATAAATGCTTTAAACTCCCAAATTAGAAGTTTTTATGTGGATTCGGACCCGCGCCGCCCTAGTTCTCAGCGGGCTATTGCGGGTTTCGAAATACTCTAAAGCCTATTCGCTGGCGGGAATTCATTAGCTGATCTTTGTAAGGATCGAATCGGGGAATGAAGTGTAAATTTCGGTCTGCGAATCGATGGGTGTTCCTTGATACTCTAGCCAGGCATGTGCTCGGATTTCTCCGTCATCTCTTTTTGTGCCAAATTTCAGGTCGGTCTCGACCCGAAGTCGCTTTAACAAGTACCAAAGCGAGAGAGACTGTGCGAGACATCTGCCGCCGAAAGGGAAATTCTTAACGAACAAATCGAGTAGGTTCTTATGCCTGTTGATCACTACCTCAGGTTCTTGCTCCATTCTAAGTGCACGTGACCCCATTCGCTCAAGAATGCGGTGAGTTCTTCTCAACCCAAACGACCTGATTGACAATTCCATGCCCGGAATCAAACAACAAAACATCAGAAATATCTTTTTTTGCCGCCAGGGTAGTTCAAGGAATGTCCTTACCTTTCTAATCATTCGTTTTCAACAATAAACAGGCCTTTTTTAACAAATTCATCGATTAACTTCGACAAGTCCGTCTCGATTGTGTCCCTGCTAACATCATACTCTGCCCGGATCTGTTTAATAACGCTTTCGGAATCACCATGCTCAGCCAGAAGCGTCCAGATTTTCGTTCCGAGCTCATTCAGCCCAAAATATTTTTCGTTAGTAAGGTTCAGCAAGACCGCCTCTCCCTCGATTTCCTGAAAAAGTGTCTGATCCGACACCTTTCCCTTAACGGGTAATTGAATATTATTCATCGTTTGAGTCAGTTAGTAGTTTTACCGCAGTGTATTATATTCGGGCCGCTTTAGAAACACCTCACGGGTGATTCGATTGAAATTTGTTCGATCTAGACGTAACCTTCTCTTTCGAAGTGATTTACGCTTGCCGAGTTTGCGCGTTGCCTCCATAGGGTTCTTGGCTCGAGAAGCTGCCAATTGCGACTTTGTCTTTTATGTCTACCTTAGAATTGATTATTCTGGCTGGCCTTGCGTTATCGGTTTTCGCCAACGTTTGCTATGCGTTGTTTAACGAACGTCTCAGCAGATACACAAACCGTTGGGACCTCTTCCGTTGGGTTTCCGCTTATCAGTTGTTTTCTCAAACTCCAAGAAACTACCGGCTCTCTTACCGAAGACTTCAAGAGAACGAAGAAAATTGCGAATGGAAGGAGGTTCCTTTTACAGTAAGACGTAAATGGTTTCATCCGATTTTTTTCCCTGAGAAGCTGACTTTGGACATCGTTTATTCGTGCGTCGATGACGTAGTCAGACTCGTTGAAGCGGGTGCGTCCCCTGTGGTCGTTAAGAATTCATTTCGCTTCAAGACACTGAGGAAATACGTTGAAAGAGTCGAGGATGTCGAGTATTTGGGAGTTGACCAGCTTCGAATAGAAGAGATCTCCGGACATACTGAAGATGAAGGCGCCAAGGAATTGTTTTTCTCGGAGACAGAAGGGTGATTGTTATTGAAACAGAAATCGCAATTACCTGGACCCTACGATTGGTCTCGGTCTGTATCCTCATTGATACTTTTGAAAAACTGGCTCGAATCCGCGAATACACAGGAGGAGGACTACTTAGCTGGGGATGGCTGGAACAGTTCGTGGGATTTCGGGAGAGAAGGGCACCAATTCGTGGGTTTGCCAGTTTTTTTTTCGGAGCGAGGATATGGATTCCGCTTATTTGTCTGAGAGGGGTTGCTTCGGCGGGGCTTCTGATCTGGACACCAAAGGGCACTGCAGCTATTTTGCCGCTCTTTGTGATATTCGTGGTGGGCTCACTTGAAAACTACCGAAGACTTCCATATTTTCCGGAAGTTCCAAATCGTTTTGCCTTGCCGATCATCGGCGCCTTGTTACTACAGAGCCTTGTTCCAAGCCAGATCGTTACAAATGCAGTTCTATGGTTTATCGCAATTCAATCCTGTCTCTCATACGCTACCGCGGGGTTCTCAAAGTTATTCAATAAGGACTGGAGAACCGGGGTGGCTATTCAAACCGCTTCGAATTCGGTCTACTATTTCACTTCGGCAAATGTGGCGAAGTTCATAGATCGGTCTCCGACTGCTGCACGATTGGTAACCTATTCGATTCTCTTGATCGAATGCGTTTTTCCGTTAGTTCTAGTGGTTGGAAGTCCCTTTTATTTATTCTTTCTGGTTTGGGGAGT
>JABDKD010000131.1 GCA_013003215.1 Pyrinomonadaceae bacterium
AAGCGCCAACAGCTCCCACCTACGTTGATCGTTTCAAAAAACGCGATCGGCGTTGGTAGAAGGCGCCCGATTACTCATAAGTACAGGCGATCTTCCAAGTAGCGGTTTGCAGGTTGCCGGTCCGCCCCGTTAATCCTTAATGCAAGGTCATTCCGCTAAGGTATTGTTTCCGACACAATTCTCTCCTCCTCGACCAAAGAAATACGTTCATTAGGTTTCCATGAAGTACTTTGCGTGCACTTTGATTGTTGCGACACTCTTTTCTGCCACTGTCTTTGCAGGACCGCTTGAGTTGTCGTCCGAGGTCGGTTTTCTTGATTCCAGCGACAAAATCGTCGGTCACAAGATTCTGTCTAAGGACAGGATTCTCATAATCGGAAAGAAGAAAATACAGATCTGGGACTATCGAAACGGCAACCTTTTAAATGAAGTGCCGCACGAGATCAAGCAGTTTGCTCCAAAGGGATTCGTCACAAAGTATATTCTTCTTTCAATACCTGTAATGCTGGACTGGAGACCATTCGTGGTCGAACCGGACGGAAAATGGATGGTTACTTCAGAGCGGGTTAACGGCAGTCACCTGCGCTATGCCGTCGTACGGGATTTAGTTACCCTCAAGACGATCGCGACCTTAGAGCTCCCCGGTGTTTCGGCGGAGATGATCGCATTCGATCCATCTTCAGGCAGGAGATTGCCCATTGTTTGATCCGGCGAGGGTCAAATACAACAAGAGAAAACCAAGAAGGTAAATAAAAGCGGGCTTGGGCACGCGGCATGGACGCCAAATGGTGATTATGTTTATGCTCTCGATAGAAAATCCAGAAAGGTATTCTTTTGGAACACGCAAAAACCCTTTGAGGTCCGCTTAAGAAGTTTTCGGATTGCTGCAAGTCTCTGTGATTCCTCCGTTCTTATGGAACAAAACACGTGTGAGCGTGTCTAAGAAACGGAGGAATTAAACCATGTCATCATTTACAAATCCCCTAAACTCCATCAAGGTTGCAAGCCCCTGTTCTGCGAACTGGGACGAGATGATCGGTAACAACCGTCAGCGATTCTGCGGACACTGTAAGCTCAATGTTTACAACCTTTCCGGGATGACAAAGAACGAAGCCGAAAGCCTCATTGTGAACTCGGAGGGCCGGCTTTGTGCCAGGTTTTTCCGAAGAAAAGATGGAACAATAATCACAAAGGATTGCCCCGTTGGCTGGGCAGCGGTCAAGAAGCGTATGTCACGCATTTGGACCGCGGTGGCCTCCGTTTTGATAACAGCACTAAGCGGCATTGGAATAGTCAGTTTGGCACGAACCGAGCCGGTCACGATAATGGGCGGGATCGAACCCGTCTATGAAGAGCCATTGATGGGTGCAGTCGCGCCAGAATACGGTCCCGAGACATTCCCGCCAGCGACCCAAGAGCCGCTTATGGAAATGGGAGACATTGCGGAGCCGATTACAGGCAAGATCAAGATTGACTAACCTCACGAAAAGCAGGGTGGCGAGTCTTTCTCATTCGCCAACAGTAAAGCCCGGTTCCTCACCAAATGGTTCGGATACCGGGTTTTCCAATCTAAGACTCGCTACTTTGCTTCTTATTGCTTCTTTACAAAATAACCCTTTCTCGATCTGACGGTAATGCCCTGTGGAAGATTTAGGTTTACATTGGTTTTTACATTCACGTACTTGTTAGCGGGGAATTCATTGTTCGAATAATACTGAACAAGGTATTGTGCCTGGAGTTCATTCCTGAGCTTCGAGAATATTTGTTTCAAAGTATCGGTGTTTTGCCGGATGTTGGAATTGTTCTCGTAGTTACTTCTCAGATTGATCGGAAGAAACTTGGGAAGAAATGCCGTCCCGCCCGTTTCCGATGCGAATCGATCCATATTGCTTTGGCCAAACTTACTGATCTTATTGAGAGTCAACGAGCCACCCGCCGGATTGATCGAGTAAAATACAACGTCTCCATCCTGTAGACTCTTGAGCGTCCGGTTTTGCTCCCTTTTCCTGATCTCATTTCGTTTCTTGACCAGCAGCTCCCTGTATTCTTTTGTAGTAATCGAATTTATCTGATTACCGATCTTTGCGTAGACTTCGGCAAATCCCTTTTTGATTCCCCTGCTGTTCGTATCCTCGCCGTCCGTGATCGCAACCACAACTTTTCGGCTCTTTGCATCTGCGTTAATGCGCAGGTACGTTGCCGCGGCGGAAACAGTATCAAAGAATGCGGTGTATTGTTTCGTAGGCTGCAGGCCCCTGATCGTTTCGATTGATCGAAATGCGACATTGCGCGACTGAAGCATTATCGGTATCTCGCCGATAGTAAAGATCGTCGCACGGTCTTCAGGGCGCATTACTTCCTGTAGAAACCGCGCTGCGGTCTCTTGCTCAAACTTGAACATAGGATCGGTGCTGCCTGAGATATCAAAAAGCAATGCTATCTCCAGCGGAACTTTCTCTGCATTAGAAACCTCGACGATGTCTTGCCTGCGCTGGTTTTCAAGAACAGTAAAGCTCTCAGCACCTAGTCCCTTTACCGGCTCTCCGTTTCCATCAGTAACAGAAACAGGTACGACAACCAGACGCGAGTCAACGTTTATGACCTCATCATCCTCTATGATAATCGGAGGCGGTGTCCCTACGGGGTCCTGCGCGAACAAAGAGGCCGCAAAAGCCAGAAGGAAAAATATTACAGTAGTGATGCGCGGCGTTTCACAGGTCATAATGCTTATACCGAAGGGCGCCGTAAAGGTTTGGGAGGCGGGTAAAAAGAAAGAGGGAAACCGCTATTTATTGCGGCTTCCCTTTGATTTTCAGACTACTTGGTGCCGTCGTCTGTGTCAGGAGCAGGCCTGACTTCAACGTTTTGATTCAATCCCCTTGAAACAAGAAGCTTGACTTCAACACGGCGGTTCTGCCGGCGGCCTTCGAGAGTCGAGTTATCAGCAATAGCCTGTGTTTCACCATACCCGTACTCGTCGGTAAACCTTCTCAGAGGGATGTTGTGCGTCATGATCAAATAGTCTTTGACCGCTTTCGCACGCCTTTCACTGAGTCGCTTGTTTGCAGCAGCGTTTCCATCTGAGGAAGCAAAACCCTGAACTTCAATCACATAGCCGCGAAGTGTCGTGGCTTGTGTAGCGACTTCGTCGAGCTGAGCTTTCGCATCCGGCGATAATCGATGGCTTCCGACCCTGAAATTGACGGTTGCCGTGGTTTGGACCACATAGTCGTCGAGAGCCGAAATCCTCTGATTTGTCGCATTGACGCCGGCAACAGCGGCATCCGCCGTGTCCTGGGCTGCTTTCGCACCTCCGCGAGCGGCGTTCGAAATGGCCATCAATTCATCAATTTGACCTGAAACACGCTCGGCGTTTTGTTCGGCGCGGGTCAATCTTTCTTCAGCCGGGGCGACCCTGCTTTCGATCGATTGCGCAACCTCGAGGTCGCTCTTATCAAACCGGATCTTATTAGCCGCAAGCGCTCCGTTTCCGTCGCCGCGGCCTTCAGCTTTCAGCTTGAGGCCTCTTACAAGGCTGGCGAATGCGTACCTGTCGCCGCCGCCCCAGAAACTGTTGGATTTGATGCTGGTGTTAGGTGAAACCACGACCTTGGTGCTGACGCCGGTTTCATCCTTAATAAGGAAGCTATCTGCATCCCTTGCGACAATAACCCCCTCAATTTTGTATTTTTGTCCGTTGATCAATGAACGAACTTGATCGTCCTGTGCCTGAACAGCGACTGCCCCAACGAGCATTACTGCCGCAACCAAAGACACAACGATCTGTAATGTGCTAATTTTGCGAAGCATAACTTAAACTCCTTTCTTTGCCTTAATGTAATTTTTCTAAGATAAGTACTGCTTTTGAGAGAGCATATCTAAGACGTTCCAAATACGATTTCGGGTTGTCACGAATCCGATGTTCCCCATATTTTTTCGGGCGAAAATAGGGAATTCGGTGAAAAGCAAATTTATCCCTGAAAACATTTATCGGCGGGAACTATATTTTGTTTCCTAATACGGGGATATTTTATTACCGCCTGGTTTTAAAAAACGAGTAAGTGACCGCATTTTCCAATACGGTCAACAAACTCGCGTCAAAAGTTAAATCGAAAATTCGTTTGTTTCCAGATATTCTTTCATGTAAGAAAGAAACCTTTCTGCATCGGCCCCATCCACAATTCTGTGGTCATAGGTCAACGCGAAGTAGGCCATTTGTCGAATGGCGATAACGTCATCGCCGTCAGGTGTTGTTATTACTTTAGCACGTTTTTCTATAGTGCCAACACAAAGAATTGCGACCTGAGGCTGATTAATAATAGGCGTTCCATACAATCCCCCGAAGACTCCCGGGTTCGTAATCGTGAATGTTCCACCCGAAACCTCGTCCGGATTCAGCTTTTTCGCCCTTGCCCGATCAGCAAGATCGTTTGCGGTTCTAGCGAGACCTGAAAGCGATAATGCGTCCGCATTCTTAATAACGGGAACGATCAATCCCCAATCCAGCGCAACTGCCATTCCCAGGTTTACATCGCCTTTGTAGACAATTTGATCACCGGCCACCTGTGAATTCACCACCGGGAACTTTCGGAGAGCGCTCGTGACCGCCTCGAAGATGAACGGCATATAGGTGAGCTTGGTACCGTATGTATTCAGGAATCTCCCCTTGTTAGCATTTCGGAACTTGGCGACGTTGGTCATGTCGATTTCATAAACACTAGTCACATGAGCTGACGTCTGTTTTGAGAACGTCATGTGCTCAGCGATCTTCTTACGCATGACCGACATCGGTTCGATTCGATCGCCAACGTGAGCTGAAACCTCCGGAGCTTTGAAATCCGATTTCTGAACCGGAGCGGCCTCCGGTGCAGGTGTCGGAGCCTGAGCCGGCGCCTCTGCCTGTGGCGCAGGAGTCTTGACCATCAGATCTTCCGGACTTGCAGCACCTCCCGACTCGATAAACGCAAGTATATCTTTCTTTGTAACGCGGCCACTCATCCCCGTGCCCGGAATGCGCGAAATGTCGACATTGTGCTCCTTCGCGATATTCCGAACGAGCGGCGAACTTCTCGTCCGGCGCAACTCCTCTACAGACTGTTCCCCAAGTGGCTTCCCATTCCCGGAACTTGCTGCAACCGGTGCACTTGCGGGCTCAATAGCCTTCTTGTCAGGAATTGGTTCATGCGCAGCTGGAATCGTTGCCGGTTCGGGAGCTGCCGCCGGAGCAGGTGCCGGTGCCGATGCGCCCTCCGCGCCGACCAATGCAACGACAGAATCTACCTCGACCGTGTCCCCTTCCTCCGCCTTGATCTCGAGCAGTGTGCCGGCTACCGGCGACGGAACTTCAGCATCGACCTTATCTGTTGATATCTCGAGAAGCGGCTCGTCGCGTTCAATTGTGTCGCCAACTTGTTTCAGCCATTTCGAAATAGTCCCTTCCGCGATGGATTCACCCATCTGCGGCATCACAACTTCAGTTGCTTCACCAGCGGGTGCCGCAGGGGCCGCCGGTGCCGGTTCATGTGCAGGCGCGGGTTCGGGGGCGGCCTCAACAGGCGCCGGTGCTTCTTCTGCCGCGGGTTCCGTTTGCGGTGCAGCTGCCGGAGTTTCACCCTCCGCGCCGAGAACGGCTACAACAGTGTCAACTTCAACTGTATCGCCTTCTTCGAACCTGATCTCAAGAAGCGTTCCCGCCTCGGGGGAAGGTACTTCCGCGTCGACCTTGTCCGTCGAGATCTCGAGCAACGGCTCGTCTCTTTCGACAGTGTCACCGACTTGTTTTAACCATTTTGAAATAGTGCCTTCGGCGATCGATTCGCCCATTTGCGGCATTACAACTTCTACGCTCATAAATTCTCCAAGCGGCTTTTTGGCCTTTGAGTTTGACCTGTGCCTGAACCTTGCTTTTTCCCTTCCGTCCGCCATCCACCCGAAAGGAATTTGTTCATAATCACAAACCAAAATTCTATCGCTTTATGGCGAAAACAACAAAGATGAGGAAGGAAACTTAGCCGGCCCGGAATTGAAATCTGAGAGGTTCGAACATAAAGTAGCAAAAAAATCCAGAATCCAGAGAAAATCAAAATGAAAAAGTACGTATTGCAGGTTTCTATTACGACGGTGTTGTTGGTTGTCGCGGCACAGGTGAATTTGGTTTTAGGTCAGTCGGAAGGCGCTGTGACCTCAGCAGATTATGACAGGGCCGTTATGATGCTCCGGAGCAATACTGCCGGGCTGGTCGACGGTATGGGGGTTCGCCCGGTTTGGCTTCCCGACGGCAGGTTCTGGTACCAGGTTTCAAGAAACGGGAAGAGGCAATTTGTTCTTGTGAACCCCGCAAACCGCGAACGATCAGTAGCTGACAGCCTTGCGGCACTGTTTCCTTCAGGTGCCCCGAATGCTCAGTCCCAATTTCGGTTTCGCCGTGCTCCCGAAGTGCCTTCTCCTGATGGGAAGCAAGAGGCATTTATTCGAGACCACAATTTGTGGGTTCGGGACAAAGAATCGAAAAAAGAAACACAGCTCACAAAGGACGGGGTGAAGGACTTTGGGTATGCCACCGACAATGCTGGTTGGAGGAAAAGCAACCGGGCGATCCTGATTTGGTCTCCCGATTCAAAAAAGATTGCCACGTACAAGCAGGACCAGCGCCATGTCAGCGACATGTACCTGGTAACCACAAATGTCGGCGAGCCAAAGCTGGAAGCGTGGAAATATCCGATACCGCAGGATGAGGAAATCATCAAGATACACCGGGTAATAATCGACGTCGGATCAGGGGAAATAACGAAGGTTAAGGTGGCGCCGGACGCACGACGCGGAACGCTTTGCGACGATATTTCGTGCACGGGCAAGTTCGACGACAACGATTGGAGCAAGGATAGTTCCAAAGTGATGTTCGTTTCGTCGAGTAGGGACCATAAGAGCGCAAAATTAAGGATTGCCGATTCGGCCACAGGTGCGGTGAAGGAGATATTTGAAGAGAAAGTTGAAACCCAGTTCGAGTCGGGACGGGGATCGATCAACTGGCGCTATCTTTCTGAATCCAATGAGATTATCTGGTATTCCGAACGTTCTGACTGGGGACATCTGTATCTTTATGATTTGGCCGGCAAGCTAAAAAATCAGATTACGAAGGGTGATTTCGTAGTCACACGGTTGCTGAAGGTCGATGAAAAAGGGCGGAAGCTTTACTTCATGGCAAACGGACGTGAGAAGGGAAGGAATCCCTATTTTGCGCACCTTTACAGCATCAGTTTTGACGGCTCGGATCTCAAGCTTTTGACACCCGAAGACGGCAATCACCGCGTAAGTTTGTCGATGGACGGTAAGTACTTTGTCGATGAATACTCGAAGCAGGATGTTCCCCCGGTTGCGGTGCTTCGCGATATCGGCGGGGACAAATTGATGGACCTGGAACAGGCGGATATCTCGCGCCTGGAGGCGACAGGTTGGAAGCCGCCGATGCCGTTTTCGGTCAAGTCGCGCGACGGGCGTTGGGATCTTTACGGACTCATGTTCAGGCCCGTGAACCTCGATCCCAATAAGAAGTACCCTGTGGTCAACTATATTTATCCCGGTCCTTCGGGCGGCAGCTACGGCTCCCGTTCGTTCACCCCATCCAGGAGTGATCACCAGGCACTCGCAGAACTTGGGTTTATAGTTGTCGCGCTTGAAGGTTCGTGCAACCCGAACCGTTCCAAGTCTTTTCATGACGCCTGTTATGGCAACATGGCGGACAATACGCTTCCTGATCAGATTTCAGGATTGAAACAGCTTGCCAAGAAACATCCGTATATGGATCTCGAAAGGGTCGGCGTTTGGGGGCACTCAGGCGGTGGATTTGCTGCTGCTGCGGCTATGTTCAAATATCCGGATTTCTACAAGGTCGGAATATCGGAGTCAGGAAATCACGACAACAGGAGCTACGAGGACGACTGGGGTGAACGCTATATCGGTTTGATTCAGAAACGACCGGATGGGATGACAAATTACGAAGTCCAGGCGAACCAGCTTTATGCCAAGAACCTGAAGGGCAAGTTGATGCTGACGCATGGTGGTATGGACAGCAATGTTCCGCCATACAACACTTACCTGGTAGTAGACGCTTTGGTAAAAGCCAACAAGGACTTTGATCTGATCATCTTTCCGAACCGACGCCATGGTTATGGTGCCGATAGTCTGTATATGATGCGTCGGCGCTGGGATTATTTCGTGACGCATCTGCTTGGAAAGACTCCGCCTAAGGAATACAGGATCGAGTTCCGTCCGCGAAGGCCGTAAAGAAATGCCCGTAATTAAGCTAAATACGGAGATTGATGCCCCAATTGAACGGGTGTTTGATCTTTCGCGTTCGATCGATCTGCATACGAGAACAGCGTCTCAAACGAACGAGCGAGCGGTAGCGGGCAGGACCGAAGGACTAATTGAGCTAGGTGAATCGGTTACCTGGACTGCGGTTCATTTCGGTTTTCGCCTTAGCCACACCTCCCTTATTACCGAATATGATCGTCCGGTTCACTTCAAGGATTCGATGACGCAGGGAATGTTTTCGAGGTTTGATCACGACCACGAATTCGAAGAGATGGATGGGGTTACCAGAATGATGGACAGAATCGATTTCGAATCTCCATTTGGGATCCTTGGAAACATCTTCGATACCCTTTTCTTAACCAGATATCTCGAAGGGTTCCTTAACCGACGAAACTCAATGATTAAGGAATTTGCGGAGAGTCATAAATGGAAACGGTTTCTAGAATGAATCCGTTTCCATTTTCTTAGTTCATGTCTTTAGTTCTGACCGACTTCTTCCAGATGCCATCGACCCGTTTCTCCGTGGTAACGACAACCTTTTCAGTAGCACCGGTGGCATCCTCAGTAACAACGAGTACCTTGTAGGGTCTTCCGTACTCCACACGGTAATGGGTCGTCTGGTGCCAGCAACAACCGGACTTCGTGAAAGTGATCAACTCCCTCTTATTCTTGTCGACCCTGAATAGACCAAGGTTTTCAGATCCAAGAGTTGTAAGTGCGGCGTTCTTCACAAATCGGTAGACACTGGCTGAAAACAAATAGACGTCGTAAGAAGGACCACCATAGGCACCGTTATTGCCATTGCGGATGGCGAGATCGATGTTGCCGTCAAAATCGAAATCATCAAAGACAATTCCGCTGTTGTTCTCACCATAGAGTTCGATCAAATTGACGCTTGGTTTTGAGTCTTTGCCGATCTCAAGAGTAATACTCGGCATCGAAATAGTCTGGAAGGGCAACGATTCACCTTTTCTAAGGATTTGAACAAGTCCCGCTCCTTCACAGTATTCACCGTCGCACTCTTCGACATCGATCTTGATATCGAATTTGTCCGAGCCGTTCCTGATAATGAATTGTCTTTTCCCGGTGGGTTTTTCTGTCGGTGGTCCGGTATTCGGAATCCCCTGGACCGAAATGCTTAGAACATACGCTTCGGGATCAAACGCATTCGTCTTACGCGCGCCGTCAGCGTAAATTCCGGCTTCTGAATCCTTCGATGTTACCCTGAAAACTACTCCGACCGGATGATTTTCAAACGAAACGAACTCTCGAGCCTCGATCTCGCTTTTTCCAATACTCTGGAGTTTGCCGTAGATCTTTTCGGCGTCACTCAATTTCATTCCGGGTCTGACGCCCATCTTTGTTCGATACTCCGAGCTCCAAGCCTCTATGAATTCGATTTTGGCGTCGAAGTTGATCGCCGACTCAGGGTCATCTTCACCCGCGAATAGTCTTAGTATTTCATTTCCGAGTAGATGGACGGAGACATAGGCAACACCGTCACCGCCGCTCGTTCGTTTGAATTCCGCTACCATTTCTTTGGCAAGCGCATCCTTCGCTTCTTTTAGCGTCATGCCGATCTCGACAACGCCTGCTCGATCGGCGAACACCATCTTCAGCTCATCGTCCAAGAATGATCTTCCGTGGTAACCGGGGATACTGACCGAACTGATCCTGGCTCCTTCTTTGTAGACTGCAGTATTGGTGACATCATTGACATAAATACCGGCACTCTCCTGAGGGTTAGTTACGGGCATCGCAATCTTGAAATCGATTCCAATAGGGTGCTTCCAAAAAGTGGCCACCTCGTCGCCCGTAAGTCCTTCTATCCAGATGTGTTTCAGTTTCCCGTATTTTAATTCAGCAACTTTGAGAGGTGTCCCCGGGCCGATTCCATTAACGGTCTTGTAGCGTTCGTCGTAGACCTCAATACCAAGTATCTTGACGCTGTCCTTTACCGGTGCGTCGTAATTTTCATCGCCTGCCTTTGCCGTAAACCACATTACAGTTTTGCCATTGAGTTTGGCTTCGATTTCGTCGCCGCCTTCGCCCTGAAATCTAGCGAATGTAGCTCCGGGAATCAATCGTTTGATTTCGCCGATCGTCGATCCGACCTTGATCCCCCCGACAGAAGCTTTGGTAATTGTGAATGATGGTTGTGCGAACGCGGACTGTATAAAGACGCTCACGAGAAGCGCAATTGCGAAGTTGAATCGTTTCATTGCTCTCTTTTGGCCAAAAAATAGACCGGATCTAGGATTGTCATGTAGCGGTGACTAGCCGAGGCGCATTCGCCTTGGTTACTGAACGGCAAATGCACAGCGATTTGCGTATTATTCGGTAGCCTTGTTTCCGAGGACCTTTTCTACGATCAGGCGGTTAAAGTTTTCCGCCTCCTCTTCCATTATGGGGTGACCGGCTTTTTCCATCCAAATAACTTCTTTTTTTGGAGCCTTTAGATTCTTAGCAAATTCTTCCACAAGGACGGCCGGTACGTTGTGGTCGTGCCTGCCCACAAAGAAATAGACGGGGATTTTAAGCTCTTTGATGTCGGTGTAATCTACTTTATTCATGGAATCCCTAAGTTTGGATGCAGAATGCTCCCAGACCTTCATCCATTCGTAGTCTTTGTAATCCTCGTATTTAGCGGTGGCTTTTTCGATCTTCTCACCTATGCTCTTGTCGTAAACAGCGCCTTCGTATTTCGTCAGGAGTTCATATAGTTTCAAAAAACACGCTACCTCGGTCGCGCAAAGCTCCTTCGGGGGATTCTCCAGTTTTTTAAGCAATTCAAGCGCTTCCTTATCATTTCTTTGTTCCGCCTCCGCGCGCACCCATTTCTTTTTGTATTCTTGTCCCCGCTTGTAACTTATAATCTGCGCAATGCTGATGTAGGCGTGGTAATTCTCCGCATGGTTTATTGCGAGTTCCATCCCAATGATGCTTCCGAATGAATAGCCCGCCATATAAATCTTGTCTTTGCCGAATTTCTTTTTGAGTATCTCGGTGAGTTCCACAGCATCATCAACGATCTGTTCGAGCGTGATGTCTGGAGGATTCGGGTCCTTGCCATAAGAAAGGCCCGCCCCTCTTTGTTCCCAAACCACAAGGGTGTAGCTCTTTGCGATGTCGCTATTGAACGCTCTGATTTGGGGTGTTTGCGGCCAGGCGGGGCCTCCATGAATGAACAAGAGCACCGGGTTCTTGTCATCGGAACTCTTTATCTCAACGTATTGCTCAACGCCGCCAAGTTCTATGAACGACTTTTCATCTACCGGCTTTCCGGGTAGTTCCTGTTTTACTTTTGCGGACTCGCAGGAAATAAGCAGCAACGATAACAAAATCAAGAATGTATATTTCTTCATTGGGTTCCCTTTGCGGATATAATGCGTACTATGCGAAACACTCTATCATTTATTGCGGTACTGGTTCTAAGTGTCTTACTTGTACCAGTTGGAATGGCCCAGCCTGAGGGCTTTACTAAACAGGACGTCTTAAGAGGTTCGGTAACGCCTGAACGCGAATGGTGGGATCTTCAGCGTTACAAACTTGCGGTCGAATTCATGCCCGATACGAAACAAATAAGGGGCTCGAACACGATTTCGTTCAAGGCCCTGAAGACCGGATCGAGGATGCAGATTGATCTACAGGAGCCTCTGAAAATCTCCAAAGTGCTTCACGGTTCGAACGAGCTAAGCTTCACGCGTAACGGCAATGTCTATCTCATCTCATTCCCTGACGAAATCAAAGCCGGTACCGAGGAACAGATTAAGGTGATTTATGGGGGGACGCCGGTCGAAAGCAAGAACCCGCCCTGGAGCGGTGGTATAACATGGGACCGCGACGATCTGGGTGAGCATTTTATTCAGACTACCTGCCAGGGAATCGGTGCGAGCATTTGGTGGCCAACAAAGGACCACGGCTATGACGAGCCCGATCGTGGTATGCAGATCAATGTGACCGTTCCCGAACGCCTTGTCGCTGTCGCAAACGGTCGACTCAAGAACTCTACACATGATCGCGCAGCAAAAACCAAGACCTATTTCTGGGAAGTCAATAATCCGATCAACAATTACGCGGTGAATGTGAATATCGGGAACTACGTTAGCTTCTCCGAAAAGTACGAGGGAAAAGGCGGTGCCCTCGACTTGCAGTATTGGGTGCTTCCGCATCAGAAAGAGCTCGCTATGAAGCAGTTCAAGGAGGCTCCCCGCACGATCGAGGCGTTTGAGCATTGGTTTGGCCCCTATCCTTTCTACGAAGACAGCTTCAAGCTTGTAACTGTTTCCTATGCGGGAATGGAACACCAAAGCTCAGTGACCTATGGCAACTGGTTTCGCAACGGGTACCGTGGACGCGACCTGAGCGGAATGGGAGTTGGATATCTGTTTGATTTCATCATCGTACATGAAACAGGTCACGAGTGGTTCGGCAACAATGTCTCCGTAAAAGACGTGGCTGATTTGTGGGTTCACGAGGGCTTTACGAACTACTCGGAAAATCTCTTTGTTGAGTATCATTTCAGCAAGAAGCAGGCTGAAGACTATGTAATCGGTACACGGAAGCTGATACAGAACAAAAGTCCGATTATCGGCACCTATGGAGTAAATAAATCCGGGTCGGGAGACATGTACTACAAAGGCGGTAACATGCTCCATACCATCCGCCATGCTATCAACGACGACAAGAAATGGTTAGGAATCCTCCGCGGGCTTAACAAAGATTTTGGACTCGATACCGTAACGACTCGGCAGGTGGAGAGCTATATGTCGAAGAAGGCGGGTATAGACCTGAGCAAGGTGTTCGACCAGTATCTGCGGGACACAAGGATTCCAAAGCTTTGGATCGAGATAAGAGGAAATCAAGTCTATTATCGTTACGAGAACGTTATCCCCGGGTTTTCCATGCCGATTAGAGTAAAGGTTAACGGAAAGACCTTTACGTTGAAGCCGGGCGAGCGGTTACGCGCTCTTGCTGTAAATAAGCAGATCAAGAACGTTGAGGTCGATAGAAACTTCTATGTAACCTCGGAGGTGAAGAGAGCGTCTCCATGAGGCAAAAGGCGGGAAGGCG
>JABDKD010000239.1 GCA_013003215.1 Pyrinomonadaceae bacterium
CTTTTTATCTGACAGATTAATAACAGATTCCTTCAATTCGCCGTCCTCAACCTGATACGAAACTATCGATTCACTATCATCGGACCACACAAAATACGAATCAACTTTGCCAAAAAAGGCGCCCAATTCGTCACTTTCGCAGGTCGGCAGAAAAGGTCTTAACACTCGAGGGTCATAGAAACGAAAAATCAGCGGCTTACCATCTTCGTCATGAACGGTAAGTAACGCGCGAAAGTGTCTCCTCATCTCCTTCATTGAGGATCGCGATTGTGCAAAAATCCCCCAATTATTTCCAACACTGCCTTCCAAAATCCAATCCGTAATCTCATTGTCCGCGGACAACCTAATGACATATGGCGCGGCATGGAGAACATCGGGCGGCAACTTTCCTCTTAAAAGACAAAAATTCGGAGCCTGGGTTTCGTATAACTTCATAAGGAGATCGGGCACAGCTGCGCCGTCCAAAACGCAGTACAGCCTCGTTTTCTTGCCTAGAAGCATTTCCTTAAACTTTTGTACGTCCATAGATGAAACTCACCTAAATTTAGCTCGGTCACGGATCGCAAAATGGGGTTCCATCCTGCGATGCGTTCGTTAGCATAGTGCCCAATGGTGTGGGCTCGAAATCGGCCGGCGGCGCTTCCGGCCTCGCAAGTTCTACGCTTGTTCCGGGTTCTGCATTATCCGCTTCCAGTGGCTCGTCCGGCGAATTCGGACTCGCGCCTGACCCTGAGCCGGCTGCTCCGCCTGAGTTGATCATTACCATCGTGCCCTTGATAAAGATTCCTCCCGGGCTTATGTTGATAAAGTTTCCTCCTACCTTGAGTGTCAGGCTCGTGTCGGATTCGATTACCGTATTCATCCCGCCCTTTATATGAACTTCCGAAGTGGCGTCAAGAGCGTAATTCTGTCCAACGCTGTTCTGGATATTCTGGGCGGAAAGCGAAACCGTTCCGACAACTTCTTCATTCTTGTCCCCGCCGACAATCAGATGCTTATCCGCGTTAACCTTTTCATGTTGATTGTTCTCAACAATCAGATGGCGGTCGTTTTGTATCAGTTCCTTTGCATCATTCTTAATCCTTACATCAAGATCCTTTTCGCCGTGTACGAAAACTTGCTCCTCCCCCTTCTTATCTTCGAATCGAAACTCATTAAAACCATTGCCGCCTTTTGATGAGTCGCTCTTGACGGTCATCTTTGTCTTTTCGTCAGGCAATTCATACGGAGGCATGGTCTTGGGATTGTAGACACAGCCTGAAATGATCGGGCGATCAGGATCACCGTCAATAAAGTTAACCAGAACTTCCATTCCGATGCGGGGAATAAACATCGAGCCCCAACGGTTGCCTGCCCAACTTTGCGCCACACGAATCCAACAAGAGCTGTTGGCATCTACCTGTCCGTGCCGGTCCCAATGGAACTGAACCTTTACTCGCCCGTATTTATCGGTAAAAATTTCTTCGCCTGATGGGCCGACAACGGTCGCCGTTTGCGAACCGTTAACAAGCGGTTTCGGCGTTCTCGCGGGAGGACAATAATTCGGGGCTCCGCTGCCGTGGGGAATACAAGAAAAGCGATTCTTGTATGGCTCGGCCGGAACTTCGTCGGTGATGTAACTCGGGCTTTGTTCAATGGAATGAGTTACTTGTGTCAGAACGTACTGGGCATTCAGTGAATCAACCGGATGATCCTCCAGTAAAAACTTATATCCGGCGGTCATTGAGCAACAGTCGGAAACTCCGGCGAGTACCTTAAATCCCGAATCAAGGGCATTCATCATATTTTCCGCAGTTCTTGATTTGTCGGGGAAAACATTCTGTAAATCCGCATTGCGGTCACCACCTGTGCCATCAATTCCGTCGTATTTTCTCCCGTATCCTGCCGGAAAGTCATAATATTCCAGTTTCTTGTTGTCAGCGACTTCAAACAGGCTCGGCTGCTGGGCGTCGAGCTTGTTTGTTGGAAGTTGGAAGTTGTGATCCCACAGGGTCACGGTACCGGTCTGGAGCTTCGTGTCCACCCAGAAATCTCGAACGGTGCTGACAAAATCATCCTCTCTGTTCGATTGTACAAAGAAAGGAATTACAGATTTCGAAGGCAGATCCTGGTGGGATTGTGGAGTATTCGCAATGATCATTTTGTGCGAATCCTGCGAATGCTCAAAGCAAAAGAACAGGCCTTCTTCTTCCATCAGTCTTGAAGCAAAGGCGAAATCGGATTCTCGGTACTGAACGCAATAGTTTCTTGGTTCGAATTGACCCTGGATTTCGTAGGAAACTGAAAACCCGTCGAACACTTCACGGAGAATCTCCGGAACACTCTTGTGCTGGAAAATACGACTCTGAAAAATCTGGGTCAGCAGCCATAGGTGGGGAACGACCGTCGCCTTATAATGTGAAAACCGAGTCTTTCTGTGGCCCTTCGAAAACGAATTCACCATTCCATTGAACCATCGCGAGGTTCCGTCCGGCTGGGTCACCGAGATCGATACCATTTTTCCAAGTATTGAGTGAATGTCGACGTCTGTAGGGATGTAGCCCTCTTCTCCTTCGTCGTGAAGAAGCTCGAGTTCGAAGGAGAACAATTGAGAAATCTCTTCCCGCAGGTTTGCGGTTTGCAGAAGTAAAAAGTCTTCGGGTAGCGGCGTCGTGATGCCTAAAAGCCTGTCCTGCTGAGTGGATGTTGTCATAACCTTCGTCCTCGAAAATCAATAGTGTTGATACGTCCCAACAAGCATGGAACTCCATTCCGGCCTACCGAGCGGTTCCCCAATCCCGCAAAACAAGAATCTGCATTTGCGGTCCTCCGCATTTGATTTCGATTCAACTCGCATCTTGAGCCGAATCTTCAATCCCTTGCTCAATTAGGACGAAAAATCACAAACAAATTGCACAAGATAACGGTCTATTACTAGGCTCCCGGCATTGTTATGTCGTGTTTCGCCCGCCTGCGTATTCAGAACAGGCCCACGGGAAATGACAACATCAATTCAATTACCCCGGGACGCAGCTACAGCGTAAATTCTAAGAGAAGTCGTAAGTGAATTGCTCCTCGTCGTTTACATTTAGATGTACGCTCGAAATCTTTTCTCCGGCCGCCATCCTCGACAGAACCTCTCCGCTCATTTCGGGCAACAGGCTACCGGTTAAGATATTGATAACGTTACGGGCCCCGCTGTCGACATCCGTGCATCGTTTCGCTACGGTTTCAACTACCGAATCGTCGTAAGTAAATTTCGCACCATGATTGGCGAGTACTCTTTTTTCGATTTTGTTGAGCTGAAGCCTGACAATCGCCCTCAATACATCATCCGCAATCGGATAATAGGGAACCGTGACCATTCTGCCCAGAAGCGCCGGCTTGAATGCCTTTACAAGCTCGGGACGTATGGCTTCTTCGAGACCGGCAGGATCTGGCCGTGTATCCGGATCTGCGTTCAAAGACATGATCAGATCTGTCGCAATATTCGAGGTGAGCAGGATAATCGTATTCTTGAAATCGATTACACGCCCTTCACCATCCTCGAGCACGCCCTTATCAAAGACCTGGTAAAACAACTCCATGACATCAGGATGCGCTTTTTCGACCTCGTCCAGGAGTACAACAGAATATGGCTTTCTTCGAACTGCCTCGGTCAGGACACCGCCCTCACCGTAACCAACGTAACCCGGAGGAGAGCCTTTCAATGACGATACCGTGTGGGCTTCCTGGTACTCACTCATGTTGATCGAGATCAAGTTGCGTTCGCCTCCGTAGAGCGTATCCGCCAGAGCAAGCGCGGTTTCGGTTTTTCCGACGCCGCTCGTTCCAACCAGCAAGAAGACTCCGATAGGCCGCTTCGGGTCGGTCAGTTTCGCGCGGGATGTCTTAATTCGCTCGGCGATAACTTCAAGGGCGTGGTCCTGCCCAAGAACGCGTTCACCCAGCGTTTTCTCAAGCTTCATTATCTGGAGGATCTCGTCGGCCACCATCTTGCCAACCGGGATGCCGGTCCAGCCGGAAATCACATCGGCGATTGCCGTAGCGTCGACCACCGGTGACATCAATGGGACGTCACCTTGAACCTCTTCCAGTTCGGTCTTCAACTCGACAAGTTCCCCTCGCAAAGCCGCGGCATCGATCGGTTCTCCGGATTCCGGAGCGCGGGCGATCCCGGCACCATCAGAGCCGGGAGATTCGGTAGTTTCAGCAGTCGCGGCAGCGGATTGTTCAGGCGAATCGGTTTCTTCACCGGCGGCTTCTCCAACTGCGTCATCCGGACCGGATATAGAGGCTTCCAGTTTTTCGCGGATCACACGCATCTTAGAGGTGAGCTCCTTCTCTTTCTCCCACTGTTCGTTCAGTTCGTCCAACTCAGATTGAACCTTTTCTCGGTCCGCTCTGATCTTCTCAAGCCGCTCGCCATGATCCTCACCGGTTGCTTCTTCACGTTCAAGGGACAAAACCTCTCTATCCAGATGATCGATTCGCCTGATGGCATCTTCGACCGCACCGGGAGTTGCACCCTGACCAATTGCAACTTTCGCGCAGGCAGTATCTAAGACAGATACCGACTTATCGGGGAGCTGGCGGCCCGAAATATAGCGGTGAGACAGCTTCACGCAATCTAAGATCGCCTCATCGAGGATTCGAACGTTGTGATGCTCTTCCATCTTGCCAGCGATAGCGCGCATCATTCCGATTGCTTTTGCCTCATCCGGCTCATCGATCTTGACGACCTGAAATCGGCGCGCAAGGGCGGCGTCTTTTTCAAAGTATTTCTTGTACTCGGCCCAGGTCGTGGCGGCGATCGTTCGCAATTCCCCACGGGCAAGTGCAGGTTTCAGAAGGTTTGCGGCGTCGTTTTGCCCTGCCGCTCCTCCCGCCCCGATCATCGTATGAGCTTCGTCGATAAACAGGACGATTGGCTGAGGTGATGACTTAACTTCATCAATCACAGACTTTAGACGGTTCTCAAACTCACCTTTGACGCCTGCCCCGGCCTGCAGAAGGCCAAGATCCAGGGTCCGTAAAGCCACATTCTTTAACGGTTCCGGCACATCACCCTGAGCTATTCTGAGGGCAAATCCCTCAACTACAGCAGTTTTTCCAACACCTGCTTCCCCTGTAAGTATCGGGTTGTTTTGACGCCTTCGCGTGAGAATGTCTATGATCTGGCGAATCTCGAAATCCCGTCCGAGGATCGGATCAATGTCTCCGGCGCGTGCTTTGGCTGTGAGGTCTTCGGCATATTGATCGAGGGCTTTTGTTTTGCCGGGTATTCCGCTGGCAACATTATCGCCGCCGGACACCGCCGGCGCATCTCCGAGAGCGGTAGCCTCCATTTGCTCAGCTGACTCCGACACGATGTCCTCTAGTTCATTTTGAAGCTTTTCGACCGAAATATTTGAGAACTCGTGGGAAATATCGGCTGCAATTCGCGCGGTGCGGCCATTTTCCAGAAGCGAGAGAATCAGATGTCCAGACCGAACACGTGAGGCCCCGAAATTGATCGATGCCTTGAGCCAAGCGTCTTGAACCCAATTCGGTATGCGTTCGCTCAGTCCCGGGCTACGCGTATTACCGGTCTTCAGGCGTTCAAGGGCAACGGTCACATCCTTCGTAAGGCGGTCAACATTGACCTCGAAATGCCTTAATACGTGATGCATGTCAGTGTCATCTTTTTCCAAAAGCTTTATCAGCAAATGTTCTATCTCAACATCGTAATTCGTTCTGGAAAGACATAGGCCTGCAGCATCCTCAAGCGCGCTGCGGCAGGTATCGTTTAGCCTTCCTACAAGTGATTTTAAGTTCAAATTCATCGTAATCTCTCCCGATAGTGTCAAAAAGCGAACGGCTATCTAGTCAACCCAATGTCCACCGATCACCAGTTGCCCGTCATCTTCTTTAACAGGCTGTGATTTTAGCCAAGAAGTCCAACCGAGCATCGGCTTGCGCTTCGCCCTGGTTGTCAAAATCGTACTTGGCACCTGGTCTGCCTTAAGTACGAGTTGAATATCAAAATTAAACTCGAGTCCGACCAGGAACCGGACTATTGATCTCAATGGTATTCTCGCCGATCCGTTTGGAAGGAACGACTTGAACTCGGTGAATGACATCGCGCCAAGAACCAGACGGAATTTTGACTGTTGATCCCAAACCCGTGTCCCGATAATCGCATCCTCACCCAGGGTGTAATTAGCCTGGCTCAGTTTCGTAATGCTTTCTTTGTCCAAATCTATCCAATGGCCAAAAAACTGCCGCACCTTTGCCTTTTGGCCAAAATAGTCGGATACGATCTGAGCAACAATCTGTGCGGAATGCGGCTTTTGTGTGATAAGACCCGTGTATGGAAGCAGAGTCTCATCATCAAGATGCATCTGTCCCCGGATCCCGTCTGTTCCCAATCCGCTAAGGTCAAACAGATAGCTTGTAAAATCATCGTTGCCCCGTTCGTAGGAAACAGGAAACCGATACTTCTCCCAGGCACGATAAAACAATGAAACCGCCCGATGAGTAAATATATCCGTAAAAGCCCAAAGTGCGGTATCGCCGTAACGAATCCGATCCATTGCGAGTTCCGTGTAATGCACCGGCAAAGCACCGCTAACGCCGATCACACCCATGAAATTCTCAATCATTTCAAGCGGCTGATCGTCTTCATCCTGGCTGTCCCTTTCGCGGATTTCATGAATCGGGCTCGGAGGAAAATCGAGGGAAATCCGGGACCGAAATCTAACTACCTCTTCATCAGGCATTGCATCACGCCCGACCTCGCGGCGATCCGGGTAGACTCTCTCAAGTAAACGAACAGCCTGAAAAAAGTCGAACCGGTATGGTTCGTCTTTAAGCCGCTCATTTAATGGTGTTTTATCCATTTTTCCAAAGACTAAGCCGATTCAGTAAAAGCATTTGTGACCGCTAGAGCAGAACCTGCTCACCGGTTCTCGGTCGCCAACGTTTTACATCACCTTCCCGCTGCGTAGTGTTTACAACCAGCTGGTTGAAGGAATTCATCGACGCGTAGCTTCCAAGGAACCTTTCGAGGACGCTCGCAAATAAGTACATCCCGGATCCTACAAACTGTTCTTCATCGAACGTGATTGTCGTTTCTATTCCCTGAACAAAACCCGTTCCAACACGTTTTCCAATCCTGCGAACCACCCTTTTCGAGGTCACGCTCTTGATCCCTAGTACCTGGTTTCTCGTTGCCGCGTCATCGCGGAAATTGTAAAGGCCGAGAATTTCTCTTAACGCGTCCGGTTTTCCTTCTTTGTCATTTATTAGCGAAAGGTAATTAAGATTGAGATGTGAAATCAGTCGCCACTGAATCGCTCTTCCTCTCGGTGGCCGAAGTGTTTCGGTGGGCTTGGTAAGGCATCTAACTGCCGAGAGCATTACCGCACTTTCAATTTCAAAGTCATTCTGTTTTCCGCCAAATGGAAGGCTCGCCGGGAGATCCCGGTTGGTGCAGGTTGTTCGAATCGTAAGAACCTCGGTGGCCGGAACGCGCGGATTAAACGACTCGTCCACCAGGGTAATAAACAACTCAGTGCCTTCGTCATTATCACGCTGTGAGTCCTTTCGCGAGCAATACCAAAACGATTTCTCCTGCTCCCCTTCATAAGAATGACGAACTGAATAGAAGGGTGAATAGACACGCGAACTGTTGGTTCTGGGGTCCGTCGAAACAACCTCATCCACTGAATAGATCTCGGTTGTGCTTTGCCGGTGAACATCCGGAAAGATCTGATACTCGTATTTCTTTTGAGACAAATACAGGGGGTCCGCGGTGCGAGAAAAGAGATTCACGATCGGCGTGCACCCAAGCCGAAAAGTGTCTTTCGAAACCGGGGCAACCGGTGGTGTCACATCCTTGAGGTGTATAAGAATATCGAATCGATTGCCAAAGTCTTTGGAAATCGCCTGGTCAAGTCCCAGTACGTCTACAAACAAGAATTTATAGGGGAACGCAAAATACTCTGAGAGGAGGCGATAACCGGAAAACGACTTCTTAGTAAACGGCAGCATCGCTTCGTCATCCGAAAACCCTACAGGCTTTAAGTTATCAGCAGGCAGGACGACCGGATCCGGCAACTTAAGACGGATATTTGTGATTGTAGCCGAACCGCTATCTTCTAATATGTCTTCCTTGGGCCGGAACTCGACAGCTGTCGCATGATTAAAAATAATCTCATACAGAGGGAATACGAGTTGCGGATCGCCGTCGAGGAAGAAGCGGACCGATTCGGGCATTTCGTCTGTTTCCCCATCCCGCATCTCCGCAAGGTCGGCATCGCCGTAACACTTCATCGATATACGGATTACAGCATCGCTAAACATGCCACGGGCATTCTTTGGAGCGTTGGATTCGAGCGCTGCATCGACAACTTCAAAAGGGAATAGCTGGGTGTCAAATGTTGTCCGAAAACGGCAGGCGGTTCCGCTTACGGGTTTTGACGAAAGACTGGTCCCCCGCTTTAAGTTCTGAACCGCTGTTAACTTGTCATTGCTAAGGCCGTACGTCAATTGGGTGATTGCCATCGAAGGAATCGGAGAAAGATAATGAGGGTAAAGAACATTAAGAAAGGACTCGGTGATCTCAGGGAGCTCATCGTCCAGCTTAATGGCAATCCGGCCGGTCAAGAACGCAAACGCTTCGATCATGCGTTCAACGTGCGGATCCTCAATCTTTTCCTCGTCCAACAATAGACGCGAAGCGACTTTGGGATACCGTCTCGCGAAATCAAGGCCCATTCTTCGCAAGAAAACGAGTTCACGTTCGTAATAGCCTAATAGTTCATCACGCATTATTTCGATTGTCGGAACTACACCGGAATAAGAGAGCCGGTTCAAACAAGATGACCGCACGGCGCCGATCAGTTCACCGCCCGGATATGGTCTTTTTTAACGACTATTTAACAACAAAATCTCCGCTGCCGAGTTCGAGGATGGTATCAAAGGTTACCGGTTCGGGAACCGGTTCCATATTAAGGAACGCTTCGATTCTGAATCTCACCATTCGGTCCTTATTGTCCGGAGTGTCGACTATCAGTTTCACATCCAGAAATCTTGGCTCGAACTGTTTGATCGCCTGTTCAACCGCCTTTCTGAGCTTATCCATGTCGTGACGGTTCCTGACACTCATACCAGTGAAATCAGGAAGGCCGTAGGCGACGACCGATTTCTTAATCTCGCCCGACCTTCCTTCGGTGCCGCCCGGGTAGCTTCTGGAGTTTAACAACCATTCGAGATCGCGCTTAACCGATTGCTTCAGCTCAGCCACCGAACGCGATTTCGATTTTGGTGCCTCGTTCTTCTGTCGAGGTTCAAAATCGAGCAGCCGGTCAAGTACGGACGCTGTTACCCTGGTTTCGTTGTCCTTTCGTGACATTTATCGCCCGAAACAAAAAAAGACCAACCCGCCTTGCGGCGGAGTTGAAAAAAATAAAAAACACCTGTTTTGGCGGAAGTCTGCGTTTCGGAAAACGCAGACCCGCCGAATCAAGTCGGAGACTATTAAGCTCCGGATCCTTCGACCTTCTTGGTGTCGTATGTGACCGTGTTGGTCAACGCAACCGTTCCATCCGCTTTCTGTTGGAAGTACTCGTGCGTGATCTTCGTAAAGTTAAAGGAAACCTGCTCGATTGGAAGTGAACCACTTCCGTTTGAGCCGCCAGTCTGGAAAGACGAAATTACGAGGTCGTTAAAGGTAACCTTGTAGTACGTGAACGGCGAACCGTCACCACCAGTTTTCCTACAGCTCAGAATAGCCTGCGGAATATGGTTGCCCTTACAAGTTGCCAGGAAGAGCTGAACGCTTGCCTTACCGTTTTCAATCACAAAATGAAAATCCTGTAATGAAACTTTACCGGTACCAAGACCCGTTCCGATACTCGATGAACCCGAGTTGCTTGCTCCAAACGACCATGATTGGATCTGCATTTGTTTTTCAAATCCTCTCGCTTCCGATTCGCCTTCGATAGTGTCAATCTTTAAGTAAAAATCAGCTTCTGCCATTTTATTTTGCTCCTTATCTAGAAAATATGTATTGCCTCGCGTCGCGGCAAAACTTTTAACTCCCGTTCGCTTTGTTTTGCTTGCCCGCTCATTTTTATGACGAGCAACCTAATCAAATTTGCGTAATTCACGGTGAAACCGCAGATTTATTTCAAAATCTGCGGTTTTTTGATTAGCTTCCTGCCGGCTGCGGCAATTCCGCAACAAGCCTTAGCGATACCGAAAGCTCGTCAAGTTGGAAGTGCGGTCGAAGGAATGCAACCGCTTTGTATACTCCCGGTTTGCCGGGAACTTCCGTCACATCAACCCTTGCCTCACGCAAAGGATATTTCGCCTTTTGTTTCGCCGGCGCCACGTCGTTTTCCAGCACATAACCGGAAATCCACTTGTTAAGGAAGATTTCCGCTTCCTGTCTAGACATAAACGAACCGACTTTGTCCCGGACCATCGCCTTCAAATAATGAGCGAATCTGGAAACCGCAAACATATACTGAAGTTGCGAAGATAGCCTCGCATTAGCATTGGCGTCATCAGTGTCGTACTTCTTTGGCTTATTGGCCGATTGAGTGGCGAAGAATGCAGCGTAGTCGGTGCCCTTGCAATGAACTAACGGCACAAATCCGTTGTCAGAGAATTCCTTCTCACGTCGATCGGTAATCGCGACCTCAGTTGGGCACTTCATTGCGATTTCGCCTTCGTCCGTCGCAAATGTGTGAGTCGGAAGACCTTCAACAAGCCCGCCGCCCTCGACGCCACGAATAGCGACACACCAGCCGTGCATTGAGAATGCTTCCGTTAACCTGGTACCAAGCGCATACGCAGCATTACTCCACAAGTATTTCTTGTGATCGGTTCCGTCGACATCCTCTTCGAACATAAACGTTTCAGTCGGCTTTGTCGCAGCACCATACGGCTCGCGACCAAGTACATGCGGAAGCGTCAATCCGACATATCGTGAATCTTCCGATTCACGGAAGCTGCGCCACTTCATATACTCCGTCCGATCGAAGATCTTGGAAATGTCGCGCACCTGGGTCATCTCCGAGTACGTATCCCACCCGAACAGATCAGGTGATGCAGCACTTAGGAATGGTGCGTGGGCAGCTGCTGCTACCTGTGACATATTCTCAAGCAACGCCATGTCCTGTGGGTGATTTCCGAATTCGAAGTCGCCTATTAAGGCACCGTACGGAGCACCACCAAAAGTTCCATACTCTTCTTCGTAAATCTTTTTGAAAAGCGATGACTGATCGAATTCGAGGGCACGCTCAAAGTCCTTAAGAAGGTCTTTTTTCGTGGCCGACATCATTCGAATCTTCAACTGTGTACCTGTCAGGCTGTTTTTAACCAAATGATGCATTCCGCGCCATGAACCTTCGAGTTTTTGGAAATCTTCATGGTGCATAATCTCATTCATTTGAGCCGACACCAGTCTGTCAATTTCCGCAACACGGGCATTAATGGTCGCGTCCATGTTCTTTGACATCGTTAACTCGCCGCTCATAACCTGGCTTACGAATTCCGACATCATGTCCTTGGCACGTTCGATTTGAAGCTCGTCGCGCGACATCCGCCCTTCGGTAAGGATTTGGTCAAGTAGTCCTACTTCCTCAACTTTTTCCTCAACCTGGGCTTCACTTTGTTCTTTTTGTTTCGCCATTATTCCTCCTCACCTTTCTTGTCCAAACCAAGTGCATCACTCAGTTCACTCTGCTTGCCTTCGTCGGAAATGATGTCCTCCAGCAAATTCTCAAGTTTCTCGTTTCCGTCCATCTTAGAACGAAGATCAGTCAGTTTTTGCCTGGCTTCTACGAGCTTACGCAATGGTTCGACCTGCTGAACGATCTGATCGGGTTCAAAATCTTCAATACTGTCGAATTTGAGCTCGACGCCCATCTTGCTGCCGTCATCCTGAAGCTTGTTCTCGACGGTATAGGCGAGTCGCGGCTTCATTCCCGAAAGTACCTGGTCAAAATTATCAGGATCAATTTCAACGAACTTACGGTTCTTCAAAGCAGGAAGCGGATCTTCCGGTTTACCCACAAAATCTCCCAGCACACCGACCACGAACGGCAATTCCTTTAACTCAATTGCTCCACCAACCTCGACATCGTACGTGATCTGGACCCTTGGAGGGCGCACACGGTCAATCTTGTGCTGTAGGCTCTCTTTTTTTGGCATCTTATCTCTCCTTTCTTTCTAAGTTAAAACTTTGATTTCTGTTAAATGAATTCTTTACTCGCACAGCGGTCCTGAAAAGGCAATCATTCATTCTCCGTCTGCGACTCACCCGACGGTGCGGTGTTGAAACCCAACGTTTGGCGTAATTGAAAAAGGATATTCTCGTCCTTGATCACATCTTGAAGCCAACTCTCCAAAGGCATGTTACCCCAATTAACTGCCCTATTTACCAAATATGCCACGGGGCTATGCGGTTCGGTGCGGCGGAAAAACGAAGCGATTTCCGAAAGCTTCCGAAGAGCATCTTCCCGGTCCTTCACCGGACCCGAAACTGTCCTTCCTTCCACTGTTCCTTCTCCTCCTTCACCCTCTTCTGCCTCTTGAAAATCGGACGGATCGGGTTCTTCGATTCGTTTCTGGTCAAGTAGTTTTGAAGCCACCGAATCGATCTCAGCGAGCGCCTTACCCAGAGACCTCACGCCGGGTGCTTGATTGCGGTCAAAAGTCTCTTCGATTGCCTGATTCAATTCTTTCAGCGCATCTGAACATTCTTCAATCGCGATCTTGTTTTCTTCGCAAAACGCCCTTTTTGTTAAAGCGACCGACTGACTCCATTTGGCGGCGGTTACTCTGTTTTCTTTCTCAGCGGTTTCCCGCAACGCCAAAAACTGCTGTTTGGTCTCGGTATCGAGACTGTCGAGATCGTCCGGTATGTCGAACTTCTTCGAATCCAGATATCCTGTGTAGCTGCAGTCCTCATTATTCAAAATTGGCGCCTTTTGGATCAGAAATCCGGCCTTTCTATCAAACCAGGCAATCGCGTTCGCGCGTCCCTCTTCATCTCCTTCGTCAATCTCCGGAAATATATCAGCCCAAAACATTCTGATCAGAGCCGAAAACATCTTCAAGCTATCCCGCAGCCCGGAAAAGCCATGTTCGGAAACCAACGCCTCCGACAACCAAGCCGCGATTTGAAGGTCTTTCGACTTGTTGGTCAGCGTGTCGGTGGCGAGTTCGATCACCTTCGGAAAGTTTGCGATCTTTAGATCAGACTGCCAGGCGCCTTGTTCGAGGTCTTCGTCCGCTCTGCGTTCCTCGCTGATCTCGTCATAGATCCCTTCGTAGCGCATATACTGGCCGGAAGGGGCTTCATCTGAAATCGGCTTGAGCAGCGCCTCGAAATCTATAACAGCCGGCCGCGAAAGCGGCGACACCGCCCCAACGTCTTCCACAGCAGAATCTGCAACTTCAGCAGCAATTTCGACAGCCGGTGCTAAATCAAGGCTCGAATCTTCCGGTTTGGCTTCCGGGACCGATTCTGAATCAGCACTCGAGTCCGGCTCGGTTTCTACTTCCGGTTCTTCTTCCAAAGCCTCTGTCGCAGGCTCCTCGTCGGTTTCAGACTCAGCCTTCGCAGTTTCCTCGGCTTCCGAATTCTCATTCGTTGCCTGTTCGTCCTGCTCTTCTACATTTTGTTCTTCGGTTGCTTTAGCCATAAAAAAGAAACTTTTCAACCATCCATGGGAACAGCCGGAAGCCGTTCCACCGGACAGATACCCCATCGCGTCCGCGCGAGGCATTCCTCGGATCGGTACACGTGCCGCTATTTGAACGGCTCATCAAAGTAGACGCGAATAAGGTCCCTATTCGGTCATTTTTTTAACCCTTATGACGGACTATACTTCGGTATCATGCAAAAACTCAATATTTTGTATGTCCGGAATAGCCTTATACTCACCATCAAGCGAGAAAAGTCTTGTTCCAACACCCGCAAATATGTCGTCCGCGATCTCGTCCCAATCCGTCACCCGGCCCAATTGGATCTCCGGATTCTCATGCTTAAAGGTATTTACGTATAACGACGGAAAAAACATTTCCCCTTTCGTACCGTTGATCATTTCTACTTCGACCTGCATCCAGTACAGGTCCCGAAGCGACTTGGGCTCAGTGAATACAACGTTCTCAACCTGCTCAAAGGGAATCCACGTATATGAGCCTTTTACGATCGCTTCAAAAACGCACATTGTGAGATCGTTGTAATCGCGAAAATCACCAACCTCATCGCCGTTAACCTTGCATCGAAACGCCGGTCTTTCCTCTTCTGCCTTATCAAGTACCTCACGAGCTTCTTCAGGACGTCCCTTCCTCAAATGTGTTCCAGCGACCAAAAGATTCTCAACATACTTCGGCGGCGGCATCAGGCACTCAGGGATCATTCCATCTTCAAAGACCCTGATACGGTCCGATTCGCCTTCAAAGTTTTGTTTATAGATCTGCGCGCCGATCAGGGCGTTCACGTCCTGGTTTGCTACTACATCTAGTTGTCTTTTTCCACGTTCCCAATCACCGGAAAAACAAGATAGTTCAAACAGAAAAGTTCTTGCCCTAACATCGGTTGGGTTGGATTTGACCGCGCTGAGCGCAAGTTCGATTGCGCCATTCAAGTCGCCGCCATCAAGTTTTATTTTGGCTTCTTTCATTGTTATAGCCCTTGCTTCTTTCATTGTTATAGCCCTTATTGTCAATTCTGCATTCGGTCCGGCGCCTTCAGATTTCTGAAGATACTAAGATCAAACAAATCGCCGCCCGTCGGTTTAATAGTTGCCTGAATCTGTTTTCCACCCATGTTGTAAGTCAGCAGATATTCACC
>JABDKD010000241.1 GCA_013003215.1 Pyrinomonadaceae bacterium
AGTCTAGGGTCGCCGAGCATTAGAATTCGAACCCCATTTAATCCACAGCTGCACTGAAGGGTTCAATTCTGTTCGGTCTCCTTTTTTACATATTCACATTTCCAGGAGCTTATATGAAATTTAGGCAGTTGGCGGGCTTTACCCTCCTCGTTTGCGTGACTCTTTTGCTAGCCGGGATTGCGTTCGGACAAAACAAAGATTTTGCAGAGATCTCAAATCGTGGAAACGATGTTACGTGGAGAATTACCACACCGCACCGGAGCGTTACTTTGTCGGTCTCGAGCCCAGACGGACAGGTTTATAGAAGGGTTTTTCCTTCAGGGTTTAATCCGGAGTTCAAACCATCTTCAGGTCCAGACGGCCTCATCCGTGATGGAAGTTACACATATGAGATCACGGTCACGCCGATCCTTCCGAAACAAACGATCGACGCTTTAGCGCGCGCCCGAGCTGCCGGCAACGAAGAGGCTGTTAAGACCGATCTACAAAAACGAGGACTTCTTCCGGAGGCGCAAATTTCGTCAGGCAGTTTCCGTGTTTATCGCGGAACAATCTTTACAAAGGCAGATTCGTTTGTGGAGCCTGACGTAGGAGCAGGCGATTCAGATGAGCCGAGAACAGAAGCAAAGACCCCGCCGGTCAAGTCCAATGTGAGAGACACGGATATTCCTACGGAAGGAGTGCAGGTAATTAACGAGGACCTCGTAGTGGTAGGCAGCCAGTGCCTCGGTATTGATTGTCCTTCTAACCCTACTTTTGGTTTTGATACCTTACGGCTTCAAGAGAATAATCTTCGCATCAAATTCGATGACACTTCCAACTCGCAGAGTTTCCCGAACAACGACTGGCAGCTGACCGCCAACGAATCTACCAACGGCGGCGCAAATAAGTTTTCGATTGAAGACACCACAAACAACAAGATCCCGTTTACAATAGAGGGAAACTCACCGACAAATACCCTTTATGTTGATAGCAGCGGCAGGATTGGTGTAAAGACAAACACCCCCGTTGTTGAGCTCCATATCAAGGATGGTGATACGCCGACGCTCCGCCTCGAGCAGGATGGCTCAAGCGGTTTCGGTTCTCAAATCTGGGACGTTGCCGGAAACGAGGCGAATTTCTTTGTCCGTGACGCTACGAATGCATCAAGACTGGTCTTTAAAATTAAGCCCGGAGCTCCCACCAGCAGTATATTTGTTCAAAACAATGGTCGTGTTGGGCTCCAAACTGAATCTCCGACACGCACACTTGATGTTAACGGCGGCATCCGCCTCCGAAGCGACGGCCTTGAATTCCCGGACGGTTCTGTTCAAATGACCGCTGCCAGCGGTTCTGGATTCGGCGAAGTCAATACCGCATCAAATGTCGGAACGGGAGAAGGCGTATTTAAGCAAAAGGTCGGAACCGATCTTCAGTTTAAGTCGATCAAGGCAGGCGCCAATGTGACTGTAACTCCGACAGGTGCTGACGAGATCACTATCGCGTCTACGACAGCCGCGCCTCTCGGTTCGACTTATTCAACGGCAATTTTCGGCGGAAGCGGCGTCCTTGTTCCGGGCGGTACGGCAACGCCAACCATTGACGCGAATAAGTTTAGCGCAAGCACAACAGGCGGTTTTGCTGTACTTACATATAACATCCCCGGTAATTCAAACCTGGCTACTCCTGGCGGAACAAATACTGTGTTTAAGATACGGTACCGGGACAGTGACGGAGCCGGTGCGGGCGCAAGCATAACAGTCAATAACATTACCATTAACGCAATCGGGGGGAATCGCACCGCAAATTTGATCTTTTCAAGTTCCAATGCAACGACAACCGAACAAACCGTTACGGTTTGCCAGCCGGCTAATTTCTTTAGTTTTGGAGGATTGGCAAATCACTTGAACGTAGTCTTGTTCAGCAGTGCAGGAACCACGGCAGAACTTGTATTTGTACAAATTTACAAAACTGACGGAGCTTGTCCGTAAAAGTAACGAATTCATGAAAACTTCTGTTGGCAAGGGTCAGATGACTCTTGCCATTTTTGTATATGTTCAACCCTGAAGAAAAACTGCTTCTAACGCTTCTTCGCTCGCCCGTTGATTACCCTGAGATAACCGAGCTCATAAAATGCGGGATCGATTGGGACAAGCTCCTTCTTCTTGCTGCAGACCATCGCGTTCTGCCAACGATTTATAAGCGATTAAAGTCCCAATTCAGTGAGATCGTGCCGGTCTCAAGCCTGTTGCGGTTCAAAGCATCCAATCAGCAAAACACCAAGGCCAACTTCGCCCGGTCTGGCCAGTTGATCAAGCTGTTATCAAAATTAAAGGCGGAGTCGATACCCGTGATCGCGTATAAAGGTATGGCCTTGGCCTCTTTCGCGTTTGGAGACTCCTCTCTCCGGCAATACGGGGATATCGATCTCTTTGTTAAGAAGACGGATTTTCAACGAGTAAAAGCAGCGATGGTTTCGGCCGGATGCAGTCCGGCATGGAAACTCGACGGTTCTCAGGAAGCCGCGGTGTTGAAACACCATTACGAATTCCCTTTCGAATATGGCGATAACAAGACCTTGATCGAAGTACACTGGGACTTCATGGAATCATTCTTCGCTTTTGATTTTGATGTCGAAGGAGTATGGGACCGAGTGGAGACTGTGGATCTTTATGGACACAAAGTGAAGACCTTGTCCCCCGAGGATTATCTTCTGGTTCTTGCTTCACACGGCGGCAAGCATTTCTGGAAACGGATCAGCTGGATTCAGGACATCTCGCAAATCATTGAAAACAAGGCGATTAACTGGAATGAAGTGATCGATCGGGGAATCGAGACCGACAGTCTTAGAATGGTCATGATCGGATGCTATCTCGCTTCCCGTACATTTGGAACATCGCTCAATACCCGAGTTGAAGAAAAGATCTCGGCGGACAATTTGACCCGGGATCTAGGCTCCTGGTTTTTTGAATCTATGTTTTCAGAGGAACGTGAGCCGAGTGAGTGGAGGAAGATGGCAGCGGTGCATTTGAAGCTTCGTGAACGATATAGAACCAAACTAAAATATTGTCTCGGGCTCCTGTCGACAAAAGCAATCGATTCGCTATTCATGCCAATGGGTCGACCGCGATAAGGCCTTTTTCATCTTTGTGACCTTGTCCCGAAGTTTGTATCTGATGTGCAACGGCAGGGTCTTCTGATACAGGCGCTTAAGAACTCCCAGTCTGGCTTCAAACTGCGCCTTGCGTTTAAATCTGCGTACTGAATCCAATACCTTTTCTGAATCAATCCGCTGTGTTTCCAGATATTCGTCTAGCCAATTGAAAAAGTACCCCGCAGATGCATCCGCGCGTCGGCTTCTTGATTCGACAGCGGTTATCGAGTCCGGATGAAGACGGTAGCGCGCGAGTACCTCATCCATTACATAAATTCTTCCGTTCAGAGTTAACTTCGCCCACGCAATTTGGTCCTCACCTATGTGCCGAAACTCTTCCTCAAAAATGCCTATTCGCTTAGCGTATTCCTTTCGGATCATCATGCAGTCGGTGGGTGCCTTTCGTCCGCCGGCCTTCATATTGTGAACAAAGAGTGCGGGAGGTTCATAGAGCTTTTCGGTCATCAGAACCAAATCAATCACGAAATCTTGTTCCTTGGCCGAACTCCTTTCAGACCAGGAGAACCAGCACTCTGCTGTTCCGCAAACAACATCCG
>JABDKD010000179.1 GCA_013003215.1 Pyrinomonadaceae bacterium
GAGCGATGGTGTCGGTGCCTGATCCGAACTGGGCGGCAAAGTTACCGCCGTCAGACGACCTGCGATACCACCATTCACCCGGTCCCGGCCTAAAGATCGAGACATCGGTCTTCGAGTCGCCGTCATAGTCGAATTTCGTGCTGCCGGTGCTGGGTGTGAAGCTACAGGTGTAGCCTGTGAAGACTTCTACGTTATCAACATTCCAACCCGGAGTGCCGCTTGGTGCGACAGTATTTGTGTCTTCACCAAATCTCCACCTGAACTTGACGTTGTTGCCGTTCGCACTAGCCGGAAGCTGCGCAGATGAATCGACATAGCCTCCTGAGCTACCGGTCCAGGCATCTCGCCCATCGAGCGGATTCTGATTGGTACCGAGATTTCCATTATAGCCGCCCTCGATAAAGGTTCCGCCCGCCGTAACTATATCCTGGAACGAACCTCCATTGATGCTGATCTCCAGAACGCCGCCGTCCCAGCTGTCTTCGGTGTTGTAGTTATTCCTAAAAGAAACAACGGCAGCGTCACTGTTGATCGCGTAGGAACCGCTTTCAATCGTCGCACCGGACTGACCGCCCGAAACCCCTCTATTAGGAGTAAACACGGAATTAGGTGCACTATCAGCAGCACCTGTTTGTGTTACAAAAGCGATCCCTGGCCCGGTCTGCGCGGCCGTCCAGCCGGCCGGGAGCGCCGGAGCTGTAACTGAATCAAAGTTCTCTGTTGCAGGAGGATTGGGTACACCGACGATAAAGCTTCGCTGTTCCGTTCTTGGTCCCCCGCTTCCGTTGATATTTATGTCCAAAGTGATAGAGCTGCCGCATCCGGCACCTGCAGGGACGGTATAGGAAATCTGCCGCGACACGGTCGTGTTATGCGCGAGATTGCCATACGAAACATCTGGCCCACCGTTTACATTTGCGGTAACGCTGTTAATCGTCACACCGGTTTGATTCTCAATTGGCACTGTAAGCGTCAACGGCTCACCGGGTTCCGGATAAGTATCTCCGTCTCCGGGGGCGTCGCTCACAGCAAACCCGGGTTCCATTATTACTACGTTCGGAGTATCAAAGGCTTCGGTAACCCGTGCACTTCCGCCCCCGTTGCCGGGAGTGTCCACAGTTGCTGAGAAACCCATGCCGCGAATGCGGAATCCTTCCCAAACATCGGCCACGTCAGCCGCACCATACACGCCGGCTGCCGCCAATATCGCGTCGCGTTCCTGTATGTAGTCGGGTCCCAGTGGTGCCAGTTTCATTCCGTCAACCACGACTTGCATGGACCGTTCGTTCCCGGCAAAGCCCATTCGGTTAATCATTTGTGCGCGAACTTCCCAAAGGGCAGCACTCCAGACCTCGCCTCCGCTGTGGACCTGATCAGCAGTATTCGAAAGATGTCCAGAGATTGGGGCTGCAAAAGCACCATCGCTGTAAGAAACCGAGGTTTGGTCAACATCCGCAAAAGTGATCGGGTTGTGGGGCCGGTTACTTGGTCCACCGGTAAAAGACATAATCGCCTTGGGAAATCTGCGAATCCCGTAATAGTAGTTCGCAGTTCCGAGACCGCCGCTCAAAAGGTTTCTGGTATCATAACCGCCCATGGAATAGACCCCGTTAAGCGGATCACTTGGCTCTGAAAGCAGCGAGTGGGCAAAAAAGTCGCTCCAGCCTTCACCCATCATTCCCGACATGTTCGTCGTAAGTCCAAAAGCGTTTCCATGAAGGCGGTTAGAAAGGCCGTGCGTAAACTCGTGGACGATCACGTCCGCGTCAAGATCGCCGTCGATGTTCGGACTTGTGAGCGTCCATCGGTACATCTGCATACGACCTCTTCCGCCATCACTCGGCGTCGAGAAGTTTGCGTTATTTGTACCTGAGAAGTCCTGGGCTTCCGCGGATACCCGGTCATTTCCGGCACCACCGCGTCCAAAGTTGTCGTGCTGGAAGTTAAATGCCGCTTCCGTCCACCCAAGCTGATAAAGTGCATCGTGATAGCGGTTATTGATATAGAACAACTGCGTCACAGCTCCATTTCGGAAGGCAGCACCTGTCGGATTGTCTCCGGTATTCGTGTTCGGATCGTAAGGATTGTAGGCAAATTGGAAATCCCTGCCACCCGGTGTAACTTCGATTGCCTCGCCATTCGTATCGATTCCGTTCGGGGACACGACGTCGAGTCCCGCCTGGACAGCATTTCCATCGGTCCTGTCACCACCGTCTGTGATCCAGCCATTGTTGTTGAATGAAAGCGGACCTTCATTCCCGATGAGAGTTTGGTCTGTTCGTGCGACCGCAGCTCCCTGCGTGCCGAGCGAAGGGTCGATCGGTCCCGGGCTGAGCGGGAACGGGGAATCCGCAACATTGATGTAGCCGTTGGGATTCGCATAAACATTATAGGTGGCCGATGTAGTTTGGTCCTGCGTAATATTCTTGCGCCAGAGAACCGTTCCGGTTTCAGCGTCAACCGTTACATAGAAAGCTCGCACCGGTTGCCAGATCAAGACCGTCCATGCCGGGCGTGCAACTCCCGGTTCGATCGGGAAGTACATCTTTTCCGCCGTCGTGGCCCAGTCCCCTTCGCCAAAGACAGCTTTCAGGTCGGTGGAAACCGCACTATTGAGTGTCACGTCGGGACGCTGCAGTTTATACTCGATGTTTTCAGCAGCAGCCCTGACAGCGCTTAAAGGGTCACCAAAATTGTCATTCAAGTTGGAATAATCCAAACCTGGAGCCAGATTATTGATTACGCGAATAATCTCTCCGTCCTTTGTGAATCCAGCTTTGATTTCGCCTCTGAAGACTGGAATTCCATTTATCTCCTGCGTTAGATGTGTAAACGAAAGTACACCATTCGGATTCGTGTAGTCTGTAAGCACTTTCAACTGATCGACCTGATTCGGCTGCATGCCGATCAGCAATGAGTTGCTTCTCGCGAATGATTTCAGTGAATCAACCCTCGATCTATTCGAAGGACCGGTTAGAAAAGCGACGCCTTTTCTAACATCCGGTGCGATAACTTCCGGAATCTTAATATCGAGGTTGTACTCGACCTTAAGCGAGGGAACATCGTTTTGCAGTGCCTTTTCGCCCAGCACAAAGCTCTCCCGAATATCCGCAATACTCGATGCTGACTGGCTCGAACCGTTGCGAAACTCCAAGCGGCGTCCCAATGCCCTGGAAGATTTATCAAGCCTGATATCATAGTTTTCTAGTCCTTCAACATGACTTTCCGTCCGCTGTAGCAATCCCTTGGACTTTTTCTCTTGGGCTTCAACATTTCTGGTCGAAGCGATCTGAATACCTGTGAAGATAATTGCAAACAAAAATAAAACTGAATAGAAAAAGGCCTTCCGGCGCGAAAGTTCTGACCACATAAAAGACATACCTCTGAAGTTAATGCTTAAAAAAATCCGGCTTGGTCGGGGAAGCCGGTGAGTTGATTTGGTTTTCCTTTTTTGAAGAGGAATAAAAAGATTAACAAAAAAAAGGGCCGGTGGTCAAAAACCACCAGCCCTAAGTTTTTCCCGAATTATCCAGTTAGCTACGGAGTAGCGCTGGACGGAATTGGTAAGTCTGAAGCAAGACCAAAGTTTGTGACACTTGCCGTGCCGCTTTGGCTGCTGAGAATCCACCAATCACCTGATCCGCGGTAGACCGCAACGTCATCTGTGCCGTCGCCGTCATAGTCACCCGGAACCGGAATATCGCCTGAGGTACCAAATGGGAAGGTCAGTTCGGATCCTGATCCACTGAGCCAGATTCTCCATGTACCGTCGGAATCCCTCCAGGTCGCCTGGTCAGTGTTTCCGTCGCCGTCGAAATCGCCTGTCATCGGGATATCACCAGCAGCACCCACCGTTACGATTGGTGATCCGCCGCCCGAAAGCATGTGATTCCACGTTCCTGCGTTAAAGGTCGCAGGGTCAGCCATTCCATCGCCGTCGAAGTCGCCGACCATCGGAGTGTCACCTGACGTTCCAAACGAGTTGAAGGTAGCACCGCCGCCGCTGTTAAGGATGTACCAAGTTGTATCGGAATCCCTAAATACAGCGATGTCGTCACTTCCGTCTCCATCGTAGTCACCGATAATCGGTACGTCTCCCGCTACACCCCACGAAGCGCCGGATACGGTAAACCCGCTGCTGTTAAGGATGTAGAAGTCAGGATTCGCCGAATCAGCGTCCGGTCTGAATACCGCCATGTCCGTCTTGCCGTCGCCGTCATAGTCACCAGGTACGAGCGTGTCGCCCGAGAGTCCCCAGTTCATTACCGCGAAGCCGTATGTCGACTTATTCAGGTACCAGTTTCCTTCTGAAGGACGGAATACCGATACGTCGGTTCTTCCGTCGCCATCGAAGTCCGCACGGCCGTTCCCTGCACTCGGAGTTACGCTACAGGTGTAGTCATCCGATTCGAACGTGATCTTCCAACCACCGTCCATTGTGCCCGGGTCCGCGCCAGCGTCATCGTCGATCCAGAGGTTCCAGTCACCGTTCATTGTGGATCCATCCATACCGAAGGTGGAAAGGAATGTAGCGCTTCCGCCCGGAGCCGGATGCTCATACGGTCCGCCCGGAGCAGGAGCGTCGAACGTATCCGTTGTGCCGCTGTTGAATGGCTTAAATGTACCCGTCATTGGCGGAACGCCTGACGTCGTCATTTCATCCATTGCATCATCCCGCAATGTCAGAGTGGCAACAACGGTGCCGGTTCTGTTATTTGCGCTAAATGCATCGGACATGATCACCATGGTGTTACCATTCGGATCCTCAAGCAACATATCCAAGTCGCCAACCCATGTGTGGTTGATCTGATTAAGTTCAACACTTATCACCTTGTTACCGGTCAAGCCGGAAACAGTGATCGCTGATGGATACGGATCTGCAGGACCTGAAGTGGTCGCAGGCTGTCCGGCAGGGAGATCCATCGGCGTGGTGTTTTCAAACGTCGTCGGAGGACCGCCAACCGGCTCACCCAAACGGAACGTGAAGTCAAACGGCGCTTGCGCACCTTCATCACTTGTCACGTTGATTTGGACTGTGTGGAAAGAACCGCAAGGCTCTCCACCCGGGATAGCGTAGTTGATGTCCCTTGTTACGGTAGCGCCATCGGCGATATCGCCATAGCTGACATCTGTTCCGCCGTTAACGTTTGCGTTCACATTCGTGATCGTCGCTCCGGTATTCGGATTGGTTACCGGTACTGACAAAGTTACTGTCTCACCCGGCTCGGGGAAACCATCGTTGTCGCCGCTCGCGTCGCTGACCGTAATCGGATCGACCGCTCTTACGTTCGGTGTATCGAATGCTTCAACAACATTTGCAGGTGACGCTGAAATCACTTCTGCACTAAAGCCCATTCCACGGAGTCGGAAACCTTCGCGAACGTCCGCCACATCAGCGGATGATTCCGGCGCGGCCGGAAGTGCTGCTGCAGCTGCGATGATCGCATCACGTTCCTGAATAAACGTCGGGTTGAGCGGAGCAAGCTTCATACCGTCAGTGACGACTTGAAGAGCTTTCTCGTTACCCGCAGAAAAACCGAGCCTGTTGATCATCAATGCTCGAACTTCCCAAAGGTGGCTGCTCCAGACCTCGCCAGCGTTGTGAACCTGGTCACAAGTAGACGATCCGATAGGACCACGCGGGAAGGCTCCGTCACTTAGATCACAACCTGCGTTAAGGTCTGCAAACGTCAACGGGTTATGCGGGTCGTTACCCGGGCCGCCCGTGAATGCCAAAACAGCTTTCGGGAATCGACGAATTCCGTAATAGTAGTTGGCGTTAAACCCTGCAGTAATATCGAGAGTTGCATAACCACCGGTAGTATAAACACCATTTATCGGATCCGAAGGTTCCGAGAGCAGAGCGTGAGCATAAAAGTCGCTCCAGCCTTCTCCCATTCCTCGAGCCATATTCGTACCCAATCCCGCGGTATTTCCGTGCAATCGGTTTGATGTTCCGTGTGTCGTCTCGTGAACGATAATATCGCCATCCGCTGTTCCGTCACGATCCGGATCAGAACCGGTAAACCTGAACATCTGCATACGTCCACGCCCGCCATCAGCCGGAGTCGACATATTCGCATTATTTGTACCGGATGAGTCCTGACCTTCGGAGCGGATTCTGTCGCCGCCGGCGCCGCCGCGTCCAAAGTTGTCATCCTGGAAGTTAAACGCCTGCTCAGTAAATCCGAGCTGATAAAGAGCGTCATGGTAACGGTTCATTACATAAAACATCTGAACAACCGCACCAAACCGTGAATCGGCAGTCGTCGGCGCATCGCCCGGGGCCGGATTGCCCGGCGGAGGGTTCCAAGCCGAAGAAAAAACGCGACCGGTTCCCAGCATTGGCGCGTCAACGCCGTCGGTGCCGTCAATGTCCAAGCCGGCTTCCGTGTGGTTGCCATCTGTATGACCATCGGTGCCATTTGCACCGTCCGTCATCCAGCCGTTGTTGTTAAAGGAAAGGGGGCCTTCGTTACCTATAAGGGTTACGTTAGTTCTCGTTCCAATAGGTCCTTGTGTTCCCAAGCCGGGATCAATCGGGCCGGGTGTAAGCGGAGCGGGGGAATCAGCAGCATTCATGAATGCGTTCGTATTGTCATAGACTTCATACGTTGCTGATTGTGTCTGATCTTCCGTAATGTTTTTGCGCCAAAGCATCGTGCCGGTTTCAGCATCGACGATGACGTAAAACGCGTTTACGGGAAGCCAAATCAAAACCCGCCAAGCCGGTCGTGCAACACCGATTTCTGTCGGGAAGTACATCCTTTCAGCAGTAGTAGCCGAAGGGCCTTCGCCAAATACGACTTTCATGTCCGTCGAAGCGGCATCGTTTCGAGTAACGTCCGGTCTCTGCAATTTATAATTGATATGACCGGCAGCCGAACGAACAGCATCGAGAGGGTCTCCAAAATCCGTCGAAAGCGAACCGTAGTCGAGACCCGGAGCTAGGTTGTTGATAACGCGAACAATCTCGCCGTCTACCGTGAATCCAGCTTTCAGTTCACCCGCAAACACAGGAATACCGTTGATTTCCTGAGCAAGGTGTGCGAATGCCATGTTTCCTCTCGGATTCGTGTAGTCCGCAGTTACCTTCAGTTGGTCGATTTGATTAACTTCCAAACCAACAAGGTTGTTATATTGCTTTGCAAAGTTGCGCAGAGCCTCACCGTTCTTCTCACGAGAAGGGCCGGTCAACCGTTCAATGGTTGCTCTGTAAACATCCGGAGTTATTACCTCAGGGCTTTGCAGTCTGTCACTGTATTCGAATTTCACAGAGTTGACGCGCGTACGAAGGTCTTGCTCACCACGAACAAAGTTGTCTCTTACGTCGGCGATCGCCGAAGCAGTTTTTCCGGCGTCTCTGCGGAATTTAAGAAGTGATTCGGAAATAACCGGGCCTTTCTCAAGCCTGATATCGTAATTCTCGAAACCACGGACGTGACTCTCAGTTCGATTCAACAAACCGCGTTTTGCGGTGTCGTTACTGACAGCCTCCGTTCGGGACATATACGGCAATACGATTACAGCCGATAGAAGCCCCAAAACAACAAATGACAGCAGCACACTCCTTCGAGCGTCTGCCGTGGAACGTTTTCGCATTTAGTTAAGCCCTCCTCAAAGCTAACACAAGGTTTTTTGGACTACGTACTAAGTAGTTGACTATTAAGACGAGATAAAATGAATTAACAGAACAATTAATCGAACAAAATCAACGATTTATGCGAGACAAGACAAAGTAAGAATGAAGTCTTTACCGTTGTTGATTCGATGGTGACTGGGTACAATCGACACACTGAATCTACCGGATTTTTAGCGAGTTAATAGTTATCAATCTGTTAAGTTGTTCATTTATACAGGATTATCCAATAGGGGTCAATTTATTTTCTCCTAATAATGTAAGAAGACAAATCAATGAAAAACCTCACTGCACCAAATATGGATTCTATCTTCGGCAATGGCGGGCTTCTGGAGAAACATCACGAAAACTATGAATACCGTCCGGGTCAAATTGAGATGGCCGATGCCGTTTTAGGCGCTTTTGAACAGAAACGTCATCTGATCGTGGAAGCAGGAACGGGAACGGGTAAGACCCTTGCGTATTTGGTCCCTTCGGTGGCCGCT
This sequence comes from Pyrinomonadaceae bacterium, assembly GCA_013003215.1. Classification (GTDB taxonomy): domain Bacteria; phylum Acidobacteriota; class Blastocatellia; order Pyrinomonadales; family Pyrinomonadaceae; genus Aridibacter. The sequence goes on from JABDKD010000179.1 coordinate 8,125, forward strand.
GCGGTTGCCGGGAAGAAGCGGGTGATCATTTCGACGGGCACGAAGAATCTGCAGGAACAATTAATGGAGAAGGACATACCGTTTTTGCAGGAAATCCTTCCCAGAAAGTTCAAAGCCGCGTATATGAAGGGCCGTTCAAATTACGCTTGTCTTTATAAGATTGACAAGGCTCAGGACCAGCCGATTCTAGAGGGTCTGGATGAGATGGACTACTTCGAGGAGGTCAGGCACTGGGCGGAGGAAACAGAGACAGGTGATCGTGCTGAACTCACACATCTCCCCGAAAGGCTTCCTTTCTGGTCACGGATTAACGCGAAGTCAGAGAGCTGTATTGGTCAAAAATGTCCGGACTATGAGGCGTGTTTTATTACTAAAATGCGGCAGAAGGCCGAAGAAGCCGATGTGCTTGTCGTGAATCACCATCTGTTTTTTGCGGATCTGAACGTTAGGGGAAACGAGTACGGCAAGGTGCTGCCCGACTACGGCGCGGTTGTCTTTGACGAGGCTCATTTGCTGGAAGATATCGCCGCGGACTATTTCGGATTCCAGGTTTCCAACTTTCAAATCGACGAGGTTGCGCGTGATGCGGCGACGCTCCCGATTCCGGATGCGGTTGCGGTTAGCGGTATAAATCGTGCGATCGCACGGGTTACCGGATTTTCAGATATTTTTTGGGCTCGATTCAAGCAAGGTCGAGGAAAAGATGGACGGTACCCGCTCGAGCGCAAGGACTTTGTGAATGACGGGCAATTGGAATCAACACCCACCCCACTTGGAGAAGCGTACTTTCATTTGGACAACGGTTTGGAAAGACTCGAACAGGCGGTCGCGCAATTCGACGATGAAATCCCCGAAGCTGAAAGCCTGGTACGCCGGATCCTCCAGATAAGATTTAACCTTGAATTCGTAACCAAACAGTCTGAATCGAACTATGTCTATTGGGTTGAACGCAGGGGACGAGGGATGTTCTTGCGGGCTTCGCCGATTGACGTGTCAGCAATCCTGCAGGAAAAGCTATTTGAGGACATCAATACGGCAGTTCTTACTTCAGCGACCCTCTCTTCCGGAGGTAATTTCAACTTTATTAAAAACAGGCTTGGGGTCCCCGATGCGGATTCGCTGCTGGCTCCTTCAACCTTTGACTATGCCTCGCAGTCTTTGATCTATCTGCCTCGTTCGATGCCTGAACCGAGAAACCCTCAATTTGCGGACATGGCAGCAGCGGAGATCGTGAAGCTGCTTGAGATTACGGATGGAAGGGCGTTTGTGCTGGCGACAAGCTATTATTCGATGAACGCCCTTTTTGAAATCGTCTCATCCCGGGTGAATTTCCCGTGTTTTGTTCAGGGTTCGATGTCGAAATCGGGATTGCTGGAGAGTTTTAAGAAAACGCCTAACGCCGTGCTGTTTGGTACGTCATCGTTCTGGCAGGGAGTCGATGTGCCCGGAGAACAGCTTTCCATGGTGATTATCGACAAGCTTCCGTTCGCGGTTCCAACAGACCCTCTTGTCGCGGCGCGAACGAGGTTTATCGATGAGAGCGGAGGTCGTTCGTTCTTTGACTACAGTGTTCCAAATGCGATTATTGCGTTGAAGCAGGGCGTCGGCCGGCTTATTCGCAGTACGACCGATGTAGGTGTGATCGCACTGCTTGATCCCAGGTTGAGAACCAAGGGATACGGGAAAGATTTCCTGAATTCGCTTCCCGCGGGGCTCAAAACGACTGATTTGGAGGACGTAAGAAAGTTTTTCGAAAGGGAAGCGGGCGCGGCTTCGCTTAGTGGGTAAAGCAGCGGGTCCGGTGCAAGGAGATTTACCCCAAAACCTGGTCCCTAAACCAATAGTTATGAGCAAGAGTTTTTACGAAGTAATGATCGAAAGGCATTTCTCCTCAGCGCATCAATTGCGGGGTTACAAGGGAAAGTGTGAGAATTTGCATGGCCACAACTACAAGGTTGAGATTTTTGCCCGCGGTCGTGAGTTGAACAACATCGGACTGCTGATCGATTTTGGGGATCTAAAAAGCGCGGCGGACGAAATCGTTGACTACTTTGACCACCGCAACCTCAACGAATTGCCGCCGTTTGATGAGGAGCTCAATCCTTCGGCCGAGAATCTTGCACGATACATTTTGGAGTATCTCGATTCACAGATTGATGACGAACGGGTTTCTGTATACAAAGTTCGATGCTTTGAGACTCCGACAAGCATCGCAACCTATCAGGTCGGTGAATAGCAAAAGGCCTCGCGACATGTCGCGAGGCCTTGATTCTTTGGTCGGGGTGAGAGGATTTGAACCTCCGACCTCACCGTCCCGAACGGTGCGCGCTACCAGGCTGCGCTACACCCCGACGACCAATGGAAGAGTGTAGGAAAACCACGATGTTTAGTCAACCTGCTTCTCGGGTTCCTTGCTTCCAAACTTGTGCTTAATGAATTCAATTATTGGAGGAAGCAGCGAGAGGAATACAACGACAATCACGACCTTTTCGATGTGGTCTTGCAGTTTGATTCCCAATGCTTCTTCTACAACACCGCCGAGGAAATATCCCGCCAAAACCATACTGCAGATCCAGAAAACTCCTCCAAGAACACTATAGGTCAGGAATTTCGCGTACGGGAAATCTGAAGCTCCGATTACCAAAGGTGCAAATGTGCGGACGATCGGTACAAATCGGGCAAGGATAATTGTCTTGGGTCCGTACATCTTGAAAAAGATATTTGCCCTTTCCACCCGGCTGGGTTTGAAGAGGAACGAATCTTCGCGCTTAAAAAGGCTCTTGCCCATAAACCTGCCGGTCCAGTAACCAGTGCTGTCTCCAATGATCGAGCCTGCCAGGAATGCCGTTAGGACCAAATAGATATTCAGCTTATCAGGAAGTGTTTTCGCCATGAGTCCCGTTACAACGAGAAGCGAATCCCCGGGAAGGAAGAACCCGACGGCAAGGCCTGTTTCTGCAAAGATAATAAAAAAGAGACCAAAATAGACATAGACCCCGAGAAGGTCGAGAAGATAGTTGATCAAATGATCAGGTTTAATGAAATCAATAAACCTGTATATAAAATCGATGATTGCTTCCATGGCTAATTAATACTGATTTCTCTCGTGCGGGTTATCAGTGAGGTATTCGACAAACTCGTATTCGTTTCCGTCTGAGTCATAGAAATACGTTCTTTTACGATAGGGGTGCGAAAAGTCCCTCATGTTTTCTTCAAAACCGGCATCCAAGAGACGCCGGGCGACTAGCTCAACATCTTCGACCACAAAACCAATATGGTTCAAGCCGGGATTTCTATACGTCATATGGTCTGATTTTCCGTCATTGGCCACTTCCAGAGCGACGTAAGTCGTTTGATTACCGAAATGAAGCCAATCCCTTTCGTTGCCGGGCGTTTCCGCCCTGCCGCGTCCCCTTATTTCGAAGTCGGGAAACGCGACTTTGAAGAAGCGCATTGCCTCCTCAAGATCAGTTACTGTGATATTCGAATGCTCGAGATACATGAGCCTTTAATAGTAAAACTTTGGTTGAAATTAGTGAATTGCGGATAGTGAATAGTGAAATGCGGATAGTGAATAGTTAATAGTGAATTGCGGATGGTGAATAGTGAATTGCGGTGCGTGAGGTTGTGATTTACTTTACTCCGTCAACGCCGTCAACTAAGACTCCCATCCATGATCTCCAATCAGCGGAACGAATGAGCATGCTCCGTGTTCTTCAGTGGTATATCCCTGCGCTTCCTTGATAAACCTGAAAAGAACCTGGCTTTTGGGGTCTTCGCCGATCGGAATCACAAGCTTGCCGCCAGGTTTCAATTGCTCGAGAAGTGGATTTGGGACAGATGGGCTGCCGGCCGCTACAATCACGGCGTCAAAAGGAGAATAAATCGGCCAGCCGTTTGTACCATCTTCGCAACTGATCGTTACGTTCTTTACTCCAAATTCCGTGAGTTTTTGTTTAGCTTCCTTCGCAAGAGCCGGTATCCGCTCGATCGCGTACACAGCGCGAGCCAGCTTAGCAAGTATTATCGTCTGGTACCCGCTTCCAGCCCCAATTTCAAGGACCTTGCAGGCAGGTGTTAGTTCGAGTAATTCAGTCATTTTCGCAACGATATAGGGCTGCGAAATGGTTTGGTTTGATGATATCGGGAGGGCATTGTCGCGATACGCCTGAAACTTAAGCGCCTCCGGTACAAAAAGGTGTCGAGGGACCTCTGACATCACGTCAAGAACCCTTTGGTCGGAGATCTTGTAGTGTTCCGCCAGCCTTTGAACCATTTTGTCTCGAGCGATTTTGTATTCGTCCATTCTCTTTGAGTTCAAGGTTCAACAAATGAGTTCAAGGTTCAATGTTCAAAGTTCAAGGTTAAAATGCAAGGTTAGATTTCTACAATTCAAAAATTCACTTGCGCGGCCGCGGCTTCCGATTCGGCTCTTAAATCTTTTCAACATTGAAACTTAACCTTGAACTTTGAACTTTGAACTCAATTCGTCTCCCATCCCTTGAGTTCTTTGATCACCTCATGATTTGTAAGGTCGCTTCGCATGGGTGTAACCGAAACGAATCCATCATCTATTGCCTCGAAGTCCGTTCCGCCTTCAGCGTGAAAGCCCGAGCGGTCTTCGCCGATCCAGTAGTAAGGTTTGCCTCGCGGATCAATATGTTCTGTAATGACCGGCCTGGCATCCTTAAAACCCTGTTTGGTTACCTGATAGCCCTTTGGCACCCCTTTCGGAATATTTACATTCAGCAGTGTGCCGGTGGGAATTCCTTCTGCGAGGGCCTTTTTTGTCAGTTCTCTTGCGACCTTTGCGGATTCGATGTAGTCGTGGTTCCGATATGCGACAAGGCTGAACGCCAGCCCCGGTACACCAAGAATCGTCGATTCGAGTGCGCCTGCTATGGTACCTGAATACGTAGCGTCATCACCCAGATTCGCACCCGGATTGATTCCGGTGGCGCAAATATCAGGTCTCTGGTCTTCGTTCAGGATCTGGTTTAGAGCTAGTGTCACGCAGTCAGTCGGCGTTCCATCGACCGTCCAGTGCCTTTCGTCCAGCTGTCTGATACGCAGCGGCCTGGCAAGGGTCAGGCTGTGCGACGCGCCGCTCATTTCGGATTCGGGCGCAACTACGTAGACGTCGCCAAGATCTTTGAGGGCATTTTCAAGTGCTTGTATACCTTCAGAATGGTACCCGTCGTCATTTGTTATAAGAATATTTGGCACGATTTAAAAACCAAAGCGCGGCGCACAAAAAACCAAATTGATTTCCTGTTGCGACCGCGCCTTCAAATCAAAATTAACTAGCGTCGGTTAAAACGCTGCATGCGTCGACGTTTGTTATTACGCTTGCGCGCGTTTGCCGACTTCAACTTCGCCTTTTGTCCGGGCGGAATAAAATGCTGATGTTTCTTATAGTCTTTGATGATCTCTTCAGTCATTACCTTCCGCTTGAAGCGGCGCAATGCATTCTCGATCGACTCATTACTATTAAGTTCTATAAAAGCCAAGTGCTATCACTCTCCCCTTTGCCCTGATTGCCGTAGCACGAGCAAACAACAATTAAAGCGTAATTCGTGGAGATTTTCAAGGCCCACAGGTGCACTTTTATCAATAGGAGGACACCTGCGGGCCGGGCGTGGACCGCTTAATTCGGCAGTAACGAGGACGGGACCGGAATGTCATTGAAGATTCCGAATGTAACTGCCTCAAATCCATCGTTTGATTGTGATTTGAACCACGTGTTTGTGGACGGTCTAAATACTGCCGCGTCAGTTGTGCCGTCAGCGGGGCCGAATTGGAGCAGGCGGGCGCTCTCATGAAACAGCATCAGGAAATGCTTGAATCCGTGCGCACGGCGTTAAAAAAGTAAACCTGACTATTTCACTGCTCTCTCGATATATATTAGGCTCGATTTCGATGTGTTCATCTCCGCCCGGATTCCAATTGGTATGACGAATTGATCCCGAATATGACCGAAAGACAAACCATAAATCACCGGTATTCCCAAGTTTCCCAACCTTTCGTTTAGAACTTCCATCAGTGACTGTGAAGGCTCGTCCGGGTCCGCTTCGTTCCGTGTGAAAACGCCAACAGCGATCCCCGCCAATGAACGCATATCGATACTCTGCCGCAGTTGTGTCAGCATCCTGTCGACCCGGTACGGCTGCTCGTTGACGTCCTCGATAAAGAGGATCTTCCGTTTAACATCCGTAAGCCCGAACGGCGTTCCGGTGAGTGCAATCAAAAGGCTCAGGTTGCCGCCGATTATCCTGCCTTTGCAGTCGCCTCCTTTTAGTACCTTGGCTTCGTAGAGTTCCGGGTCTTCGCCTTCGGGGGCTTGCGGGAGTTCGATCTTTTGCCGCAATGGCGGATCGATCAAAGTCTTTTTTATGTGTTCGACGGTGTAGTCCGTGAATGTCGAGGCGGCATTGGGTCCGTGAAAGGTGACGAGACCGGTCTTACGTTGGATCGCGAGATGAATGGCCGTGATATCGGAATAGCCGACAAATACTTTAGGGTTGCTTTCGATCAGCTTATAGTCGATTTCGGGGAGTATCCGCGACGCACCGTAGCCTCCACGCATGCACCAGATACCGTCTATATCTTTATCCCGAAAAGCCCAGTGAAGGTCGTGCAGCCTTTCTTTGTCAGAGCCCGACAGGAACCCCTCTCCACCACGTGCGTATTTGCCCTCTTTTGTTCGAAACCCCAGATCCCGCAGATTCTGAAGTCCCCTTTCAAACGTAGATTCGGACACTCCGCTCGCGGGCGCGATCACAGCCAGCGTGTCGCCAGGGTTGAGTCTCTTAGGCTTGAGGGTCTTTCTCCTCATAATCAAAGATTTCCTTTCGGCGGAATAGGCCGAACGTGCGATAAACGGCAATAACGCCACAGCACCTAGTACATCTCGTCTGTTCATAACATTTGCGACTGAGTTGTAAATGATTCTAATACTTCTTCGCAATCAAACTAAAGGTGAGTGCAAAGCTGAGTGCGAGACTACTCTAGGATGTGAGAACAAAAAAAACCGCGGATCCATGCGAATCCGCGGGAAAAATCAGGTTTTAATTTATCGACGTCTTACGCTGACGCCGGTTCTTTGTCCTTTTTCGACTTCAAACCACCGATCTGGACAAGATTGTCACCTTTGATGTCGTTCTTCTCCATAACCATCTTGTTGTAGAGCTTTCTCATCTCCTGCATTTCCTCTGCCGCCGTCTTCGGACCTTCCATGTCAGGTTTGTCCGGTCGCTCAAGGTCACGTGCGTTCAGAACCAGGCTGTGGCCGTCCGCTGCAAGCGCGACTTCCTTGTCACGAGCAAATACCTCGTGACGGCCGTGCTCCTTGTACCACTGCGCGACGGTCGCGTTCTGGTGCATGTGTTCGATGATATTTCTCCAGCCGATACCCGTATTGTACGCGCAGAAGGAGATCTCGCCTTCCTGTGTTCCGTAAGGGATGATGCACATCTCGGTTCTTCGGAAGTCATAGTTGAAGAGGTCCTGGAACCACATTCCTGCAATAAACAGGAAGTTCCAAGGATCTTGTCGGCGCTTCTCAATGTCTTCAGCCGTCCTGGAGCCGTCAACTTTCCCGTAGTCCTTACCTGTAAGGCCAAATGACTTATCAAACTTCTTAAGAATGCCGCCCAAAGTGAGACTCTTAGGAGCTCCGTAGGGGTTATAGTTCTTAAGAAGCGCGAGGCCCATCATGATATTCGAAAACCATTTACCGCGGTTTGTATCGGTAATATGCTTCATGTCCTCAACAAGGTTCGGAATATTCAGGAACTCCGGTACCGGAGCCATTTCCTTCGTTTCCTTGTTAATCATTACCGCAGTTCCGACGCCACAGTTCGGGTGACATCCGCAGGAAACCTGACCCCACTCTGCCTCAGGTCCGTGGACCATATCTGCAAAGTCGGCAAAAGCTCCCATAAGCGACAGTGGGAACCAGTCTCTAGTCGGCTCCGTGATACCTACCTGCTTCTGCACGTCTTGAGCGAGGTGCGAAAGAGTGTATCGCTGCTGCAGACGTCTCTTTTCTGTAATGTGCTCGTCACGGCCGGTAAATGAAACGGGCTGGAATGAAAGGAATGAGATTTTCTTTGGGTTATCCAAAGCGAATCTAACGATCGAGCCAACCTGGTCATTGTTGATTCCGTTTACAAGGGTCGTAACCAGAATGATGTCAACGCCGGCTTCGTGCAGGTTGTTGATCGCTCTCAGTTTTACGTCAAAGAGATTTCCAACCTGTCTGTGTGAGTTGGCGTCGTTGCCGATACCGTCAAACTGTAGGTAAACAAACCTAAGACCAGCTTCAGCAGCCTCGCGGCAAAACTCTTTCGACTTGGCGAATTCGATTCCGTTCGTTGCTGCCTGAACCGAGTTGTAACCAACCTTTCGTGCATATCGAATCGACTCGATAAAATGTGGGGACAGCGTGGGCTCACCACCTGAATACTGCACCGACATCTGTCTTCGCGGCTTGATCGAAATAGCGTTGTCAAGGATTTCCTTAACGTCTTCCATCGAAAGCTCGTGAACAAATCCAACCTGGTTGGCATCCATGAAGCACGGGTCGCACATCATGTTGCAGCGGTTTGTAAGATCAACTGTCAATACAGCGCCGCGGCCGTACTTGATTGTGGACGTACCGTGGTTATGGAGCTCTTCGTCGTTGTGAGCGCGCATGTCGCGGCCGGGGAAGTTTGCTTCAATGTGCTCGAGAAACTTCGAATCGATCGCCATCAAGTCTTCAAAATGGCCGTGCTCCGGGCAATCCTTGATCATCCAGATCTCACCGTCTCTTTCGATAATCTCAGCCTTGATCTCTCCGACCTTGTCGTTGATCAAAAGCGAAACATCCTCGTCACCGTTCAAAATACTCTCCCGAGCTTCGATAACGCAGTTAGGGCAGAGGGAGTCCGTAGTCCTCGGGAAACCAAGTGTTGGCTTCGACTTCTGCCACGACTTCAGCATTGGCTTATCTGCCCACTTCGGCGTAAACGAAGGATTGGGCTTGTACTTGTTGACCGATTTCACGGCACCAAATGCACCTTTCGCAATATAGGTCAAACCTTTCTCAAAATGTTTAATAGGTCGCATGTTCTTCTCCAAATAATTAAAACCTTTATATAGTCTCTCCTGCGCTCAGATCCCCGTAGGAACCTAGATCGAATAAATTGAAATGCGTAAAAAGCGCGGAGGAGAAATTCCCCCTATCTATTGGCAACTTGTATGCCACCCGGCTACCAACAAATTAAATGCTGTGATAATTGAGGTTACGCAACTCACTCATGACGAATCGCAATGATTTAGCTGTGTCAATTTAATCCATAGGGGGTAGTTACAGTCTTTGGTGGTCAATTTGATACACCTGGCCATTGATTTTCTTTGTTTACATCTAAACCCGCGTAAATCTGAATATTCAACTTAAACGTGTGCTTAAGAATATTCACTTTTTTGAATATTGAATATTCACCCGTTTGGGTGGCCATCAGTCCCACAAAGCCTAGGTCATCAGCAAAAAAAGAATTCTGTTCACCTTTCGTTCACCTTTAAGCACTTTCTTTAGCGGTTACTTCAACGTGAAATGTTAAACTGTTGAAAACACGTAAGTTAACCAATTTCACAAGATACTTTACAACCTTCAAGAAATAATGCTAACTTTTGTTCACCCTCGAGAAAAGCTTAAGAAATTCGTACCTTGCTTTTCAAAAAGCGTGAATCAGTTTCATCGATTCAATTTATAATCCAGCAGTACTCAGGAATTTTTTTGACAATCCTTTTATATGGGAATCCGTTTTGGGACATCCGGTTGGCGAGCCGTGATCGCCGATGAGTTTACATTTGAAAAAGTTCGGTTAGTTTCGAACGCAATTTGTAGTTATTTGAAAAGCAGCCCGGGTCATACCAACGACACGATCGTTGTTGGTCATGACTCACGATTCATGGGAGAGCGGTTTACGGATGTTGCATCCGAAATCGCAATGAATAAAGGCTTTAAGGTCCTTAAATGCACCGGTCCGACGCCGACGCCAACCGTTTCACACGCGATTCGGAACAACCGGGCCGCCGGTGGAATCAACTTTACGGCTTCTCATAACCCTCCTGAATATCAGGGAATCAAGTTCTCGACAGCAGACGGAGCGCCGGCCTTGCCGGAAATCACTGAGCAAATCGAGAAGCTTATCGAAGAAAGGGCTGAAGTTCCTGATGAAGATTCAGGAAGTAAAGAGGATTTTGACCCCCGTCCGGACTATCTGGACGATTTGAAAACTAAGATCAGGTTTGACCGGATCGCCGCTGCCAAAGGCTCATACGCATATGACGCACTTTGGGGAACCGGACGAGGTTATCTCGATAAGGTACTGCGGGACAACGGTCTTGAGGTTGAAACACTTCACGACTGGCGCGATGTGACATTTGAGGGGATGTCGCCCGAGCCGGGAAGTAAACAACTAAAAGGACTCTGTAAAACGGTCATTGAAAAGAACCTGACGCTCGGTTTGGCAACCGATGGTGACGGCGACAGATTCGGAGTCGTGGATTCCGACGGCCGGATCATTGAGCCAAATTATTTGATCGCGATACTTTCTGATTACCTTTATGAAAGCCGCGGTTGGAAAGAAGGCCTTGCAAGATCCGTTGCAACGACTCACCTGGTAGACAGGGTTGCTGAATATCGCGGAATCGAATTGCATGAAACGCCGGTAGGATTCAAGTTTATCGGCGAATTGATAAATAAAGACCAGATTATTTTGGGCGGAGAGGAATCCGCCGGTCTTTCGATCAAAGGGCATTACCCCGAAAAGGACGGTCTCCTGGCATGTTTGCTTGCTGCGGAAGCCGTCGCGGAACGGCAGGCAAGTTTGACCGAACAATTGGCCGAGCTTACTGCGAAGGTGGGTGACCTGAAGTCGGGCAGGATAGGTGTCCAACTGACCGACGAGGTCGCCGCGAGTTTGAAAGACAAATTATCCCGTGAGCCGACCGAAATCGGCGGCCGCAAAATTGACAATGTAAACCGAATGGACGGCGTGAAGTTCATATTCTCGGATTCGAGCTGGATGCTTATGCGTCCATCAGGAACCGAGCCCCTGGTACGAATTTACGCTGAGACCGAAGACGAAAACGATTTGGAGAATCTTCTGAATGAAGGAAGGCGCTATTTACTGGACTAAGAAGAAAAACAAGGTCCCGAAGAGGGGACGTACAGGAAAGAACCATAGTGCAGTCAAATCAACACCTTTCGTTTTTGCGGTAGTCATATTGATAACTTTTATGCTTTGTCTGGCGATTAATTTCCGGGCCTTTTCGGAAGCCAGAAAACAATCGACCGAGTATTCGAATCTAAATAACGAGATCGAAACTTTGACAACTAACAATCTGGACCTCCAGGAGGAGATTCAGAATCTTAAGAAGGACGACGGCACGATCGCACGTGAGGCGCGCAAGATCGGAATGAGTCGTTCAAATGAAAAAGTTCTTGTGCCGAAGAACTAAATAACGCGGAGAATTTACTCTTCAGCACATTTCCCTGCCTGTTACAATCCGCCTTTTGCCAATCCACTCCGCTTTGCCTACAGAAATACCTTCCGCCAAATCCGCGGCTTATGTTTTCCCGAGCATAAGCCGCTCCACTCTTTTAAAGTGCATTTGCTGTTGGAAGTGCATTAAGCAAGTGTTTTAAAATTATTGCCATGACGGATTACCGTGTCTTCTATTCACCCGACTACTACGCCGATATCGGTGAAGATCATGTTTTTCCAATCAAGAAGTTCGAATTGGCGAGGGATATTCTGCTCGATGAGTCGACCCTGACGGAAAACAATCTCAACGTACCGGCTCCCGCAGAAGTCGAAGACGTTAAATTGGTTCACGATTCCGGTTACATCGACAGGTTGATGTCAGGGAATCTTTCGAAAAAAGAGCTTCGTCAGTTAGGGCTTCCGTGGACTGAGTCGCTGGTCAGGAGGTCTTTTCTGGCAGTGTCCGGGACGATTGAGGCATCAAAACATGCGATCGAGGCCGGATATGCTTCGAATCTAGCGGGAGGGACTCACCATGCTTTTCCGGACAGGGGAGAAGGGTTTTGCGTATTGAACGATATTGCCGTCTCAATCGGAGTCATTAGGAAGAATCGGCCCGGCAGTAGATTTCTGATTATTGATTGCGACGTTCACCAGGGAAACGGGAACGCTTTTATTTTTAGAAATGACCTAGATGTGTACACTTTTTCAATACATGGTGCGAAAAACTATCCGCTCAGAAAAGAGACGTCTGACCTGGACATAGAACTTCCTGATGGCACGGCCGATGAAGCGTACTTGTCCACTCTCGAGGAGGCATTGACC
>JABDKD010000181.1 GCA_013003215.1 Pyrinomonadaceae bacterium
GAGCGATGGTGTCGGTGCCTGATCCGAACTGGGCGGCAAAGTTACCGCCGTCAGACGACCTGCGATACCACCATTCACCCGGTCCCGGCCTAAAGATCGAGACATCGGTCTTCGAGTCGCCGTCATAATCGAAGAGCGTCGCATCAGTTGCATCGGTATCCTGCCTTTCAAAAGCACCGATGTCCGCTCCGTCGCTGATATTCGGAACCAGCGGGAAATCAAAGGGTCTCGTCATTAATCTCTGATCGATAACCGAATTCGAGCTGTCACCGGCATCGATTGCAGGACTGTTCAACTGCAGCGCATGAGTCCTCGTAGAGGAGGAGTTGTTGTTTAGCGGCAGCAAGCCGGGGTCGAGCGGGGCAGCGCCGTTTCCTGTTTGATCACCGGTTTGATTAAACGCGGATACCAATCCGGGATTCCCCACAAGGTTGAAACCGGTAGAACTCATTCCGGTCCCGCCGTTCTCAAAGGTGTCCGGGGTGGCCGAATTGTTCAAATTGCCCGCAATTATCGTGTTTCGAACGGTCAGGGTACCAGCCTCGCGGTAAAGGCCTCCGGCGCTGTTCGGGCCGGCAGCGGAATTGTCTGAGATTGTCGTGTTAGTTATCACACCATCCCTTGATTTAATTCCGCCGGCGTTTGAACCGATCCCGTTTGTTGACGAATTGCCGCTTATGGTTGAATTCGTGACCGCAATAAGCCCGGAGCTTTCGATACCCCCGGCGCCGAAGTTACTATTTGTACTATTGCCTGAGACACTGCTTGAAGTAACCGAGAGAAATCCGCCGGTCAGATTTCGGATTCCCCCGCCGATTGGACCGCTGTTGCCTGTGATTTCAGAGTTCAGCAGCAGCAACAAACCGGAATTATGGATACCGCCGCCGCCGTTGGAATCAGCAACACCGCCCGTTATTGTGAGCCCGGAGACAAAATTGATTCGGTTTATTCCAAATCGCATGACCCTGCTCAAGCCGTTACCTGAAACCGTGAGTAGGTCTGCGCCGGGTCCTGTCAATATAAAACTATTGGGAATATTTAGTTCAGACCCGGAGAGTGTAATTGTCTGCGGCGCGCTGAACAGCGGACCGAACGTGATCTGGTTTGCACCTGACGTCACTGCTTCACGAAGAGAACAGTCCGCATCGCAGGTGCCATCATCCGTATCCGCAGTCTTCGATACAATCCCCGGGCTCAGGGGCACCACTATCGAGAGCGTCCAACCGGCAGCAATCAAACCGGTATCGGCCCCCTTGTCATCAACTACATAAAGCTTCCAGGTTCCATTCGGGTCAGTTCCGTTAAAAACAGTCAGATCTGCAGGTTCATTTGTTAACGTTCCCGGCCCGGGGGACGGGAAGTCGTCAAGGGCACCGTCATTTCCCATATAGTTTGCAGGGCTTACCGTCCCCGATGTCAAAACAGTGCTGTCCGGGATGGGAGATCCGGATGTGCTAAAAACCAGGTTTATCCCCGAAACACCATTGCTTCCACCGGCGTCGGACATAAGTATTGAACGTTGTCCGGACGGGCTTTCGAGCAGTATATCGACGTCATCCGGCACCGAATGCGTAAAAGCATTAAGGGTAACGGAAATCCGTACGATTGAGGTTGGGTTGATTCCCGCCGCGGTGATGGTTGAAGGGTAGGGTGACGCGGGGGCGTTGTCGTTGACGACTATCGGGTTAACCGCTGTGTATGAAAAGACCACCTCACCGGCTCCGTTTACATATGAGCCTCCTAATTGGGTCTCTTTATGTTTCTGGGAGAAGACTACTGAGACTGAAAACAAAAAGATGAGAACTATCCAACTAAACTGCAAAACCCGCAGTTTACGGCATTGGGGTATGATTTGTTTATTCATGCTGACTCCATAAAACTATTCAAAACCGGGGGCGTAGTCCCAACTCCTGTTGAAACCACCGCCGAAATTCAACCGAATCGACTCGGAAACTGTCCTTGAGCCTCCTTTGCGTGGCACCGGAGCCTCTCGATTCTTATTGAAACTTGATAATTACGATCTATTGACGCACACAAATAGAGATTTTGCCAAGTTCCAGGTTCCGAGTTTCAAGTTCCAAGTTCCAGGTTTCAAGTTCCAAGTTCCAAGTTCCAAGGTCCAAGTTCCAAGTTCTAAGCTCCTAGCTCAATTGATCGAACCGGAAAAAATGGTCCTTTAAACAAAAAAAGTTCCAAGCCTGAAAAGACAGACTTGGAACTCGAAGTGTTTAACTGAAACGGGCTATTACATTCCCATTCCCATTCCGCCCGGCATTCCGCCGCCCGGCATTCCGCCACCCATATCGTCGCCCTCGTCTTCCGCGTCAGCAATCATTGCTTCCGTGGTCAGCATCAGGCCGGCGATTGAAGCCGCATTCTGAAGAGCAGTTCTCGTTACTTTCGCCGGATCGATAACACCAGCTGCAACAAGATCTTCAAACTTCTCAGTTGCCGCGTTAAAGCCGTATGTATCGTTGTCTTCGCTTCTTACGTTTTCAACAATTACAGCGCCTTCTTTGCCGGCGTTGTTAGCGATCTGGCGAAGCGGCTCCTCAAGAGCGCGCCGAACAATCGAAACACCGATCAGCTCATCACCGTCTTCGCTTTCCGTGTCAAAGTTAGCAAGAACCTTGCCGGCTCGTACCAGAGCGACTCCGCCGCCGGGTACGATGCCTTCTTCGACTGCCGCTCGCGTTGCGTGCATTGCGTCCTCGACTCTTGCCTTCTTCTCCTTCATCTCGGTCTCGGTAGCAGCACCAACCTTGATTACCGCAACTCCGCCAACAAGTTTGGCTAGACGTTCCTGAAGCTTCTCACGGTCATAATCCGAGGAAGTCTCTTCGATCTGCGAGCGAATCGTCTTAACGCGGCCTTCGATAGCTTCACCTGAACCGGCGCCTTCAACGATTGTCGTATCATCTTTGTCAATCGTAACTTTCTTGGCATTACCAAGATCATCGATCGAGATTGCCTCGAGCTTGATGCCGAGATCTTCGCTGATTACCGTTCCGCCCGTGAGTACAGCTATGTCTTCAAGCATTGCCTTGCGTCGGTCCCCAAAGCCGGGAGCCTTAACGGCAGCGACATTTAGCGTTCCGCGGAGCTTGTTCACTACTAGTGTTGCTAGAGCTTCACCGTCGATATCTTCGGCGATGATCATTAGCGGCTTGCCAAGCTTGGCGACGTTTTCAAGAATCGGGAGAAGGTCCTTCATGTTGCTGATCTTCTTCTCGTTGATCAGGATATAAGGATCTTCCAGAACGGCTTCCATTCTTTCAGGATCTGTCACGAAATAAGGCGAAAGGTAGCCGCGGTCAAACTGCATACCTTCCACGACTTCGAGAGTCGTATCCATGGTGCGCGACTCTTCGACCGTAATAACGCCGTCTTTACCAACTTTTTCCATCGCTTGAGCGATGATTGTACCGATCGTCTTATCGCCATTTGCCGAAACCGTTCCAACCTGAGCGATAGAGTCGCCCGAGACCGGTTGCGCCACGCGTTGAACTTCTTCAACGAGCTTTGTAACTGCCTTTTCGATACCGCGTTTGAGAGCCATAGGATTTGCACCGGCAGCAACTGTTCGGACGCCTTCCCTGAAGATCGTCTGAGCGAGAACGGTTGCAGTGGTTGTTCCATCACCGGCGACATCGGATGTTTTGGAAGCGACTTCGCGAACCATCTGAGCGCCCATGTTCTCGAGCGAATCAGCCAATTCGATTTCCTTAGCAACCGTCACACCGTCTTTGGTGATGGTCGGGGAACCGAATTTCTTGTCAATAACTACGTTTCTTCCTTTCGGGCCGAGCGTTACTTTAACTGCGTCAGCCAACTGATTAACTCCGCGCAAAATTGCGGCGCGTGAGTCTTCACCATGTACTACTTGCTTTGCCATTTCTTATTACTCCTAAATTCTTGTGGGTTGTTTGGCCGTATAATTGGGCCTGCCAATTCTTTCTTAACCTGCGTTCGCGCCGGCTCGATTGATGATGCCGAGAATCTCGTCCTCACGCATGATCAGAAGCTCTTCGCCGTCGATCGTGATTTCAGAACCGCTGTACTTACCAAAGAGCACACGATCACCTTCGTTGACATCGAGAGTCTGGCGTTCGCCGTTATCTTTGTATTTGCCTTCGCCAGCAGCGATCACTTCGCCTTCCTGGGGCTTTTCCTTTGCCGAATCGGGAATAATGATTCCACCCGAAGTTGTAGTGTTTTCTTCAATGCGACGAACGATTACTCGGTCGTGCAAGGGTTTGATTGTAGTTGCCATTTTTCTTTTTACTCCTTTTAAGAAAGATTACGTTATATTCTAAAAGGGCATCCGCCCGGTTATGTTTAGCACTCTCAGTATAAGAGTGCTAGTATAAACTTTCACAATGATTTGTCAACCGTAAAAAACAGTTGTCAGAAAACTTGATAGCAGGTCTATCAGATATCTATGTGGGTCAAAAACATATTCGTTTATCCTGTTAAGTCTCTCAAAGGAATACATTTAGAGAGTTCAAGAATAACCCCGAGAGGGCTTTTGAACGACCGGAGGTATATGATCACCGACGCAGGATTTGGTCATGTTACACAACGGGAAAAGGCGAGACTTGCTCTTATCGATGCCAGTCCAATAAGCGGGGGTATCCGTCTGGAATTACCAAATGGAGAAACAAAGGAGTGGCTGCATCAACCGTCAGGACGGGCAGATCGTAAAAAAGTAACTGTTTGGAGCAGCACCGTGGATGCCTTAATCGCAGATCAACCTACGAATGCCTTCTTAAGCGAGTACCTCGGAAAAACCGTCTTCTTCTGCTATATGCCGGAAGATTCGTACCGTCAAATAAATGAATGCTTCAATCGAGGGAATGAAATCGTCAGTTTCGCGGACGGATACCCTTTGCTTGCAATAACAACAGCTTCGCTTGAGAATCTGAACGGCCGGCTTGAAGAGTCTGTAGGAGTAGAACGGTTTCGACCCAATATCGTGATTGAAGGTGCGAAGGAGTTCGAAGAGGATTCGTGGGCGCGGATACGTGTTGGCGATTCGGTCTTCAGGGTCACAAAGCCCTGTGCCAGGTGCGTCGTGACCACTGTAGATCAGTCTTCCGGTATTAGGACTGGTCGGGAACCGCTAAAGACCCTTGCAGACTTCAGACTGGCGAAGGACATATTTCCGGATCGACTCGATGAGCTGGACCTAAATTCGAATGATGTCCTGTTTGGAACGAACCTCGTTCCCGAGAGCGGTAGCAATATAAAGGTAGGTGACCCTGTAGAAGTTTTGGGCTAGTCGTATTCGCTTATCCTCTTTGAAAGGGTGTTCCGATGGATACCAATTTTACCCGCAGTCTTTGATATGTGCCGATTATTGCGTTCAAGGGCTTTTGTAATAAAGACTTTTTCAAACTCCTCGGTTGCTTCATTAAGCATTATAGAGCCGTCAAGCATATCCTCGACCAGCTCTTCGAGACGGTTCTTCAGGTCAGAGTTGTTACGATTTGCTGCCAAAATTCCAGAATTCCTTCTAAATTTCCAACGCTGAACCGGTAAGCCTTTTGTAGGCCTCTAAATACTTCCCGGAGGTCGCTTCAACTATCTCTTCCGGTAAATGCGGGGCCGGTGGTGTCTTGTCCCAGTCGAGGGTTTCGAGATACTCCCTCAAAAACTGTTTATCAAACGAGGCTTGAGCGCGACCCGGTTGGTACTCCGAAGCTTCCCAAAATCTTGAAGAGTCAGGTGTTAGCACCTCATCGATAAGAATTGTGTCACCGTTTGAAACCCGTCCAAATTCGAATTTCGTGTCCGCGATCATTATTCCTTTCGATTCGGCATACTTTGTCGCGGCACGATAGATCTCCATCGTAAGGTCCCGAAGCTCATATGCAGAATCAGTTCCGATAATCGACCTAAACCTGTCAAAGTCGATGTTTTCATCATGACCACTTTCAGCCTTCGTTGCAGGAGTAAAAATCGGTTCGGGAAGTCTGTCGCATTGTTTCATGCCAACCGGTAACGCATGACCGCAAACGGAACCGGTTTTCTGGTAATCCTTCCAGCCCGACCCCTCCAGGTAACCCCTGACGACACATTCGACGGGGAACACATCGGCACGTTTAACGAGCATGGATCGGCCTTCCAATTCAGGAACTCTTCTCACCGTTTCGGGCATCTCAGCTAAATTACAAGAGATTAGATGGTTTCCGGTAACATCGCTCAGAAACTCAAACCAAAAAGCGGATATCGCGGTCAAGACCCTGCCTTTATAGGGGATCTGATTGGGCATAATGCAATCAAACGCGGAAATCCGATCGGTTGCGACAATGAGAAGCGAATCATCGTCAACCGAGTATATGTCCCGTACTTTTCCCCTGTTTATAAGGGTTAAGCCATCAATTTGTGTGGTCGCAACGGTACCCGTCATAGCCATTTAAATAATTCCGAAAACGATTAAATGAAAGGATTTCTAAATCTAATACGAAAGACAGTTTTCGTAAAGTCAGAACTCCAATCTCCTCGCTAAAATCCTAATAATCAACAAAGTTTAACCAAGTACAACATTTTGCTTCACATTTCCTGCCAAAAAGGGCATAATACTAGAGGACTGACTTGTCTGGTGATTCGTCTGTCTTTATGCGGATTCTCACAACCCGTACACTCGCTTAACCTCGCCAACAAAATACGCTCGACCCTGAGAAAAAGCCAAGATGAACCGATTTATACAAAAGCCGACCAAACTTCTGTTCACGATTCTGTTATTTTCCGTGGCTGCTATGTCACAGATGCCAACGAGGGCCGTTCCGGCAGCTCCTCCGCCTCAAGAGGATTTCACCTGGTGGTACATCAGCATATTCGTACTGTTTATAGCGCTCGCAGGAGCAGTCGGGTTTTGGTACAAGAAGAAATATGGTCTGTCGGAGGGATCTTCGGCGGAATCCGGCAACGGGGAAAAGAATGTTGACGCAGAACTGGCATGGTTAAAAAGTGCGTCCAATAAGAAAAAAGGGAAATCAAAGAATTATCCGACGGGACTTCCCAGAACCAGCAGGGTTCTTAAGAAAGATGATTTAAGCTCAATCAAGGATGGTACGGGAAGGAACTTTGACGAAACGAAGAAGAAGCTTCAGCAGATTCAGTTCGACAAGTTACCGGTAAATAGATTTGATGGTCTTAATGAACCCAAGTATTTTGACGCACTTCCGATATCGAATGACGATGCCTTGATGAGCGCAATCGAACAGACTCATTGCGAAGACGAGGAAGATCCGGAAATTCGGGAGGTCTCAATCAGGATCCTCGCGAGATTCCGAACAAGGAATTCAATAGAAGCATTGGAGCAGGTTGCGAAATACGACATCTCGTCGTCTTTGCGTTCCAAGGCAGTTGCGATCCTCGCCGAATTCGATCATCAATCAGTTTTTGAGACGATACTTCTTTGCGGGGCCGATCCTACAAGGGAGGTAAGAGCCGCCGCGGCAAGAGCGCTATTTCAGCTTTCTTTTGAC
>JABDKD010000196.1 GCA_013003215.1 Pyrinomonadaceae bacterium
CTGAAGAACGAGAAGTCCTCGCTTCTCAGCACAAACCATTCACCTGTCGTCGGCCTGAAGAAGGCCACGTCAGCCTTACCGTCCGATGTGAAGTCGGCCGGTGTCGTCTGATCACCCGAGGCACCGAACTGAAGCGCCAGAAGGCCGTCCTGGCTCCTGTCGATCCACCACTCAGACAATGAAGGCCTGTAAATGGCTATATCGTCCTTGCCGTCACCGTCATAGTCGGCAACAACAGGCTGGTCTCCCGCGATACCGAATCCCTGGATAGTAGTCCCGCCGCCGGAGTTGTTGATGAACCAGGTGTTCGATGAAGGCCTGAAGACTGCAGGATCAGCAGTTCCGTCACCGTCATAGTCACCCGGTACGGGAATATCTCCGTTTGCTCCAAACGGGAAGCTGAAGAACGAGTTGTCTTCACTTCTCAAGACAAACCACTCACCCGAAGAAGGCCTGAAGAAGGCGATGTCGGTCTTGCCGTCACCCGTATAGTCGGCAGGAGCGATGGTGTCGGTGCCCGCACCGAACTGGGCGGCAAAGTTACCGCCGTCAGACGACCTGCGATACCACCATTCACCAGGTCCCGGCCTAAAGATCGAGACATCGGTCTTGGCGTCGCCATCGTAGTCGAATTGGGGAGGGTCCGTCGTAGTGACTCTCGAGGTTGTGTAAATATAGTCTCCCAATCTGCCCGCTGCGCCGTCAGCGGCGTTCCCGGCAGCATAGAACGTAATGGCCCCGAGATCTTCGCTCGGAGTTGTCCAGTTAAATGTCCACGATTTCGTGCCTGGCTGGGACGGAAGGGTTCCATCGCCCGTTTGTTCGACATATTTTCTTTCATGTGGGTCCACAATTCCGGTGACAATCTGCATTTGGGCTGGATTCTGAGTCGGCAATGTAAATGTTCCAGCAGCACGCCCTTGCGAATCTATCGCGGTTAGTTGGAATCCAAAGACAAAACCATTTGGATCGTTTATGGTAACTGTTACTGGAATGTCCTGATTAGGTTGGTACCTCGTTGAAACCCCCGTAATTTCCATGTTTCCGATTCCGCTGTTTAGCGGAAAGGAATTATGGCAGTCAGTGCAGTTAAATTCACCCGGTGCGTTGGTATTTGATGCCGGAGGACCCGACTCCGACGCGTTCGCCCTCCAAAAATAGTTAGAAGAGCCCACGACAGCAAATGAGAATGTTATCGACACTGCAATTAATTTGAGTACGAGAGTTGATCTAGTTTGGTTTTGCACGATTATTCGCCTCCACGAGAGTTACAAGCAGACAATTCCAACACCAAGAAAGTCCAAGATCATCGTAAGTGAATCAACAATTATTTGAAAGCGATTTGGCTGGAATACGCTTATTTGTGCGTACGCGAACTACGAGCATAGGTGCGACTGTCAAGAATATTGGATCGGAGTTTTGGTGATAAAAGGGGACTGGGAAATGTCGCCAATTCAACAAATTCTTGAATCTACTACTGGAAGGCGCTCGACTCTGTATTACCGTTTTTGGGTCTGACTGAACAGAAGGTAAGATTCAAAGAGCCCCGTAACACAATACAAATCAATGTGTTACGGGTATGCTGATTATGTAAGGCCTTAACTATGTTGATGCATCGATGGCCTGATCAAATATCTCAAGTGCTACATCAACGTTTTCCTTCGAAAGAATGAGTGGCGGAGACCAGCGAATTGTCGAATCACCGCAGCCCAAAATGATCAATCCGCGGTTAAAACACTCGATCTCCAGTCTGTCCCGGAGTTCGACATTCGGAGAACCGTCCTCGTTTACGAATTCCACTCCTACCATAAGACCGAGGCCGCGGACATCTCCGATCGATTTATGCTTATTCTGAAGCTTTCTGAGGCCATCCATCAGGTAGTTTCCAACCTCGCGCGCATTCTCCGTCATTCCCCCTTCAAGCAACTCTATCGTTTTCAGAGCGGAGGCAATACAAACGGGGTTACCGCCGAACGTCGAGGCGTGGGCTCCCTTGTGCCAGGACATGATCTCTGCATTCGCGACCGTAGCGCCAATCGGGAGGCCGGAACCGATTCCCTTTGCGAGGCACATGATATCCGGCGAAACGCCGGAATGCTCGATAGCAAACATCTTTCCGGTGCGTCCCATTCCGGACTGGACCTCATCAACGATCATCATGATCCCGTGCTTGTCGCAGATCTTGCGGATAGCCTGAAGCACTTCGGGCGGGGCAGGAACGTATCCTCCTTCGCCCTGCACTGCCTCAATAACGATGCCAGCTACCTCTTCTGGCGGTGTGGTGGTCTTGAACAGCCGGTCTTCGATCCAGTCGACAGTTCCCATACAGCAAGAGCCATCGTCACACTTGCCCTTATTAAACGGGCACCTGAAGCAATACGAATAGGGAACATGAGTGACGTCAAGCGCCTGTCGCGCAAAGCCAAGCCTTTGAGCTCTCTTCGAAGACGTCAGGGAAAGCGCTCCAAGCGTTCGGCCATGGAAAGAGCCAAAGAACGATATGAACTTCTGTCGCTTCGTATGGTACATAGCGAGCTTCAGAGCAGTCTCTACTGCTTCGGCGCCGCTGTTTGCAAAGTGGGTCTTCGTTTCACCTTCGATAGGAACGATCTCGTTGAGTTTGCGACCGAGATCCGGCATATGGCGGTAGTAGTAATCGGTCCCACACATATGCATAAGTGTTTTGGTTTGTTCAGTTACCGCCTGCACGATCTCAGGATGGCAGTGGCCGGTAGAACATACGGCAACACCGGCGTTGCAATCCAAAAAGACGTTTCCGTCGACGTCTTCCATCCAGACGCCGTAGCCTTTTTCGGCCACCAGCTTGTAATCGGGACGAGGGTACGACGGTGTTACGTACTTTTCATCTTCCGCAATAATCACTTTTGCGTTTGGTCCCGGTAGTTCAGTCTTGATTACCGGCTTCTTGATATCTGTTGATGGTGTCATTGTATCCTCCGTTTAAGTTCAAAACGCCACAAATGGCGGCACCATGACCGTCCTCGGACGGCCGCTTCGATTCGCGGAGGAATAATTAGTCGCCGCCGTGGAGTTGCGGGCGTGCGGACATCGGTCTGAGGTTGAACGTGCTTCGGGATGTCATCATGGTCGTCAATATAGCAAATACGGACCCGAAGATTCAACGCCTGCAGCCTCGTTCAGAGACCGACTTGAAACTTCAAACCCGAAACGGGACACTAGATTTATGCAAAAATCCGAGAAGTATAGAAACCGGCTTGCGGACGAGACGAGCCCGTATCTCCTGCAACATGCCCACAATCCTGTTAATTGGTATCCATGGGGCGAGGAAGCGTTTAAGAAAGCAAGGGATGAGGACAAACCTGTGCTTTTGAGTATCGGTTATTCAGCATGTCACTGGTGCCATGTCATGGCGCATGAGTCATTTGAGGACGAGCAAACAGCGGAACTCATGAACAAACTGTTCGTGAATATCAAGGTTGATATGGAAGAACGTCCTGATGTGGACAAGATCTATATGAATTTCGTTCAGTTGACGACCGGGAGCGGAGGATGGCCTTTGACAGCTTTTCTCACGCCGGATCAGCGGCCGTTTTTTGGTGGAACTTATTTCCCGCCGGCTCCGCGCTTTAACATGCCTAGTTTCGAACAGATTCTAACAAGTGTTGCTGAAGCATACCGCGAGAGAAGGGAAGATGTTTTGCATTCGGCGAACGATATCGTTGGTGAGATCAGACGCATCGGGCTTGCGGAGGCAAGCTCGGAACCGCTTTCAACCGAACTTCTGGATCTGGCTTACGAGAGTTTTGTGCGTACGTTCGACATGGCGAATGGCGGATTCGGCGGTGCTCCGAAGTTTCCCGCTCCGATGGCTCTTGAGTTTTTATTGCGGTATCACCGGCGGACGGGTGAACAAAATGCGCTGGATATGGTGGTCAAGACCTGCAATAAGATGGCCTTGGGAGGGATATTTGACCAGCTGGGAGGAGGATTCCACAGGTACACAGTCGACTCTATCTGGTTGACACCACATTTCGAAAAAATGCTTTACGACAATGCTCAGCTGGCAAGGGTCTACCTGCATCTTTTCCAGGTCACGGGCGACGAGTTCTATCGGGAGATCGTCGAGCGAACACTGGATTACGTCATCGCTGAAATGCTTGACGCAAGTGGAGGATTCTATTCAGCTCAGGATGCGGATTCAGAAGGCGTAGAAGGGAAGTTCTTTGTGTGGACACCATCGGAAATCGAAGATTTGCTTGAAAAAGATGACGCGGCGATTTTTAACTATTTCTTCGACATTTCCGAGGCCGGTAACTTCGAGGGCAAGAATATACCAAATATCAGACACACCCTGGCCGAAACCTCAACCGCTTTGAAAATCCCTGAGAAACAGGTTCGCGAGAGCCTCGAGCGTTCGCGTCAGGTAGTTTTTGAGGCGCGGGAAGAGAGAATCCGTCCATTCCGTGATGAAAAGGTCTTGACGGCCTGGAATGGGCTTATGCTCGCTTCGTTTGCGGATGCCGGTGCGGTTCTCGGCAGGAATGATTATTTGGAGGTGGCCAGGACAAATGCCGACTTCTTGATGGATGAGCTGACGGATGATGGTCGCCTCTTGCGAACATGGAAAGATGGGACCGCAAAACTAGATGCCTATCTCGAAGATTACGCTAACCTGGCGGATGGCCTCTTCGAGCTGTTCAGAGTAACAGGGGAGACGAAGTATCTGAATGAATCGGTCCGTCTGGCGGAAGCGATGATCGAAGATTTTTGGGATGAGGACGGGGGCGGATTCTTCTTCACCTCAAAAGATCACGAAGAACTGTTGATCCGGTCAAAAGATTACAATGACAACGCGACGCCTTCAGGAAACAACGCGGCATTCGATGTGCTGCTGAAACTTTCCCGTCTGCTTGGCGATGAGAAGTTCTCACGTTATTCCACAAATGGTCTGCGGTTGGTAGTTGCTCAGATAAAACGTTACCCGGGCGCCTTTGGCCGCGCGATTTCCGCACTCGAGTTTGGCCTTGGTAAATCGGTTGAAGTGGTAGTTGCCGGAGAGGAGGGGAGTGAAATCGAGGCCGCGGTCCTCGGGATGTATCTGCCGGAAGCCGTCACCTACCTCAAAAGGCCCGGGGCTGAACAGGTGTCGGAATTGACAAAAGGTAAATCAGAGGTGGATGGGAAGCCGGCAGTCTATGTTTGCGAAAACTTCGCATGTCAGAGGCCGGTAGTTGAGATAGCGGAGCTGGAAGAGGCTTTAAAATAGAAAAAGCACGCCAAAAGCGTGCCTTTTCCAATCTCAAAGGACAAACTAGTTAACTGCGTCCTTAACTTTGTCAGCGGCTTCTTTAGCCTTGTCAGCGCCATCCTTAGCAGCATCAGCAGCCTTGTCTACGCCTTCCTTCATTTTGTCAGTCATCGACTTGTCGCCATCTTTCTTGTCGTCGCCTTCTTTCTTGTCAGCGTCGCCATCTTTAGCGTCTCCGTCTTTCCCGTCGCCGTCTTCGCCGTCTTTCTTATCACCGTCTTCGCCGTCTTTCTTATCGCCATCTTCCGATGCGTTCGAATTATCAGCAGCAGTGTTGTCTGTTGTAGTCGTCGAATTGTCAGCGGTGTTAGCCGTGTTATCAGCTGTATTTGTTGTCGGCTCAGCCGGGCAAGCAAGCCCAAGAGCGCCCAAAGCTATTACAGCCGTCAAAAGCAAAATCTTCTTCATTTTGTTAATCTCCTGTCTTCTTCAAAGATAATTTTATTTCTATTTAGTAAAAATGACTGGCAAAAGTCAGTCATTTATCCAGGTTCCTTTTTTAGAACACTGCTCAATATAGTTACGAAGTCAATGTTAGTCAAATGAAAAATCACATAGTTCTGAAAAAAAGTTCTGAGGGTTTCCACATTGAATTTTTGGACTAAACTGTTAAAGCCCATAAACAAAAGGGTTTGGAAAAACAGGGTATTGACGGGTATGTCGAGAAAAAGTTATTGTCGAAGTAGGAAAAACGTTTGATTGGACACGTTTTTCGGTCATTTCCTGCCAAATCAGCTTTTCTGAATTTTACTTTTCGTGAGCAAATTGCCCCAAAAATACGACAATTTGAAAGTGGCTGTCTCGGTGCTTACGGGCATTGCGGTATTTTTAATAGCAGTATCGGGTTTCAGTCTGACCCTAAGGATAGCGGTTTCCATTGTCGTCGTAATTGCGGGTGCGGTCATTTTGAAATACGTTTTTGCCTCTGACGCCGCCTCGACCGGCGAAGCCCCTGAACCTAATGATCTGGAGGACCGCCAACTCTTCGTTGACGAATTGGAAACTTTGGAAGAGGCGGCAGTATACTTTGCCGCTTCGATGGAACCTGAAGAGATGCTTAGGCTGGTCGCGGCAAGGCTCTCGAAAGGGGGCGTAAAGGGTGTTGAATTCTATTTGGTGGACGTAAAAGATGGGTTAAGCAGAGTTGGGCCACAAGCTGATGGCGAATACCGACCGCTAAAGCACTTGGCTTTCAAGGCATTTACAAACGCCGCGTTCGTTCACGAGGACGCGGGTAGGACCGGACTGTTCGAAGCCGCCATGCCGCTCCAAAGGGGCACTGAAATTCTGGCCGTAATCGCAGTTGCACACAGCAAGGAAATCAACGAAGAAGATCTAAGGGCGGTTGTAACACGAATCGAACCGCTTATAGCCAACTCAATTTCTTTTGCCACTTCGGTCACAAACGCATTGAAAGATAGCCTGACCGGTCTTCCAAACGAAAGGGCAATGCATCTGATTCTTGAGAACCAGGTCGCAGAATCAGAAAGATTCGGCCCGGACAGGCCTCTTTCGACCGTTGCTCTGGACATTAGTTCGTTTGAAGCGATCAATCGGAAGTTTGGTCATTCAACAGGGGACAGGCTGCTTGAATTCGTCGCCGAACGTATTACCGACCAACTAAGAAAGATGGACTTTGTTGCACGTATCAAAAACGACGAGTTCCTAATGATACTGCCGAAGGCGGGAAAAGAAGACGCAGAGTCTGTGGTTCAAAGGATTAAGGCGGACTTTGAAGTGGTGCCTTTTGAACAACCGGGGACCCAAAATTTAACGGTTAAATTGAATCATGGCACTGCTACTTTTGGGGACGACGCTGACTCTGCCCCAGAGCTATTGCAAACTGCAAAGGAACGGAAGCAGGTCGGCAAAGGTCGCGACAAAGGATCTGTCATAAAGTTTCCCGGCTCACAGGACTCCTAAACAGCATAAGAATTGTCTTAAATAAACAAACCGCGGTGTTTTCTTTATATAAGGACCGCGGTGTTTTTTCGTTTGGACGCTAAAAACAAACTTTTGGCCCACGAATTACGTTTATATGGTGAAGACCTTAAAAAAAGCGGAGCGGCTATGTTAGTTGGTGAAAGGCTAGGCAGATACGAAATCGAACGACTGATCGGCAGTGGCGGAATGGGTGAGGTGTTTCTTGCCAAAGACAGCCAGCTGGGCCGAAGCGTTGCCTTGAAAGTACTTCTGCCGGAGTTCTGCCTTGATGAAGATCGCGTAAAGCGGTTTATGTATGAAGCCCGCGCAGTCTCCGCGCTGAACCATCCGGGGATCATTACGATTCATGAAATCGTTGATTCCGATAACAAGTTGTTTATCGCGACCGAGCATATAGACGGAGAGACGGTCAGGGATAAGATCGAGAACGAGAGCCTGAGTCTCTACCAGGCAGTAAGTATCTCTGAGCAGGTCGCTGACGCGTTGTCTGTAGCCCATCAGGCGCGGATCGTCCATAGGGATATAAAGCCTGAGAACATAATGGTGAGAAAGGACGGGATTGCCAAGGTCCTCGATTTCGGGCTCGCAAAACCACTGCTCGCAACAGATGAAGATGAGAAGCTTTTGGTCGAAACTCAGCCGGGCCTCGTCATCGGAAGCGTCAGATATATGTCTCCCGAACAAGCCCGGGGTAAAGAGACCGACGGAAGGACTGACATTTGGAGCCTTGGAGTCGTGCTGCACGAGATGATTACCGGCGAGACACCGTTCGACGGGGAATCGGTCAGCGATCAATTGGCCGCTCTGATTCACGAAGAACCGCAATCTCTTTCCGAAATTCCCGTCCCGGTAGATGGAATTGTAAGGCGTAGCTTGAACAAAGACCGGAATAAGCGATACGACTCGGTTCAGGACCTCGCAGCTGATCTTCGAAAAGTGCGTCTCGAGCTGGAAAGGGACATCGACGAATCCCAGAGCCCGGAATTGGCGAAAACCATTTCTCTGCCGAAACACAATACCAGTGAAAGCGCGACGCTTATTCACCAAACGATTTCTTCCGATAAAACCTCATCGACGCCGCTGGAGGCACGTACATCTACGGTGGAAACCGCGAAACGAACTGTTTCACGATTCGCTCCGATCGCGGCGGCGCTCGTTGTAGGATTTCTGGCCATGGCGGGTTGGTACTCGATATCGGCGTGGTTCGCGGGAGACAATGCGAGCTATGACACGATCCAGATTTCACGGTTGACCGATGATGGCGATGCACAGCAGGCGGCAGTTTCGCCTGACGGAAAGTTTGTAGCCTTTGCCAGCAAATCGGCCGAAGGGACCAGGATGTCGGTTAGACAGGTTGCAACCGGATCTGAGGTTGAAATCGTTCCGGCTTCTGACCTTAGGTTTCTCCAGCCCGCATTTTCCCACGACGGCGATTTTGTTTACTACGTGGGAGTTAAGAACGGGGTCGGAACACTATGGCAGGTTTCAGCGCTCGGTGGTGAATCCAGGGAGTTAATCAAGGATATCGATTCCCGTCCCGCACTTTCGCCGGATGGAAAGCGCATAGCCTTTTTCAGACATAATCCGACGAAGGGCGGTGACAAGATAATCTTGACCTCAATTGACGGAACCGGGGAAGAGGTCTTCGGTGAAACGGAAAAGCTGGGTGTTGACAAAATTCTTGACCTCTTTTGGGGATCCAAGGGTAAAAGAATTTTTGCGACCGGTGCCAGGCTCACGGGGCAACCCTCTTCGAAGACCGAATTGATTGCGATCGACGTGGAGTCCAAAGATGTTGTAGGTGATCCCGCAGTCGAGCAGTTTGATAAAGACAGATGGTCGCCGGCGATGGGCTTTCAGGCGCTGAGCGATGGCTCCGGGTACATTTTTGTTGGAAGAAAGAGCGCTGACGAGGCGATGCAGGTTTGGCATCTTGACACCGCAAACGGAGAGACTAGATCGGTAACCACCGACACCAGCGATTATGAGGCTGTCAGCGTATCGGCGGATGGTAAGACGGTGATCGCCACCAAAATGGAGTGGACGGGCGGACTGCATTCTTTCGATCCGAAAACGAAAGAAACAAAACAGATAAAGCCTGACAGCAACCGGATATATGGCTATAACGGCATTACTGCGACCCCTGACGACCAGATCATATATTCAGCACGTGACGGCAAAGAAATAAATCTGTATGTGATCGATCCCACAACGGGGAATGAGAGGAAACTCACGACCGGCAGCGCCTATAACCTTCAGCCGGTGAGTGCGGGCGAAAAGGGGGATATCGTATTCGCTTCAAATCGAAGCGGAAGAATCGGAATCTGGAAGATGGACCGTGACGGAAAGAATGCTGTTCAGTTGACGTTCCCCGAAAAGGGCGCGGATGTTAGTCCGGTGTATTCCAAGACGAGCCGCGAAGTGATCTTTGTCAGAAAGATGAACGATGGCGGGCTTTCGAAGTTAATGAAGGTCTCGATCGAGGGCGGAGCCGCTTCTGAGTTGATGCCGGGGAGCAAGACCTCAGACATGATGCCCCGGGTGTCGTCTACAGGAAACGGTTTCGCATATATCGCTGTTCATTTTGACGAAAACGAAGCAAAACTTACTTCAAAGCTGAGAATTGGGAAGTTTGAAGAAGGAGAACCTGTTTTTGATAAAGAAGAGGTTTCAGAAATCGTCACCGGTTATGGTCAGGCTTACAACTGGGCGCCGGACGGAAAGGGCTTCACGCGTATTAAACCGGAGGCGATATCGCAATTGTGGTCAACTTCGGGAGGCTCTGAAGAACAACAGCTCTCGGAATTTACCGCCGGAAAAATCAAAAGCTTTGTCTGGTCCAAAGACGGTAAGAAAATCTATGTCGTCAAGGGGGATTTGCGAAGCGATCTGGTATTGATCAAAGCCGGTGAAAAAAGTTAGGGAGCGATCAGGTATTCGAGAGAAGGCAGGCGTTAAACGTCTGCCTTCTTTGGCTTTAAATTGTCAGTTGATGTGTTAGTTTTAAATCATTATGGCGAAAGTTTCCTTTTACGGCGGCGTTGGTACCGTTACCGGTTCCAAATATCTCATCGAGCATAACGGAAAAAAAGTTCTCGTCGACTGCGGTCTTTTTCAGGGCTTGCGCGAAATCAGGGAACGCAATTGGGCGAAACAACCGTTCGATCCAAAAGAACTCGACGCGGTGATCATTACCCACGCCCATATCGATCATACTGGGTTTCTGCCAAGGGTCGTGCGGCTCGGTTTTAATGGTCCCGTTTTTACTTCGAGGGCGACCGGCGATCTAATGAAGATCCTGCTTCCGGATTCAGCCCGAATTCAGGAAGAAGACGCGAGATATCGAAACAGGAAGGGGCTTTCGAAACACAAACCCGCCTTACCGCTTTATGAGTCTGAAGACGCAGATGCGGCTCTTCAGCTGCTTCAGCAGATTCCCAATGATGGAAATCCTGTCGATATATGTGAAGGTATTAAAGCTTCGTTCAATGTTGCCGGTCACATCCTCGGTGCCAGCCTTGTCCTTGTCGAACTTGAGAATGCGCGGCCTAATGGCGATTCGATCAAGTTTCTGTTTTCGGGCGATCTGGGACACTACGACCAGCCAATACTCAAAGATCCGGCTCCGCCGCCGGCATGCGACTACCTGATGGTTGAATCCACATATGGTGATCGACTGCACTCAGATCAGAAATCGGATGATCAGATGACGAAGATTATCCATGATGTCGTCAAACGGAACGCGCCGCTTTTGATCCCCGCTTTCGCGGTTGGCAGGACCCAGGAGATTCTCTACTTAATACGTGAGCTTGAAGAGCAGGGAAGGATTCCGGTTCTCCCGGTTGTCGTAGATTCACCTATGGGGAAACAGGCGACCCAGGTCTACAACCGCTGGAATGAGGAACACGACGAGGAATATGCGAGTATCCTCGCGACCCAACGTCATCCCTTAAAAACCAAGTCCATGACGACTACCAACAACAGGAATGACTCAATAAAGCTGAATAAGCTCAATGACGCGCGAATAATAATCAGTTCGTCAGGAATGCTTAGCGGCGGACGAGTGATTCACCACGCTCGAAGACTTTTGCCGAATCCGGATGCGACTATCGTCTTCGTTGGATACCAGGCCACAGGTACAAAAGGACGGTACATACTCAACGGTGATGATGAGGTAAGACTCATGCGCGAGTGGATTCCCGTCAAATGCCATGTCGAGCGAATAGACGGCTTTTCGGCCCATGCCGACTGGAAATCGGTTCTGAAATGGTTAAAAGGGCTTACGGAGGCGCCAAAGGCGGTCTTTACAACACATGGCGAGCCGGAATCAGCCGCCGCGATGGCTCAGCATATTCGTGACGAGTTTGGGTGGAACGTAGTGGAGCCGAAGTATAAACAGACAGTGGAGCTTACCTAGTTCCAAGTTCCAAGTTTCAGGTTTCGAGTTGGTCTTCTTCTCCGAAGTTTTACTTTTTGCGCTCAAGCCCTTGGAGCATTTTGGGCAATCCGAAACTAGAAACCAAAAACTTGGAACTTGGAACCTGGAACTTGGAACTAAACCCTACTCGTACCTCAGGCATTCGATCGGATCCAGATGGGCGGCCTTACGTGCGGGCAAAACACCAAATACGAGTCCGACGAACACAGAAACTCCAAGCGCAAAGAGTATGTATCCGATACTTATCACCGCAGGCAGCGCGGGTACAAGGAACATGATCAACTGCGAGATGCCGACCGCCAGTATCACTCCCAGCAATCCACCAAAGAATGTTAGCGTCATGGCTTCGAGAAGAAACTGAAAGATGATCGCGGCTTTAGTCGCACCGATGGCCTTTCTGATGCCTATTTCTTTCGTCCTTTCGGTGACGCTCACAAGCATTATGTTCATAACGCCGATTCCGCCGACGAGAAGCCCCAAACAGGAGATCGCGATTGCGGCGATTCCGATTGCTCCCATGATCGAATCGAATTGCTCGATAAAGGCATCCGCAGTTTTGATGTCGAAGTTATTTGGTTGCGCGAATTTCACACCCCTTCTTTGCCTGAGAACCGCCTCGGCATCCTCCAATGCGAGCTGAACCTTGTCCTGCTTGGCCTTGATGATATGAAGCATGTAGTCGCGTTGAGGCGCTACTTTCCTCGCGGTACGTATGGGCATCATGACTTTTCGATCTTCTTCGTTTTCGCCAAAAAACCCGGATGTTCGTTTTTCAATGACACCGATGATCTCCCACATTTGGCCGTTCATCCGTACCATTCTTCCGACAATGTCACCTTCTTTTCCGGGGAAAAGCGCGTCAGCTGCGTTGACACCGATCACGATCACATTTCGACGCTGCTGATTGTCATTACGTGTAATAAACCGGCCTTCGCGCAGCGTTAGGTTATTGATCGATGGGAGGTTCGGCGTTACACCGTCAGTAAGCGCCCAACGATAGTTCCTTCCCTCATACACAAGGTTGTCGTCAAAGCCGCCGCCAAACGAACCGATACTCGGCGCAACGACGGCGATATCCTCGATCGCGTCAGATTGTTGCATTATCGCGTCGGCGTCCGCCTGTGTTAATGGTTTCCTGGACCGCTCTTCACGGTTTGGCGGGCCAAATCCAGTTGTCAAATGAAATGCGTAAATATTGTTGGTGCCGTAGTCTTCGATCATCTCGACGATGTCACCGCGCAACCCCAGAAGGAGCGCCGAGACCACGATGGCCGTGATGATTCCTACCACGATCCCGAGAACGGTCAAAAACGAACGAAATTTGTTCGCCATCACGCTATCGAGCGACATTCGCATTACTTCTTTCGGCAATGTCCCTGAAAATTTCATATCAACTTTGGGTCAGTGCGACTATCGGATCCAGTTTTGAGGCCTTAAACGCCGGGTAAAGGCCTGCCAGGATACCGATAAAACTGGAAACACCAAGTGCGACAAAAACATACACCGGGGTGATCGTCATCGTGATTCCCGCGGCAAAGGTGATCAGTGTCGTTACCCCAATCGCCAGCAGCAGACCGAGTAATCCGCCGACTGCGCAAAGCGATGCTGACTCGATCAGAAACTGCAGAAGAATTTGTTGCCTGGTGGCGCCCAGAGCCTTCCTAAGACCTACTTCAAAGGTTCGCTCCGTTACCGAAACCAGCATGATGTTCATTACAACAATTCCCCCGACGAGCAATATGGTCATCGTTATCGGAATGACTACACCCGCTATCGCTCCGGTGAATTGATCGATCTGGTTTCCGAGTTCTTTGGTGTTGACTACACCAAAAGTGTCCAGATCACTGCCGATGAGTTTTCGTTTGTTTCTGAGGATCGTTCGAGCGTCTTCGATGGCAAACTCGAGCAGATCTCTGGTTGTGGACGAGCCGTGAACCTGGATTCCGCCGCCGCCGCCGAAAAGCTGAAAATGTGCTGTGATGGGGATATAAATCATCCTGTCAAACGACTGCCCAAACATGGAGCCGCGGCGCTCTTCCATACCGATAACCGTAAATGGCACGCCTCGAACCTTTATTTCACGGCCTATCGGACTGCTGTTGATGAAATACTTGTCTTTAACATCCGCACCAATTACCGCAACCTTCGCCGATCTTTCAACCTCTGAACGGTTTATGAACCGACCGAGTTCCATTTCCTTTTCCTCGATCAACTCCATGTTTTCGGTCACACCTCGAACCTGCACAGACGGCATCTCAATTCCGTCCTGGTTTAAGTCGATCCGGTCATTGTCCTGTGCACCAACCTCCGAACAGTTGTTACACCGTGCCTTTATGTACTCGAATTCTTCCCAGGTAATCTTTTTGTTGCGTTTGTTCCTCTCTTCCCACTCTTTATCGTCCATCTCGCCGGATTGCGCCATCCTGTTCATCATGAAGTGGTTAGCGCCAAGCACTTTTGAGATTTGGGTAGAGACGTAGGAATTCAGACCGCTGATCGAAGCACCGACAACCACAACGGACGCTACTCCGATGATTACCCCCAAAAGAGTCAGAAACGCGCGGAGCTTATGTTCGAGGATCGACTTGATCGCTATACGAAACGCATCTGCGTAAAATGTGTAAAAAGATTTCATGATCAGTTTTTGCCGGTCAGACACGAACTTTTACGAGCCTTTGCCCGCTAATGTTCCTTATTTATTTATAAGACAGGTGAAGGACGCCGTTTATCGGTAATTTCAAATCGAAACCCAGGCTGTGACGGTTCGACATGAGGAGTCCCCGTGATATAATTTCGCTTTTTCACAATCACTTTCAGGAGAACCAGATTTGAGCATTCTAGTAGATAAAGATACGCGCCTGATCGTCCAGGGGCTTACCGGAAAAGAAGGCACGTTTCACACGAAGCAGATGGTCGAATACGGCACAAACGTCGTCGGCGGAGTTACTCCGGGCAAAGGCGGTACCACCCACGAAGGACTGCCTGTATTCAACACCGTTGCCGAGGCGGTAAAAGAAACGGGCGCCAACGCGTCAGTGATCTATGTTCCACCGCCTTTTGCTTCAGACGCGATCATGGAAGCAGCCGATGCCGGTATCCCGGTCGTAGTTGCGATAACAGAAGGAGTGCCCGCGGCGGATATGGTTATTGCCAACGACTTTTTGAGCGACCGTCCAGGAACGAGGCTGATCGGGCCGAATTGCCCGGGCATCATCTCGCCGGGGAAATGCAAGATCGGGATTATGCCGGGACATATCCATATGGAAGGACGGATCGGTGTTGTTTCCCGCAGTGGAACGCTCACATATGAAGCGGTCGGGCAGTTGACGGCCCTCGGGCTTGGCCAGTCTTCGGCGATCGGAATTGGCGGAGACCCGATTATCGGTACAAACCATACAGATGCGCTGAGGCTGTTCCAGGAAGACGAAGATACGGATGCGATCGTCATGATTGGTGAGATCGGTGGGACCGACGAGGAAGACGCTGCCGCATTTGCAAAAGAGAACGTAACGAAACCGATCGTGGCGTTTATCGCGGGCCAGACAGCACCTCCCGGAAGGCGAATGGGACATGCCGGAGCTATCATTTCGGGTGGAAAAGGGACCGCCGCTGAAAAAATGAAGGCTCTGAGAGAGGCCGGCATTCGCGTTGTTGAATCTCCTGCTGATATTGGAAAAGCGGTTAAGGAACTGATTGGAACCGGCACCGGTGCTTAGTTTGGAATCAGAACCGGCCTAATGAAGTTCTCTCATCAGTTGATTGTTTCGTCCGAAGACATCGACGAACACAAACATGTTAATAACGTTGCGTACCTTAGGTGGGTTCAGGACGTTGCAGTTGCCCATTGGGAGGCGGAAGCGTCTTTCGATTTGCAGTCCATGTTTACCTGGTTCGTCCTGCGTCACGAGATTGACTACAAAGGGCGTGCTTTTGAAGGGGACCTTGTTACTGCCGAAACCTGGGTTGGGAAAGCGACCAGGATCAAATGTGAGAGATTTTCTCGGATACTTAGAAACGAAGAAGTGCTCGTAGAGGCGAAAAGCATCTGGTGTCTGTTGAATTCCGAAACGCAGCGGCCGACTCGAGTTACAGAAGAACTCCGGGCTATGTTCAAGATGTTATGAGAAATTTGTTTCTTTACTTGTTGTTCGCATTTACGATGATCGCCCTTGTCGCTCCTGGCGCGTTGGGTTCTCCGAAGATCGACAAGTTGCTCAAAGAAGCCGAACGGAAAGGTGAATACGGCGGCTCGTTGCTCGTGGTAAAGGATGGAAAGGTCTTATACGAAGGATCCGTTGGTTTTGCCAATCGCGAATGGTCGATCAGGCACACTCCTGATACTCGATTCAGGATATGCTCGATCACCAAGCAGTTTACTTCCGTGCTTGTGATGCGGCTTGTAGACTCAGGAAAAATCGGGCTTGATGAGCCAGTCAGCAAATACCTGCCCTGGCTTCGCGAAGAGACCTTTTCCAGAATAACGATTCGGCATCTTTTGTCGGGATCTTCGACATTACCCTTTCTTCCGGATCCGGGTTTCTATACAAGTACGGACGAAAGATTTACGAATTACCGCTACGTAATCGAGAAATATCTGAGCGGTGATTTAAGAGGCGAGCCCGGGCGGGAATTTGCATATAACAACGGAGATTTTATTGTTGCGGGCGCCGTGATCGAAGAGCTCTATTCAAAACCGTTTGATACTGTTTTGAAAGAAGAGATTCTTAAACCGCTCGAAATGAGGGACACCGGAATGATCTCTTCCTCTAGATTGGTCGAAAGACTGGCCAGCGGATATGTATTTGAAGCGGGGGCCTACAGGAAGGAAGGATTTCGCAGCATCGAAAACTACGGAGCAGCCGGAGCTATGTATTCGACTCTCCGCGATATGGCCAAGTGGAACAAGGCACTTCAGAATTCGGTCCTGATCTCGAGAGAATCCACCGACGTGATGTTTACCAGCTCACCGGAGCTCGGGTTCGTCGGACTTGGAAGTTGGATCTACGATCTAAAGATAGATGATCAAAAGAGCGTGAAGCTGATCGAAAGACAAGGGGCTATAGGCGGATTCAGCGCGCTAAACCTTTTGGCTCCGAACGAGAATCTCTCTATAACTTTTTTGGGTAACGTGCAGACCAGGACCCTTTTTAACACTTACACAAAAAACGGCTTGTCGTACGAGGTTTTGAAGGCAATATACAGCTAGGATTTACCAATCAAAGAAATTTAAAAACAAGAGGACTACAAAAATAAATGAGTAATTTAACATTCGGAATTATAAAACCTGACGCGGTAGGTAAGGGCGTTCACGGAACAATCATCCAGAGGATCCTCGACAATGGATTCAGGATTCGCGGGATGAAATTGATCCACCAGACGCGTAAACAGGCCGAAGGGTTCTATGAGGTCCATGCAGGTAAACCGTTTTACGATGAACTCACGGAATTCATGTCGAGCGGCCCATGCGTGGTTCTGGCGCTGGAAAAGGAAAACGCTGTTCCTGCATGGCGTAATCTGATGGGAGCCACAAACCCCGCCGAAGCGGACGAGGGAACACTCAGAAAAGAATTTGCATCTTCTATCGGAGAAAACGCGGTTCACGGTTCGGATTCGAACGAGAACGCCGCAATAGAGATTTCGTATTTCTTTAGTCAACTTGAACTGGTATGACCAAAAGGCTATATAATGCCTTTATACCGTTAGTTAACAGCCATTTGAAGGGGCGAATGGCCCTAATTTTGGTTCAATCTACTCGCACCAAAAGGATAAAGAGCGATGAAAAAATGCCCGAACTGTCAGAAAACATATGAAGATAACATGAAGTTTTGTCAGTCGGACGGCACGCCGTTGGTTGTTGTGGCGGAAGAATCCCCGTCTGACGACCCTTACAAAACCATGGTAGCGAGCGATATAAAGCTCCCTGTCGCGGAGCCGAAAGACGAGGCTCCGGCAGAGCCGGAACAGGCGCCAAAACCTGAAGCCGCTGCGTCTCCGGAACCTCCGAAGGCTCCGAAGCCTGCTGCGCCTGAAGCTGAAGTTGCTGCCCCGGAGCCTCCGAAGCCCGCGGCGCCAGCTGCGCCGGTACCTCCTCCTCAAGCCGAAGATGAACCGGCTGAGCTCGAGATTCCTGATGCAGAAGAAGATCCGATGAAGACTATCGTCGTTAGCACGAGCGATACATCTGACAACATTAAGGTGCCGGACTTGCCTCAAGAAGCACCGGCCGATGTAACGGAGTCCAAGCCGCAGGCTCCCGCTGCACCTGAAACGCCGGAGAGTGAAGCGGCTACGATGATCACGCCGGAGATTCCAAAGTTTTCTGAACCCGATATTGCGCCCCCCGACCTGGGAGATGTGAAGCCGGTCGCTGAAGAAACGCCCGCTCCGTCTGAGCCGCCTTCAGGAGATCTGCCGTCCGAAGACGCCTCCACCGGATCTGAAGACCAAACATCTGGTGATGATAAAAGCGCCTCATCGGTTCCGATTCCGTCACCTTTTGAAGAGTCAATGCCGCCGGGTGTGGCGATTCCGGATGAGTCGCCTTTTGACGAAGCGGCGGTTGAACCTGAGCCAAAACCCTTAAACCCTGAGCCGGACACACCTCCTGCTTCTCCGTTCGCGGAGCCTGATGCTCCTGAACCGGCGGATTCAACAGAAGATTGGGACGCCCCTGCACCGGTCGAGGCATCCGTTCCTGAAGTGGCTTCCGCGCCCGCGCCGTCCGCTCCGGATCCGTTTGCGAATAATTCGATTCTCTCGGCTGCCGACGAAAGCACCGGAGGGGTTGAGGGTGATAACAAAACACTCGCCATAGTTTCGCTCGTATCCGGTATTCTGAGTTGCCTTTGCTGCTTTGGGATCATCACAGGACCCGCCGCGCTAATCACGGGCTACATGGCGAAAAGCAAGATTGGAGAAGATCCCGGGACCTATGGCGGAGGGACGCTCGCGACAATAGGGATGGTGCTCGGAGTTATCGGAACGATTTTGTTCTTCGGTCTCGTAGCACTCCAGCTAATTGGTGCTCTTGGACAGAGCTTATAGGTCAATGGCCTGAAGAAAGGCCCCAAACGAATCTATGTCAATAATTTCAGATGTTTTGCAATCAACGAAAGCCGTGATCAAGGGCATGAAAACCACTTTGTCCCAGATCCCTAAGGAGAAGTGGACGGTTCAGTATCCTGACGAACCGGTGACGGTTCAGCCTCGATACAGGGGCCAGCATTTGCTGCATGTAGATGAAAACGGGAAAGAAAAATGCGTGGCGTGTTATTTGTGTGCTGCTGCCTGCCCGTCCGACTGCATTTATATCGAGGCAGTTGATGATCCTCGACCGTACGCAGAGCGGGTCGGCCGCGATGAGCGGTACGCGAAGGTCTACAATATTGATTACGGGCGATGTATTTTTTGCGGCTATTGCGTAGAGGCTTGTCCCAAGGACGCAATCACGCATGGCTATAACTTTGAGCTTTCGGTATATAACCGTGCAGATTTGTTGAAGACCAAAGAAGACCTCCTGATCAC
>JABDKD010000265.1 GCA_013003215.1 Pyrinomonadaceae bacterium
GGCTTGCCCGACATTCCGTGCGGGGCACGAACCTAAACAGGTAATCAAGTCGTGGAACAAAACCGGATCCTTCTTGTCCAATAGACTATGAGGATCGCGAAGAAAATCGCTTGGTTTTTGGTATCGAGCCGCTCCGTACAAGCGTTCCTTGTTGTTCACACTATCCTCTTTGTCTTCTTGATAATTCTTCAAGGACCATTCGTGCTTCATGGCAGCGTGGTCCCTTTAGCCTCTATCTTCCTTTTCTTAATCGATCTTCCGGCATATTTTGCGGCAACGGAAACTCTCGGGTTGTTCACGAATCTTGTTCCGGAGCATCACATTTTTTCGCACGAGGTTCTTTTTGGTTGGACTCATGTTGGAGTGTTCTCCGTTTTCGCGACGCTTCAGTGGGTACTCGTTGGTGCATTTTTTGAAATCATCGGCAGGCAATTAAAATAGGCGGGCCCGAAGACCCGCCTGTCGTGTTTAATCAAATACTAAGCCTTTGGTATAGGCCAGTTCATAATGTAACCGTTTGTCATTTCTTTCTCCTCCTAAAAATAAATTAAGTAATAAAACAGACATTCCGACCGCAGATATGCTGTGATCGGTATTCTTGAGCGGACAAACTCCGCTCGAAATTATTTAAGCGAATGAATTGAAGCAGGGGTTGTGCTTTATTTCACAAGGGTGGGTGAGGTTAAGCAATCGGGAAAGGAAATTCCCTTGTGTTTTGGGTCAATGTTCGATGTTCAAAGAGAAGTGTTTAGTGCACCATGTCGAAGTGTACTTGTGACTTCACCAACTCATCTACGATTGCCTGGAATGAATAGAGTTCCTGTTTTTCCTGTAGCGAACGCTCGTGAAGGAATTCCCAGTCTGTTTCAGGTACTGCGTGAAATGCTTCGATTACGCCGGGATCGAACTGCGAACCCGAGCATCGTTTCAATTCTTCACAGGCTTCGTCGAACGAACGCCCGGGAGAATATGCCCGGTCACTCGTCATCGCATCGAATGCGTCTGCGACCGCGAAAACCCTTGCGTTAATATCGATTTGATCGCCTCTGACCTTGTTTGGGTAACCGGTTCCGTCCCATCGTTCGTGATGCTGAAGCACGACCTTTGCGGCACCTTCCAAAAAAGGAATGCCGCGCAGAATTCTGTTGCCTTGCAGCGGATGGAGTTTCATCTTCTCCCATTCGCGCTTGTTTAGCTTTGAAGGCTTTCGGAGGATTGCGTCAGGAACACCGATCTTGCCGATATCGTGCAGCATTGCTCCAAGTTCCAGATCTCGTTTCTGGTCTTTATCAAGACCGAGTTCGTGAGCCAGACGAAGGCTGAAGGTTACTACCCTTGCGGAATGGCCGCGGGTTTCGGCGTCTCGTGTTTCGAGTGCCTGGATCAATGCCTTAAGTGTTACACCGTAGGAACTCTCTACGCCCCTGATGGCTTCTTCAAGGTGATTTGCACCATCAATCAGTTCGGCTTCGAGTTTTTGGTAGTAGCTGATCCGGGATTTGTCTGACTCACCTTTCGCGACCGCTCTTACCATTGCTTCCTCAAGCTCTTCGAGCTCGAATGGCTTCAACAAAACATCAAATATGCCCGAGCGAAATGCATCAACTACGAACCGTGAAGATTCGTTTGAGCTCATTAGAATGAAACATGTCTCCGGTGCTAAAAACTGTGCCGCCGAGACAATGTCATCAAAATCGTTCTCGCCCTGGTCTATTAGCAAAGCCGTAAACGTGCCCTTCGCGACCATTTCAGTTGCGGCAGCCAAATTCGAGGCTTCCACACACCGATAGTTTGCGGAAAGATACCGAACGATCGTCGCGCGGGTTTCCTCATGAGGTTCACAAACGAGGACTGATGCGTCTGTTGGTTCTAGCATTTGTATGTCGGTCGGAAGGAAAGAATTTAAGAGAAGCCGGTTAAAAGGAGACGAGAGGCTCTCAATACAAAAAATTTAACACAAAACATGTGTGTTTGACAATGTTAAACGTTAAGTAATCGGGAATGGAAAGTATGCCGGAGGGGAGACTCGAACTCCCATGAGCGTAAAGCTCGCTAGATTTTGAATCTAGTGCGTATACCAATTTCGCCACTCCGGCGTAAGAATTTGATAATAGAACTCCGGTCCAGACTCGTCAACCCTCAAAACCGGAGGACAGCGCAGGCAGTCGCAATGTTACATTACTTAGGCAAAAATTTGCTTTTAAGTCCTTCTAACTCTTAGAATTAGCAAACGCTAGAAAACGTAAAGGGGTCCCAATGCTAAAGAGCTGTTTTTGTGTAGCCGCAATTCTGTCAGTTTTGTTGTTAGCCGGTATAAGCGGTTATTCGCAACAGTTCGCCACTCCTTCATCATCCTCTATTTTTGATCTCGCCCGTCCTTCACTGACTCGTTTCACAAATACCGACGGACTTCCTGTTAATGGCGTTACAGCTATCGAGCGAGATAGCCGGGGGTTCATCTGGTTTGGAACGCAGGACGGAGGTGCTGTTTTTAACGGCCACGAATTCAAAGTCGTGAACATGCCGGACCGCATTATTTCAAATTCAATACGCGACATATTTATCAGTGGTGACGACACGGTGTGGTTTGCTACAGACGGAGGCGGCGTACACGCTTTGAAGGGTGGCGACTGGGTCACATATAACAAGAAGTCAGGTCTTGGAAGTGATCAAACCCGTGCCGTTCTCGAGACTATCGAAAATGACCGTTCGAAGATTCTCTGGGTTGGACGGAGGGACGGTTTGAGCCGATTTGCTGGCGGCAAATGGGAGAATTTTGATGACAAGACGGGATTGCCGGATAAGCGTGTAAGGAGTCTTCTGGAAGTTGTAGGCGATGATGGGAAATCGGCTGTGTGGGTTGGGACCTACGGTGGCGTTGTAGTTTGGAACGGAAAGGAGAAGAAGGTTTACAACAATGAAAACGGGCTGCCCGGAAAAGTGATATTCGACATGATGCAGGTAAATGACGAATCCGGCGGAAAGACGATATGGGTGGCAACTGAAAAAGGACCTGCATCATTCAAGAATGGAAAATGGACCAGTTATTCAGAAGTTAGTCCAGCGTTGAGCGGGGCCGCACGCTCACTTGGGGCGACCCAACGCGTCGATGGAACAACAACACTTTGGTTCGGCCTCGATCCCGGCGGACTAGCCTTCCTTGAGAAAGGAAAGTGGAGATTTGTAACCGACAAAGAAGGGCTTCCCAACACATCAGTTTTTGCTATATCGGAAACCGGCACTAAAGACGGATCGATCTGGATGGCGAATCTTGGTGCCGGGGTAACCAGGCTAGAACGTAGCGGCTGGCGTACCATTGACGA
Organism: Pyrinomonadaceae bacterium; assembly: GCA_013003215.1. Lineage (GTDB taxonomy): Bacteria > Acidobacteriota > Blastocatellia > Pyrinomonadales > Pyrinomonadaceae > Aridibacter. The sequence goes on from JABDKD010000265.1 coordinate 3,324, forward strand.
CTCGAATGGTCTTGAAAACACGATCGTTTTCGGTGTTAGTGAATCCGTCGATTCCTCAGGCATTCGCAGCCATTGGGTTGCAACCTACGGGGGCGGGCTTTCCCGGTTCAGCAGCGATGGGGTGAGGACATTCACACAATCAAACGGGCTCCCCAGTGATTTCGTACAGGCATTGTATACAAAGAAAGACGGAGATTTCGAACGACTGTATGTTGGTACAGAAAAAGGCTTCGGTTTCATGAACAACGGCCGGTTTAAGTCAATTGTCATGCCTGAGGGAAACGGTCGGAACGAAATATGGAAGATCACCGAGGCAACAGGTGAAGGTGAAAAGGGATTCTGGGTTGGAACCAATGGAGGGCTCGTTTGGGTCTCGCCGGATCATGATGTTACAAGAATTGATCCTAGTATGGAAGTAGTCAGTGTCCGGGATGTTCTCGAGACTAAAAACCCGAATGGCGGAGTCGATTTGTGGGTAGGATCATATCAAAAGGGACTGCTTCATCGATCGAACGGCAAATGGAGAAGCTACACAACTGTAGATGGCTTGCCAACAAACCGTGTGTATAGCGTTGCGGAGATCAAAAGCGGAGACAGTCACCAGATATGGGCCGCTACCGGAGGCGGTATCGCTTTTATGGATCTCGAAAAGGATGATGGAAAGTTTGAGGCAGTCTCCTCTGAAGCCAGTTCGATACTTCCAAGTGACCGCACCTACAAAGTGTTTCAAGATCGGAAGGACCGGATCTATGTGACTACTAACCGGGGGGTTGCGAGAATTGTCCCAAACTCAAGCGGTGATGTCAGATCATATGCTTCCTATATTTTTACCACCAAAGACGGACTTCCGAATGATGAGTGCGTGAGCGGGGCAAGCTACGTGGACAGCAAGGGTATGGTCTGGATCGGTACCGTTGGCGGAGCGGCGGTTCTGGATGTCGAGAATGAATACGACGACACAGATGCTGAGCCTCTGTTTCTTGAACAGGTACTGATCGGCGGCGAATCCCGGGACCTGAGCAAGAATCCGGTAATTGATTACGAAGATAACGAGGTGGTTTTCGAGTATGTGATGCCGGCGGGTTTCAGAGAGTCAGCAACGAGATACCGGACGCAGCTCGTAGGACTCGATGACACCCCAACAGCTTGGACCACTGAACACCGCAGGGAGTTTTCGTATATCCCTGGCGGAGATTTCGTATTCAAGGTTTGGGCGATGGATGCGGCAGGTAACCAGAGCGGGCCGTTGGAGGTCGAATTCCGTGTTTTGGCCCCTTGGTGGCAGCGCTGGTGGGCGATTCTTCTCTTTGTCCTCGCCGTGGCACTTGTCGTCGGTACCATTGCCTATATGGTCTCCCGGTATCGTTACAAACGAATGCTCGAGATCGAAAGAGTGAGAACACGAATCGCAACCGATCTGCATGACGATGTCGGGGCAAGCCTTTCGAAGATATCGATACTAAGCGAAGTTCTTGCGCACGGCGAAAACGATTTTGAAGAGGAAGACCGGAAATCCCTGTTCTCAATTGCTGAGACCTCAAGGGACGTAGTCGGCTCGATGAGCGACATGGTTTGGGCAATCAACCCGCAAAGGGACAATTTTCGTGACGCGGTGCAAAGAATGCGCGGTTTTGCGGGCGAAGTATTTAACGCCAAGGGCATCGATTACGAGTTCGATGTGCCTGAGGATGAGAAAGCATTTCCACTTGGCGTCGACCTCCGGAGGCAGCTCTATCTTGTGTTCAAAGAAAGTGTGAATAACGCCGCCAAACACTCTGGTTGTGAGAAGGTGAAGATTGAATTGAAAAGGGAAAACGGTGAACTCTTCCTGCGGGTTGCCGATAACGGGACAGGATTTGAGTCAAATGGAGATGGGTCCGGTAATGGTCTTAGGAACATGACTTCGCGGGCTGAAGCAGTCGGCGGGTCCCTTGATATCGATTCAAAGCCCGGTGAAGGAACAACGGTGACATTGCGAATGCCCGGCGGTTAGATATGGATTCCAGCAACAATGAGTTAGAAAATCGGGCCTCAACAGGGAAGACGATTCGCGTCGCGATCGTCGATGATCTCGAGGAAATTCGATACGGATTGACGCGGTTGATTGGTGGGTCAAAAGGTTTTGAGTGCTGTGGGGAGTATTCGACAATGGAGGCCGCGCTTGAGGGAATTCCCAACGAAATGCCGGATGTAGTCCTGAATGACCTGGGATTGCCAAAAATGAGCGGAGTTGAGGGAATCACAATCCTCAAAGAAAAATACCCTGCCCTTCCAATTCTGATTCTCACAGTTTATGACGATGATGATCGAATCATCGACGGGATATGCGCAGGAGCCAGCGGTTACCTTTTGAAGTCGACACCAATGAACCAGCTGCTGGCTTCGCTGCGAGAAGTCTATGAAGGAGGAGCTCCTATGTCTCCGGAGATTGCCAACCGGGTAATGAAGCTGTTTCGAAACAACCCGCCGCCGAAGCAGGTCGATTACGATCTGACTCCTCACGAGACCCGTCTACTGGGAATGCTCGTGGAAGGCCACAACTACAAGTCAGCTGCGGCCGAACTCGATGTTAGCGTCAACACAATCTCCTTTCACATCAAGCATATTTACGAAAAGCTACAGGTCCATTCGAAATCCGAAGCGGTCGCGAAGGCTCTCAAGAACAGGTTGGTTTGAACAAAAAAAAGGCTGCCATCGGGCAGCCTATGAGAGCTTCCGATTCGGTATCAGTCGGATTCTCTTCTGGATATTTGAGACAGGAGATTTGTGTCCGCCGCGAGAACTTCTTCGATATCTTCGCCGCCGCCCGCGACCTTCCATGTTCCGTTTTCTTTTACAAGGAGAAAGTAAACTTCGTCGACTGAGCGGTTCTTTTCGATAGACCAGATCTTGGCCTGCACGATGAGTGTCTCACCAACGTGCCGATTTTTTGAGAGGTCGGGTCTCGGATACCAGCCTTCGCCGCTACCTTCTTGGAACAGCTCTGAGCCCGACATCCCGCTCTTTTTAACAAGAGCGTTTCTATAACCGTTTTCAGTCCAATGCTGCTTGAATAGATCCTCGTCACCGTTTTTCAAGGCCTTTTGCATGTCATCAAAAATGCCTTCAACTCCACCGCCGGAGCCGTTGCAGGCCGCGAAACAACACATCAATGACAAAATCAGTAGAAAATTGGTGATTCTCATATAGACTCCGGTTCTAGAGTTGGGCATAACCCAGAGTGGTCTTGTTATTCGTTCCGACCTTGAATGCAAGGAGTTTTGAACTCGCAACAAGATCTGTTGCCATCAGGAATCGCGGGTTTGTAGACCGGTCCGGATAGAGTGAATATCGGCCGGCCCTGTAAGTTTGGAATCTTTCGGTTCGACCGATGTCTTCCATTCCGCCAATAAAGATCCTGCCGTCCGGCGTAACCGCAGCACTTGCACCAAAGCCGATCAAACCGTTGTTTTTTGATCTACCGACAGGTCGCTGACCAGTCGCGAATCTGGGCTGTCCTCCGGCTTTTCCAACAGCGGCCCTTCCAACGATTGAGTGACTGTCTTTGGAGTCCCGGCTGGCGAAATAGATGTAGGTGCCGTTCCGTAACGCGAGACCGTAGCTCGCCCGGCTCAGTTCCGTTATCTTCCCTGTAACGGCGTCAATGATTCCCGCGCGGGCATAGGACTCATTCGTATGGAAGAGGATCTTTCCGCCGTCAAATCGCATTTGGGCCCGTCCGAGGCCCTTATACGGTTTGAGATCTATCGAGGCAGGGGCCTTTGAAGGATTCTTATAGTCGAAGAGCCAAATGGCGTAATCGCCTCCTCCGCCCGCTACCAGACCGGATTTAGAATCGATCGCTGCCTGGCGGAAAATCAAGCGGCTGTTGTTATCCGGTCCTGAGCCTTCGAATCTAATCACTTTCGGGTCGTCGCCGCTGATATCAATCACTTTAAGTGCCGAATTGTCATCCCCACTCGTATCCGTGATCACGACCGCATAGTTGCCACTCGATTGGATCGAGCCGCCCATGTGCATAGAACCACCGATACTTCGCAGGCGGAGGGTGCTTTCAGGGATTTCCTTCAGGTTCCCCGTTGCGGTGTCAAAAACCGCGATGGTGAAATCTGACGGCCTCGCCATGATTATCTTGGTTCCTGCGACGGCAAAGAACTTAGAGGAATAGGTGTCACCGTTGGGTATCTTTCTGGATGTTTTATCGCCGGGGCGTATGTACTCGATCCCTGTGTTGAAACCGGTACCAAATACAATGATTTCATCACTTGCGGCAATACTCGCCTTGTATCCGACCGGGATCGAGGTCTTCACGATTCTAAATGCTTTTCGCTTTTGGGCCGGTGCCTCAATAACCAGAAAGATGATCGAAAAAATAACGACTGCGGCGCCGATGATCAGCGCGCCGAGTCGTTTCTGAGAAGCATGGGGGTGTAGGTTTTCTCGCATTTGTAACTCCCGTAAGGGCGGAACGGGTCCGCCTGTTGAATCACTTGTCGAGCGGGACAATCTCGTCACCGCCATCAAATGTGTAGATCGCTTTTCCTTTGAACAGACCCTTCTTCTTTTGGGCTTCAAAATCCTCTTTCGAGAATAAGACCGAGCTCGTGCGCTTCATGTGCGCCGCATATTTTGTCGGGCTCTTTACTTTGTCGATCTGCTGCTGAAGGTTGTGGCAATACGAAGAACTCACATCGCTTTTAGATCTCTTGCGGCTTTTGAAAAAGCGCTGGATGATCGGCGGAGGCCCACAGACATCAAGTTCTCCCAGCTTGTGAGGGGTTGAGCGCGCGGCGGCGACGATGTAATAGATCTCTCCCGCAAAACTCTTGACCAATACCAATTCGTTCGACTCAACCTTGTACATGGATTTCCCGGCCGCATATTCTTCGAATGAATCGACAGTTCGCCACTTGCGTCCCGGTTTGTCTTCCAACTGGAAACCAACCAAATCGCAACGCTTCATGTTGAACATCTTCAGAGCCGAAACTTCAGAAATATCCGTGATCCAGATCTCAAAGACCCTCGCCATCGGTGTTCTGGGGCTGCCGGTAGCGATACATGCTTTGAGTTCACTAATTCCGGTTCCGGCGATATTGTTCTTGCCCATAAAAATGAATTGGTCATTGCTATGAGTAATCGGATTGTCCAGGGCGGTCTGGCCCGATACGACAATGGCTGTACAAAAAATAACAATTGAAATTAGTACTGTTCTCATAGGATTCTCCTTATTTACTTCTCTCCGGTGCCCGCCGTGAAAGTGCCCTTAATCGAGCTCTCATCGTCGGAGAATTCGATTTCTCCGGAAATTTCATCAGCGGTGGCCGACGTGATCTTTATTTGTCCTTTACCCTTGTAAAGGTTTATTCCATTTCGGACTTCCTTTCCGTCCTGATAGGTGTAAATGCTTACGTTTGAAACGCTTTTATAAGAAAAGCTTCCGCCCGAAGGCTTCGCCAGTGGATAGGTATCTACGGCTAGAGGGTCCTCTCCCTTGGTTTCTTTTGGCCCATCGATCGAGAAACAAACTTTCGTTTGTCCTTCTTCAACTTTCTTACCGATTGAAATTGCTCCACTAGATGTATCGATTTCGTGGTCACCAATGCAGACGAAATTACTCGAGGAGGTCGTTTTCTCACCCGGTTTTGTCCAGGTCTTTGTTGACGAATAAAAAGCTCCGGATTTGACCGGCATTTTCAAATTGTCATTGCCCGGATACTTGAGTGTCAGGGAGGCAGGCCCTCCGGAACCAACGCTTCCGCAAGCTGTGACTAACAAACTGAAGATTAGGGGTAGCCCGATTTTTTTCATTTTGGTTAATCTCCTCACTATTTTTGCAATTATCGGATCAACGGCCGGATTTGTAACCACATAAATAGGTAGGGAAGTTGGGGCGCGGGAAGGCGGGAAGG
>JABDKD010000248.1 GCA_013003215.1 Pyrinomonadaceae bacterium
ACCTTATACCGTTCAGGCCTTATCTCTATCTTTAGCGTCTCCCCGCCGCCATTCTTGCCATATGGGAGAAGCACGACCGCCTCATCAAACCTCATCCGGAGCGATTGCTTTTGTTTGTCCTCTTCATAAAGAGGAAGGTTGTTGGGAGACAAGCCAAAAAGCCGGCGTGTTTCCAGATCGACTCTAACCAGGAGAACGTCCTCCGCGAGAAAGTCGGTCAGGAAACGGGACTTCATATCAAAACCCTTAGTGTTGAGGTCGATATCAAAGTCCGTCCCCGCCGGACCATCGATCGTCGTTTGGGACAAGACGTCCCGCGATCGGTCGTCGGTGAGGACGGTCACATTGAATCTAATACGCTCAACTTCGCCCGATGCGCTGACGCGGTTTCCAGTTTCGAGCAAACCGATTAACAAAATGAGTAGTAGGATTGAAACCTTTCTCATCGCCTCGTCTCCTTATAAATCTGAGCTTTTCCACCGCCATCAAAACGAGCCAACGACGCCGAATCCGCAATAGTCTTCTCCGGAAGCGGTGACGCAGCATTTCCAACGGGCGGTTGCGCTCTATTAGCAAGGAGGACAGCAACCAACCCGGCGACTACCAGCAACGCAATGCCAAACACGGGAGCCGGAATCGATATACGCCAACCGATCCACGAGTGTCGCGGCGCCGCTGCGATCTGCTCATCAACCGCGAGACCTCTTATCTGCCGACGCATAAGAATAAAGTCCATTTCCGCTTCAGCGCATTCTTCGCACGTCCCGATGTGCTTTCGTAGCTTGTTAGCGACTTCGCGCGCGAGCTCCCCATCCATCAGAGCGGATACCTCTTCGGTTTGTTTACAACTCATATCTACCTCATTGACCATTGACCAAGATCCATCTTTCGAGCCCTAAATCTCAATTTCTTATTCACTGTTGTCCATTGTTCATTTCTTCCTTATTCCACATTCGACGCAACGCGACGCGTCCCCTGTATATATCAATCCTCACCTTGCTCTCTGACACCGCCAGCACGACAGCGATTTCGCGGTAGCTCATCTCCTCGTGTTCCCGGAGCAGCAACGCCGACCGCTGGTGCTCCGGTAGTTTTCCGAGCAGTTCCCGCACTCGCTTGTGCTCCTCGCTCCGCTCCAGAATCTCTGACGGCCCGCGCACTGTTCCCGAAACGGCGTCCGTAATCCGGACCCACAAACGCGTCCTTGTATTTCGTTTCTTTACTTCATTAAGCGCGAGGTTCCTGGCCACACGGAACAGCCAGAACTTCATCTCGGAATTTGAAACCGACCCAAGCTCCGCCTGGCACAAACGCAGAAAACTATCCTGGGCAATCTCCGGCGCCCTCGTTCCCCCGACAATACTCGTTAAGAAACGACAGAGCCCCGCATAGTGCTCATCAAAGACCTGTGTAATTTGATCGGTGGTAATCTCCATCTGCCCGCGTCTCTATTATAAAAACAACTGAGATGGAAAATAGTTACAGGGTTGAAACTTATCTGACTGTGTTTATGAACTGATCCCGAGCAACCATCCGTCCAGCGAAGTGTCGCGCTTACACTCAATTAAGCCAATCAATGCTTTATTCTGGTATACAATCACACAAATCAACTAATTTCTCGTTTGAACAGGAGCATCTCATGAAAAAAGTCTTGACGGTGATAATGGTCTTTCAAATTGCTGTTTCTGCCATAAGCGCACAGAAAACGATAACTCTTCATACCCCTGCAGATTCAGTTCTCGACGTGTCCGTATTTGAAGCGCGAGCAATAGACACTCGAATCCTTGGTGAATGGAAGCGGAACGGAAAAAACGAATACCTGATTTTCGAATCCAATCATCACATGTGGTTCGGTACGAAAGACGTCCCTTATGTTCTGCAGAACGCGGGCAACACGCTTGTCATTAACTCAATAAGCACATATCAAAGGATTGGGCCGAGTACGGCATCGATCGTCGGTCACTGGCGCGATGACTCAGGGGGTGAAGAGATCATATACCGCGCTGACGGGAGGCAGGTTTCGCTCGACGACGGTGAAAAAGTGGGCTATTTTGGAACATACAGTGTCTCAGCGGGCACGCTCTCCGGTTTCGACTATCGATCGCAATTCAATACCGACAGCGGAAATCTAGTGCAATACATGCATAAGACTTTTCTGATCACCACTACGCCGTACACTTTTACCAACGGAGACATGACCCTGACAATAGGAAGCGTAGGCAGTGCGGTTGTTTACACCAAACAGTAGCAGTTGGACCTAGCCAGCAACGCCGGTGGAGGCAGAAAGCCGACTGGAACAGGATGGTGCGGATCTTGATAGTGACAGGATCCCACCGTCTATTGCGTTCTTGTCCACCATCAATGTTCAATCATCAATTTCTACTGTTTCTTTGTGCCTAGGTGGTTGATTATCTTGCGCATCCGTAAGTACCGAAAGTCCCGTTACCTCATAGGCAATGACTTTCGATCGACCTCTTTACCGGCCTTAATCACTGCCGAGATCAAAAGCGTGTTTTCGATATTGTCCAGTGGGTTTTTATCGAGAATCAATAGGTCGGCGGCGAGGCCCGTTTTGATCAAACCCCATTCGTCTTCCTGGCCGACGAGTTTTGCGGCGTTGGTTGTTGCTGTCGCGAGGGCATCGCGGGGAGCGATGCCTGACTTGACGTAAAATGCGATTTCCTCGTGAAGTGCGAAGCCCGCGAATCGATATGGGTTACCTGTGTCGGTACCAGCCACGATCGTACCGCCGGCTTCATGAAATTTCTTTAGGTGCTTGCCAAGTATGACAAGTGCTTTGTCCCAAGATTCGTCACTCTTGAACTGATCGCGCATGCGCTCGGAACCGAAAATCTTCTTCTCTTGATCGCTCAATACAGGTTTGAGAGCCACTTGCTCAAGCAGGCTTTCGTCGGCCGCGTATCGCTTCCAGCCGTCGAACATTGCCGCGGTCGGGATCACTACAAAGCCTGCCTTGATCATTCGCAATTCTAAATCCTCAGGAAGCGGCTTTTCACTGGTAACCGCATGGACCACACCCGTTGCGCCGTTCTTTAGACAGGCCTCCAACTCATCCAATGATGAGATATGGCATAGGACCGGAATCTCAAACTTCTTTGCCTCGTCCGCTGACGCCGCGATCATCTCGGGTGACATCTGAGGGTGGTCATCTCCGAACTCATCAGGTCCCGACTCAACCGTGATCTTCACAGCGTCGGCGCCCCATTTGCCAACACGAGCGACTTCCTTGCTCAGCTCATCCGCGTTTCGAACGAGTGTCGTTCCGCGAAGTGGTGCGAGATCGATCGGCCCGTCTCCCCCATGGTTACTGATGACTTCTGCAATCTTCTTTTGAAGCTCCGGACTGTAGATCGTGGAAACGGGATGCGAACCGGGCATCGTTATCAAAGAACCCGTCGCCAGTAGTCGTGGCCCTTGGAGTTTGCCTTTTTTCAAAGCGTCACGCATGCCATCGATCGCCCCGATCCAGGCCTTATGTGACCCGAGGTTCAGGATCGTCGTGTTGCCAAAATAGAGATGTCGCGCAAGAACAAGTTTTGAATCATCTGCGTCGCCGGGAATGATCATATTACCAAAATGGCTGTGCATATCAGCCAGACCGGGTATCACGAACTTCCCGCCCGCCTCGATGGTCTTTGTTGCTTCGTAGTTTCCGGAAGCACCGGGACCGACCTCAATGATCTTCCCGTCCGTGATCACAATGTCGCCGACAACATCCTTTTCACTTTCAGGGTTGATAATGGTCGCACCCGTGACGACGAGATCTGCCGATTTTTTCGTAAGGGTGTTGCAGCCGACAAAAAGAGCCAATAGCAAAAGGGGGATGATTCTCATGGTTCAGGATTATAGCAGGAGAACTGATTGAAGGGGTGAAGGGGAATGTATTCTGAACGAATCTGTTTGTCTACTTTCCCACCTGGTCACAGCCCTTAGGAACTTCCACGGGTCGGTCTCCGTATTGGAAATATGCTCCGAAAGCTGATCCACAAAATACCCCTTTGGTTAAAGGCGCTCTATCTCTCGGGCTCCTTGTCGTCTTCGGGGTCACGAGCATTTGGTCTTTGCTCGCAGGACTCAACATCAAATCGACGCCGGGCATTCCCTGGTCGTTCCTAGCGATGGCCGTCGTACTCTGGCTGTTCTGGAAATATATGAACGGGAGCGGACCGCCGGTGTCGACGCGGGGAACAAGGCGCGAGTGGCTGCGGGCCGGGCCGGTACCGGAGAAGAAAAGGGTAATCGGATATATGGCAGCGGGCTTGTTCGGAATCACGCTTCTCGAGTTAATTGTTCTTACCACACGACTTATAGACTTCACACCGGGCCAGGTCGATCAGATCGAGCGTGCAAGTGCCTACCCGGCAATCACAGTGATAGCATTGATGCTGATGGCGTCGCTGGTTGCGGGAGTCGTTGAAGAGATCGGATTTCGAGGGGTCATGCAGCGGCCTTTGGAATTGGCTTACGGACCATCGATCGGCATCACCGTTACGGCGTTTGTCTTTGCATTGATCCATCTTCCTAACGCGACTATCGCCCCGCATATCATTCCGATATTTTTCGCCGGGTCGCTTGGCTGGGGACTTCTTGCCTATCTGAACGAATCGATACGACCGGGAATCGTTGTCCATTTTCTTGTCGACGCGGTCGCATTCTTCTGGGCCTGGTTGAACCTGGACACGGCAAAGTCACTCGGCTCGGAGAGCATTATTCGTGACGGGTTCGATGCAGTGTTTTTAATTCAACTATTGTTTTTTGGAGCCTCTGTGTTTGTGTTTATCGCGTTGCTTCGAAGGCTCAGAGGGTAGCATTGGGTGGGCACGAGATAAGAATTGCCGCAGAGATACAGAGAGGTGGAAATAACAGGGATTAAGGGGATGGGTTCCGGCTTTTGAATCTCCGTGTCTCTGTGAACTCTCTGGCAGAAACTTTTTGCCACAAAATACACGAAGAAAAACGAAATACATATGCCACAGAGGCACAGAGGGGGGTTGAGAAATGAAGAAAGCTATTGGAAATCTATGTGTCTCGGAGAACCCAGAAGTTAGTGAAATATTCGATTATTTAGTATGAATCTGATAAGTGTTATTGATCCCTGATAAATAATGACCGCATAGAATGAAGAAGATCAGAACAATACTCGTTGGACTGGGAAGCGTAAATATCGGACTGCTGAAGATCCTTTGCGAGAAGAAAGACGAGATCGCGGAAAAACACGGGTTCGAATTATCAGTCGTCGGTGTCGCCGACTCATCCGGAGTGGCCGTTAGCGAGAACGGTTTCAGTTATCAGGAGCTCATCGATTTGAAATCGGGTGGGTCAAGTGTCTCAGAGCTAAAGGGACACGTTTCTACAATACCAGCGGAAGCAACTATTAAAGCTGTTGAAACAGATCTGGTTGTTGAGGCGTCTCCTGCTGAGCTGAAAACCGGCGACCCCGGGCTCTCGGTCGTTAGAAATGCTCTGGAAATGGGACTCTCGGTGGTCACTGCGAACAAGGCGCCGCTCGTATTCGCTTTTGATGAACTGCACCGTCTCGCCGAAAAGCATGGCGGACGGCTGGCGTTCAGCGCGGCTGTATGCGGGGGACTCCCGGTAATAAACGTCCTTAAGCGTGACCTTCGTGCCACCGAGCTCATCGGTTTAGAAGGTGTCTTTAACGCAACGAGCAATTTCATTCTTGAAGAATTAGAACATGGAAGATCGTTCGACAACGCTGTCATGGAAGCACAGCGGGTGGGCGCAGCCGAAACGGATCCCTCCCTTGATATCGATGGCTACGATGCTGCAAACAAGCTCTACATCATCATGAAATGCTTTTCGGAATTTTCCGGTACCTTGAGCGATGTCGAGATCACCGGGATCAGGGCAGTCACGCCCGAAACGATCGCGGAAGCTGCGGCCCGAAAGAAACGCATCAAGCTGGTCGCTGCAGCGGAAAGGGAAAACGGAAAATGGTGTCTGTCGGTTGCCCCCGGGGAAATCGATAGAGATTCATTCCTTGGAAACTGCGATGGGTGGGAAATGGGTATTCAAATAAAAACGGACTACTATGAGAACCTCGCTATGAAGATTCGGGAAGAGGAACCGGTTTCTACCTGCGCCGCCGTTCTGCGGGACATCATAAATATCTCAACAGATTGACGCTGAATGCTTTCCCGCGGCCCTTTGTTTTTTTCCGCATGAGAATGTCCAAATCAAAGACTGTCACAGAGAAACAGAGAAAAGAGAGATTCAACAGGGATGAAGGTGACGAAAGGGATTTTTAGGCAGTGCATCCCCGTGTCTCACTGGACTCTGTGGCAGAACCCTTTGCCTTAAGAATCCCCCCCGAGCACTGCAAAAACCTCCCGGACCGCTACTGTCGGCGTTAGCGGATGGTCGTCACCTACATTCGCATTGGCGGGCGGAACCTTCGCCCCGGATCAAAACGGATCGGAACCAAATTTCCACTTAATCCGCGGCTATACAATCCATTCCCGAGACCATCGCTTACCGCGAATACCACTAATTCTGAACGGTCTTCGCCGGACACTCATTCGGGCTAACCCAGAAATTATTGTAATCCGCCTGCTGTCCCCGGTCATCGAAAAAGACTCCCAGCGAAATGTCTCTGCCGGGTGCTTCTGTCTGGCAATAGACTTGAAGCAAGGAGGGCAATAGATCTCTTTTAAGATCGTCTATACGGGCATTCTGCTGTTCTCCTTCCGTACCAAACTTCAACACCAGATAACTGGACGAGTCTTTTTCCTTACAGCCGTCAGGGCACCTCGACCAGGATGTTTTGAGTTGATAGCCGGCGATCCATTCGGGCAGACCGACCCTCACTTCCGCCGCCCATGCGTTCAAGTACTCGGCATCGGTTTGCGGGGCATTAGTAGAACCTTGTTTGCAGTCATATGGGGCAAGATGGTGCGAATAGGTGTCTGAATTTCTGTAAGAAAAACCGAGAACCACGGTTATTTTTCTCTGATATGCCTCGGAACTGCAGTAGTCCGAAAGCAGTCGCGCTTTCAGTTCCTTTGCCTGACCTCTAATATCCAACTGTGAGCTTGGATTCGTTGTTCGCACAGAATTGTAGTAATAATTCTCAACCGAAGTAGGCGCGGCGGAACGATAGATTTCATAATTGCCGATCGTTATTGGCAACTGCGGCCGCAGATGATTCTCCCAACGCTCCAGAAACGCTTCATTGGTCATCGGCATCGAGGTCTTGAAGGAAAGAAATGAAGCAGCAGGCGCTTTTTGTCCTGCTTTGAGCCGTGCAAGCGCCGCGTATTTTCCGTTGGGATACTCTTTGAGGTAGGACCTGAAGTCCTCGGCGTTTGTGCTGTTTTTGACTGCTTCCCAGTACTGATCCTCAACCGTCTGCTGTGCGGCGACAGGGCTTAGTACAGCCAGGGTAAAAATCATCGCGAAGGCAATAATCACTGCTATTTTCATGGTTTTCCTTTTCGAATATGTGTTTGCAATCTCAAATTGGGGGAATTATCAGAGATCAAAGTGCTAACGTTCCCGGGGCGTAGGCAGCTCGAACGAATTACCGCCCGATATGCGCAACGATTTTCTACGATGGCTCCAACACTATCACTCATACATCCATCGTAAAAGGCTTATCTTTCATTCCCACCGCATTCGGTCTGACCCAAATCCCAAATTAATTGGAGCGCGGGGCGGCCTTGCGGTCCGGGGTTCAAAATTCCCGATTTTTTAGTATGGAAATTTGAACCATCTATCACTCCCTTGTCCAGTCTGTCTTGCCTGCTGAACCCGCCCATGTGAGACCGGTCACCTTTCCTTTCTCATCGCGCACGAACGTGACCTCCGCGTAACCGAAAAAGTTGTAGAACTTGTCCTTGCCCATCGGCAACAGTTTGAAGGGACCAGCGAATAGCTCCCCGCCGTTGATAAGGATGTCAAAACCGCTGCTGGACAGCTTGTATCGTCCCACATAATCATCGAGGTTGTTCTTAACTTTCGGATCGATCTTTGGCTGAGGGATTTTCGGTTTAGGCACTTCTTTGCCTTCGAGGAAATTGCGAAGACCGCTTATGATCACATCGTTGGCACCCGAGGCCATGTTAGAAACAACCACGTATGTGAACTTCTTGTTTACATCCGCTCTTACATTCGCCCTGTAACCATTTGTTGACCCGTTACTTCTGAAAACGCCGTTCCGCACGAGGTTTGCTTTCGCACTAGCTCCAAATTTGCCATCGATAGTTGCCTGTGCGAATGCTTGGATATCCCGCGCGGTACTGAACACCGAACCGGCTCCGACGAGGAATGAATAATCCTTCAATGGAGCTGCGGTATAGCCCTCGCCGCCCAGTAGATAGCATTCTGCCCGATTCTTCATTATTTGCGCACTATCGAAATCTTCGGTGTCGTTCATGCCGGCAGGTGCGAAAACATACTTCCTCAGAAGATCCTGGAACGACTCACCAGAAGCAATTTCCAGGGTTCTCGCGAGGACGGCGTAGCCGGCTGAGCTGTAAAGATCGTCAGTCCCCGGTTCGAACTCGAGCTTTGCTTTCTTTACACGTTCGACAAACTGTTCGGGTGTGAAACGCTTGGTTTCTTCATCGTTCGGCATAACACGGTGTGGGATTCCTGAGCGGTGCCGCGCTATCATCTCGATCGTGATCTTATCCCCATTGGGAAAGTCCGGTATGAATTTGCTCAGTTTGTCAGCCGGAGAGATTTTCCCGGCTTCGATCAAACGCAACAAGACGACGCTCGTCATCGGTTTAGTGATGGACGCGATACCGAATTTCGTGTTGAGCTTGTTCGGAACATTGTGCTCGGCGTTCGCCAGACCGAACGCCTTCTCGTAGATAACCTTGCCGTCCTTTTCTGCCAAAACAACTCCCGAGAAATGGTTAGCTTTTGCGAATGGGGCGACGAAATCATCGATGGTTTTTGCTTGGGCGAGTGCTACCGTCGAGAATAGACACAGAAATGCGATTACGCGAAAGGTCATTAATATACTCCTATTAAGGGTCTACTATTAGAGACTGTCAGAAAACGCGAATCGTTACAATTTTTTTGACCATTGACCATTGACCATTGACGGCAGAAGAGAAGTGGGACGAACGGGTTTATTTTTCGGTCGTCGGTTCTCAGTTCTTAGTTCTTAGTTCTCAGTTCTTAGTTCTCAGTCCTCAATCCTCAATCCTCAATCCTCAATCCTCAATCCTCAATCCTCAATCCTCAATCCTCAATCCAAGGCTACCCGCAATTGTTGTGTTTCTTCCACATCGCCGGATCGTGTCCTTCAGGGACGTTTTTGCAGGGGTCTCCTTTTCCATAGCCTCTGAGTTCGTTGTATTTAGAGATTTGTTCCTTGGTCAGGATCTCCGGGGTCTTTAGGTGCGTTGATAGATGTACAAACCGTAAATCAGCACGTACCTTCGCGATCTCCGACAATTGAGTTTTCAAGGATTCGCTATCAATTGTCTTTTTCGAAAAACCTCTGTCCAACTCTTTTTCCAATTCGATCAGTCGTTTACCGAGGGGCACCGCGTTTTTCTTCATCTCGTTATAGAGTTTCTCGATCTTCTTGAGCTTAGTTCCCTCAAGCCCAATCTTGTCTTTCATCTCGATAAGATGAACCGGCCCAGGCAATCCGTTCAACTCTGCGGCTTTGGCTAGCCCCCAACCCTGTCCGTTCTCCAATTGCTTGATGTCATCTGCTGAGAGGCTTTTTATCTCTCTTCGCTCCTGACCGGCGTATTCTGATTGCGCTTTTGTAACAACGCTTTCTGTACAGCTGATCGAGAGAATTGCGATAGCGATTATTAGTACAAATTTCATGCTGCTATTTTACACGACCCTCGGAATATGTTGAGCAAGAGTTATAAACGGGAATCGATTGGTGATGGATGATTGAGAATTGGGAAATATCGAAGTGATCGGGAATTCCTTTTAGGTGCGAACCTACCGATCTTGATCACCAATCATCAATCTTCCTACTGTTTCTATGATTCTATGTGGTCAAAGATCTATTCCTCGAAATGAAGATTGCCACAGAGGCACAGAGACCTTTGACCATTGACCACGTTCTTTCCGATTCGAGCTTCTTGTCAATCATCAATCTTCCATCATCAATCTGTCCTCCTGATTCACTGTGATTGAGAACCACTTATATGCGGGTGTTAATATCTCCACATGCGATTATTCACTCTTATCTTCATAGTATCTGTCGGAATATTTTGGCCGCCTTCCGCACTTGCACAAACAAGGACTTTCCGCGACTCACCCGAAATCCTTTTGGGACTTAAGTTGGATCGATCACCATCACTTACGTTTGTAGATGTTGATGGAGACAATGACGTCGATGTTGTCGTCGCCAATGGCCGGCACTGGCCGCAAGCTAACGAGGTTTTTCTAAACAACGGTGAAGGCAGGTTCACCGTCGGCTATACGTTGGGTGAGGAATTCGCGACGACCTACTCGGTACCAAGCGCTGACATTGACGGAGACGGCGACATGGATGTGGTCGTGGCAAACGACAGGGCGCCGAACATGATTTACCTCAACAACGGAAAGGGCATTTTTAAGTACTCGGGAGCGATAGGCCCCGAGGTCGAACCGACCCGCGACGTGATCCTCGCGGACCTGAATGGCGACAAACGGCCGGACGCCATCGTCACTAACCGCGGCGCCGAGAATGGAATCTATTTGAATAAAGGAAATGGCCGGTTCGGAAGGAAACGTGGTTTTGGTACCAAAAAGGACTCGACAATTTCGCTGGCAGTCGCGGACGTAAACAAGGATGGACGGCCGGATCTTGTACTTGCTAACCGCGACGGACAAGGCAATACATTGTTCCTAAACAATTCGAAGATGGAATTCTCAAGACCGATTTATTTTGGAAGCGGTAGTGATGAAACGAGAGCTGTCGCCGTCGCGGATATGAACGGTGATGGCAACGCGGATATCGTCACTGCAAACATCGGTGAGGCAAACGGTATCTATTTTGGTGACGGAAAAGGCCGTTTTGATTCGGGCGTATCGTTTGGCGGTGAAAAGGATAGAACTTACGCGGTTGTCGTTGCTGATATGGACCGCGATGGTGACATAGATATCGTGGTTGGAAATGTTCGCGAAAAGAATGCCGTGTACTTCAATGACGGTTCGGGAAAGAAGTTTACAGAATTGCGTTTTGGCGACCAGAAAAATGTCACCTACGGAGTTGCGCTAGGCGATATCAATAGAGACGGCTATCCGGAAATCGGCGTCGCGAACTCGGACGGGCTAAATGGTATCTATTTGAACCGACCGGCGACCAGTGACGCCATGAGTGTTTTGCCACAGAGGCACAGAGATCAAAACAGCAAAGATGAAGGGGTTAATGGGATTTGAGCGTTTGCCTCTCAGTGCCTCGGTGAGCTCTGTGGCAGGAAGAATTCGCTACGAAATTCACAAAGAGTCACTAATAGAACAATTGCAACAGAGGCGAACAGAAATGGGTCCCAAAATTAATCCCATTGATTTCCTTCATCCCTGTTCCAATTTTTCTCGTGGCGTTATGTTTGTTTTAGCGTTCATTTATGCGTTGAAGTACGTATCCACGCCAGCCAACCGGCCCAAAGTTATCCGCGTACCAAACCCCATCTTCGTCTTTTTTGAGTATCAGATAGAACCTGTTCTCCGTGTAGCTTCCTTTGATTTGATCTATCCCGGTCCCTTTAAGGGTGCGGACATTTCCGGTTTCCCCGAGTACCCACCGCAATGTTCCTTTTGTATGCCTTATCAATCTCCCCCGCCGATATATCTTGTACAC
>JABDKD010000027.1 GCA_013003215.1 Pyrinomonadaceae bacterium
GGCGTGGGAAGCAGCTGAACCGGTAGCCGAAGAGGCTGAAACACCGGCGTGGGAGGAAGCTGAACCGGTAGCCGAAGAGGCTGAAACACCGGCGTGGGAAGCAGCTGAACCTGAAGCTGAGGAAAGTCAGGAGTTTACACCTGATGAGTCATATTCAGCGGATGAGTCCTTTAGAGCCGACGATTCTTTTGAGTATCAAGCACCCGATACGGATGAGTTCGAGGCTGCTGAAGATGTGTCACAGCCGTTTGAAGCCTATCAGGCAGATTCCGATGACAGCTTTTCAGAGTCTGTGGAACCCGAGCCCTACGAATTTGAAGAAGGCGGAGAAGAAGGCGCTGAATTTGAAAGCCCTTCAGAAGAATACTCGTCATTTGACGGTCCTGCTGAAGAAGCTTCAGAATTCGACAGTGCTGATGAGGCTCCGGCGTTTGAAGAAAGCTCTGAAGAGTATTCTTTCGAGCAGCCCGCAGAGGAACCTGCTCCCGCTGAAGAGTATTCGTTCGAACAGCCCGCAGAAGAGCCTTCATTTGAAGAGCCTGCTCCTGTCGAAGATGTTCAGCCTGAGGCTCCGGTGGAATCTCCGGCACCTCCGGTGCGTTCAAGGTTTGCTGACAGAAACCTTGATCTTCCGATCGAAGTTAGCGAAGACGAGCGTCGGCTCCATAACGATGCGAGGCGATTCGCACGGCTTCTGGTTTCCGAGATCAAGCTTTATAACGAGCAAAAGGTTAAGGAAGGGCGCGAATCGAGCGACCTGTATGAACGCCTGCGCGAAGCGATTGACCGATCCCGTGAAATGTACGATAAGCGGGTTCAGCCGCCTGTCGCTGCGAAGTTTGATTACTTTAATTACGAACTGGTCAATACTCTTGCTGAAGGCGACGAAGGAAAACTGGGCGGGAGCTATCCCGGCGCATCAGTTTAACGACAGTCCAACCAGGTAATACCGTCCGCCACTTGGCGGGCGGTTTTTATTTTGGATAGGCATGACTTGAAATTGTCGTGTCGTTCTCAGAGAATAAGATTCCTGTACTCCTCAAATCTCAAAGACAGTCTTGACGAGAATACCTGCATCAAACAGATCGGAGACAAAGATGCTCAGAAATCGTATAGCCAACAACCTAAAGTCATTTTCTTCCTTCTTTATTCTCTTTACGGGAGCATTGATCGTGTTATGTGCGAGCTGTTCAGCGCAGCCCGCTATGAGCGAAGAGGTCGCTTTACGCAGCCTTCGTGAAACTACCGTCAAAGGAAAACTTCCGCCCGAATCGGTCGTGCAGAATATCGAAAGCCGATTTTCAGGTACCTCCACCGGGGCCTTGGCGAGGCTCCTAAGGGCGCGAATCCGTCTTGAAGCAGGTGATCCGATGGTTGCTGCTTCGTTGCTGCAATCCGATCAATTCGCAAGAGTTACAGAACTGGCAGACTATGCGCTTTGGTTGCGGGGAAAGGCGTTGGTCGCCGCAGGAAATAGCGTAGGTGCGCAAACGGTCTTTGGCGAATTGGTATCCCGTTATCCAACTTCGATGCGCGCTCGGGATGCGCGATTGATGTGGGCCCAAAGCCTTTCAGATACAGGTAAACACGAGAGAATTCCGGGCGTTTTGACTCCCCTCATTCAAAAGAATGATGGAGAAGCCTTGCTGATCACATCTGAGTCTTTTGAGAAGCGGGGGCAGCGCGACCAGGCTTTTGACTATTTGCGCAAGGCATATTTCTTAGCTGCAGGATCAAAAGCAGGGGATACAGCCAAAATGAAACTGGCAGAATTGGGGGACAACCTTGAGCCAAGGGAAAGTGGCGAAATACTTGCGCGCGCAAAGAGTCTGTTTGCAGAGTCGAAATACAGGGAAGCCGTTGACGCGTACGAGATTCTTGCAGGCACGTATCCCGAAAAAGTTAATGACGCCGCGCAACTCGAGAGAATTGTTTCATATTCCAAAATCAGGCAATTGGCACCCGCCGGCTTTCTGCTCGAAAAGATGAACCCGAGCTCAGAACTCAAGGCTGAAGCCTTTTATCACGTCGCAAACGGCTTTGCGAATACCAGGGATTGGCCATCCGTTTCGCGGACGATCGCTGCAATGCGGGCACGTTTTCCAAGAAGCGCCTGGACTCCGAAGGCCATGGTAGCCGTCGGTAATATCGCCGGAAAACAGAAGCGTTTCACGGACAAGAATTTCTATTTGAGATCCACGTTGTCGGCATATCCGAATTCAGTTGAGAATGTGGACGCACATTTCGAGCTGGCCTGGAATCAGCATGAATTGAAAAGGTTCGCCGAGTCTTCCAAGCTTTTGACCGAGCATTTGGCGAGGTACGTGGACAAGGACACTTCGTACCGTGGGCGCTCAGGTTACTGGGCCGCGAGGGACTCCGAAAGAGCCGGGAAAATTGCGGCTGCCTGTGCACTTTATGACGCCACGGTCTATCGATATGGCGCAAACTGGTACGGCTACCAGGCACTGCAGCGGCTTGTGTCGCTTCGACGACGCGGTAAGTGTCAAACGACTCCCCAGTTTCCCGTGAATTCTCTTGTCCCTAAAGCCGTTAACAATCTCAAGATCGTAACGGTTGCAGCTGAGACCGCGACCAAGCTCGAATTGGACCGGGCCAGGAAAAGTGATCAGTTGAGCACTGTAGGGCTATTTGATTGGGCAATTGAAGAACTGAAAGAGGCGAAAAAGTCAGCGGACAACAGCCCTTCCATAAACCTGGCGCTTGCGAAACACTATAGATTGAAAGGCGACAATGTCAGGGCACTCCTGGCGCTAAAGGTGAGCTATCCGGATTATTCGCAGATGTTCCCGGAAGAAATGGGCCGCGAGGAGTGGGATATATTTTATCCATTGATTCACTGGAATGACATAAAATACTGGGCGAAGCGTCGTAATCTCGATCCATATAATGTTGCCGGATTGATACGTCAGGAAACTATATTCGATCCGGATGCTCGTTCGAGAGCGAACGCATACGGTTTGATGCAGTTGCTTGTACCGACTGCACGTTCGATGGCGAGAAAGTATGGTGCCAAGTCATCGCGGATAACCGCCTCGTCTCTTTATCACCCGCCTCTGAATATTGAATTGGGCACGGCGTACATGCGGGAACAGTTGAGCAAGTATGGTCGGATCGAGTATATGTCAGTGGCGTACAATGCCGGTCCGGGTCGCGTGGTGTCATGGCGCAGGAAGCTTCCGCTGGCTATTGATGAATTTGTCGAAGAGATCCCATTTGGGGAAACCAGGGGTTATGTAAAGGGAATAATTCGAAACTCGGCACAGTATAGAAGACTCTATGATATTTCCGGTAAGTTTAAGTCCAATGTCGGGGCGAATCCGATACGGGCGGGTCTGGACAAGCTGACTCAGGAACAGTTTGCTTCAGAGAACCCGGAAATCAGGGCGGATCGCGAAAAGAAGATCGCAGACTAAACGTTGGACTTTTTCTTTCGATACTCGTCCGGTTTCTCTTTCAATACGATCAGATTACACTCGAAGGCCTTTTCGAAGGCCTCCTTTTTCATGTTGATGGCATTAATCTCGGCCTTAACACTTCGATGCGAGATCAACACGAGCTCAATGTCCTTTCCTCTCCTTCTGATCTTGATGTCTTTAACCTTACTTTCGTAACCTCTGTCCAAACCATCTGCGATCCTCAATATCGCGCTCATCTCGTCAACCGTTCTGCGGTTCTTGTTTGAGAGCGACGTGTAATCGATGTGTGAAGCCTTTGGGAGTGCTTTTCTGTGATAGCGCGCAATGTTCGAGATCACAGTCTTTTCTGATTCCGTAAAACCGGTCATTTCTGAGTGCTTTATCAGGTAAAGTGAGTGTTTGTGATGTGCCTCGTGCGAGATGTGATAGCCGACATCGTGGAGCAGTGCACCTGCGGCTAGCAATGTTCTCTTGTATCTCTCCAGATCGAATTCACTGCTTAATTCATCGAAGATCTTTTCCGCCATCGAAGCGACCTGAATAGCGTGTTTCTCTTCGTATCCGAATCTGCGGCCAATAGCGAAAACGTCCCGGAGCTTGAGGTCTGAAACATCGGGCACAGGTCGAAGTTCCTCGATTTCAAGCTTGTCTAAATAGTCAATAATGACACCCTCACGAAGCGCATACGGGCAGGTCCTTAGTACGTCCATCCCGAGTTTCTTCATGACCAGTTCGAGTATCTGTGCGCCCGCAACGATGACTTCTGCTCTTCTTGCACTGATTACCGGAATATCTGCCCGCTCTTTCTGCGACAAACCAGCTAGTTTCTTGTTTAACTTCCTAAGCTTCTGATATTCAATAGGAGGCACCTTTTCAAGCGAATTCGCCGACATGTAGTTCAAAAGCGCAGCTGTGTTGAGAATCGTTCCGGAAGTGCCGGTGGAAATATTCCACTCTTCGCCGCGCATCTTTCTTGACGGTTGCGAAAGCGCAAAATGAATCTCTTCTCTCACGCGGTCCAGATCCGCCTTTGTTGGGGGATCAGAATGAATAAACATCTCGGTAAGGCCGACGGCACCGAGTTTCATTGAAAATAGCTTTTCCGGCTTTCCGTTCTTCATCAGTGACAACTCGGTCGAACCGCCACCGATATCGATGTTCAAGAGAGAAGAATCTTCCTTGCCAAAGTACTGTGCGGAAGCGATCCCAATCAACCGTGCCTCCTCCATGGAAGGAAGTACCTCCACGTGAATGCCTGTTTCCTCTTCAACTCTTTCGACAAAATCCGAAGCGTTCTGGGCTTGGCGCACGGAAGCTGTCGCAACCGCCACAATGAAATCAGCCTCGCGCGTTTCTGCAATCGAGCGGAATCTTCCGATCGCATCCGCGGACAAGCGAATTGCCTCGTCAGAAAGAAATCTCTTTCGGAGGGTTTCCTGCCCCAGACGAAGTCGTTCCCGATCCTGTGTAATTATTGTGAATGAATCACTTGCGGCTGCCTCAACAACTGCCAGTTTGAGTGAATTGGAGCCAATGTCGATGGCAGCGATTCTTCTTGTTTTCATCGATACTGCTATAGTAATTCGAACCGGGACATTCGCAAATGCCGGTTTTTGAATATTGGGGCCGAATGCACCTTTTTAAGAATATGAAAGTAAAAGAAATAATGACGAGATCAGTAGGTACTTGCAGTCCTGCGGATTCACTCGCAGATGCGGTCGCCGTAATGTGGGAGATGGATTGTGGCGCAGTACCGATTCTGATTGACGACAAGCCGGTTGGGATAGTTACCGACAGAGATATTGCAATTGCTTTGACCACGCGAAATGCAGTCGCATCCGATGTTTCGGTGTGCGATGTGATTGGACGTAACCTTGTTACCTGCGGCGAAAAGGAAAAAGCGACGAAGGCACTAAAGAAGATGGAGCGGTTTGGTGTGCGTCGCTTACCGGTCGTCAACAAGAAAGGAAGATTGACGGGACTGGTTGCGCTTTCCGATATCATTAACGCCTCCGGTAAGAACAAAAAGCTTAGGAAGAAGGTACTCAAAACGCTCCAGGCGATTTCGAAACCACATCCGATCGTCCTGTTCGAGAAAGCAGAATGAAAACCGATCAAAGATAAATGAAGACTCTTTTCGTACTTAGACACGCAAAATCCAGTTGGGACCATCCCGAACTGAGTGACTTCCAGCGTCCTCTGAACCCGCGGGGCAAGCGGGCTGCGCCGCGAATTGGTGCGGAAATGACGGCGCGCGGGTATGAACCCAAGCTGGTGTTGAGTTCATCCGCTGAAAGGGCAAAAGAAACGACCAGGCTAGTTCTTGAAGGTGCCGGTATTGAACCCGAGATTAGATTTGACCGTGAGATCTACGGAGCCGCTGCAAATACTCTGTTGTATATCGTCGCCCAAGTGCCTTCGAATGTTGGTTCGGTGATGATTGTCGGTCATAACCCCGGTTTTGAGATGTTGGTTGCCGGCTTGACGGGAGAGTCGCGAAGGATGCCGACTGCTGCCCTTGCTGCAATTGAATTTGAAACTGAGAGTTGGGATCAGCTAGAAGCGGGAATGGGGGTATTGAAAGATCATTTGGTCCCGAAAGAGCTCAAGAAATCTTCCTAAACTCTTAACATTTCTGTAAGGTCCGTTCGCAGCACACACGTAGTACACTCTTGGAAAGTACATGACCATTTTAGGGTCCGGTGATCATGAGCAAATGAAACCATACATTCTGATTGTAGAAGACGAAGAAGACATTGCGGAGAGCCTTCGCTATAACCTTGAACGCGAGGGATTCAAGTCACGTATCGCCGAATCCGGGGAAAAAGGACTGCGGATGGCGTTGGATGAAAATCGTCCCCCATCAATTCTCCTGCTTGATATCATGCTTCCGGGAATGAACGGCATCGAGCTCTGCAGGCGTTTGCGAAAAGAACCAACGACCGAAAAAATTCCCGTCATCATGCTCACGGCAAGGGCGTCGGAGTCAGACAAAATCGAAGGTCTCGACATAGGGGCCGATGATTACATAACAAAACCTTTCTCCTTAAAGGAAGTGATTGCCAGAGTACGTGCCGTGCTCCGGCGTGTCGACCGCGACGACATGGAACGTTATGAAGATGAACGTTTAAAGGTTGATTTCATCGAAATGCGGGCCCACTGCGACGGTAACGAGGTGAAGCTGACTCGAAAGGAATTTGGACTGCTAACACACCTTACAAAGAATGCGGGACGCGTAGCAACACGACAGAATCTACTTGATAACGTCTGGGGATATAGCTATTTTGGGGATACGCGAACGTTGGATGTACATATTCGGCGATTGCGCCAGAAGCTTGGGGATTGCGGTGATTGTATCGAGACCGTAGTGGGTGTCGGCTATAGGTTTGTAGGCTATCAATCCCAGGACTAACCCGGATTTAGTTTGATTAACGAAGCAAAGATTGACGAAGAACCGCGTTTTCGGCTTTCAGATATTTTCCGAACAATTCGAGAGGGAATACTGATTGTCGGCACCGATATGTGTGTCTCTGCTTCCAATGAAGCCGCGGACGAGGCTTTCGGACGTGATTCATCTTCATTGAAAGGAATGCGTTTGAGCGAAGTAATTCGCGACTTCGTGCTTCACAAAGCATTCAAAAAAGCGATTAAGAAGAAAAAATCGTCGGAGGTCAGGATCGAGATTCTCGGTAAGGATCGAAAGATCTTTGACGTTGTTGTTTCCCCACTCGATCTTTCCGATGAGTACGCGGCGATTTGCCTTTTTTATGATGTAACAAGGGTAGAATCGCTCGAACGGGTGCGACAGGTTTTCCTCTCAAACATCTCTCATGAATTAAGAACACCGCTCACGTCTATTCTTGCTTTTGTCGAAACTCTGGAACAGGGGGCAATCGATGACGACGAGAATAAGCACAGGTTTTTGGAGATCATTAAAAAGAACGGCGAGAGGATGAACCTGCTCGTAGATGATATCTCTGAGCTTTCCTCGATTGAGGCCGGGCAAGTGAGAGTCTCTCCTGCGATGATCGACGCAGCAAAGCTGGCTGATGAACTAATATCGAGTCTTTCGTCTCAGGCTCAAAAGCGGAAAATCACGGTAACAAATGCGATTCCCGAAGGTACAAAAGTATATGCGGATGTCGTTCGACTGCACCAGATGCTTACGAATCTCGTTGTAAACGCTATCAAGTTCAACAACCCGGGCGGCAATGTGACCATCAGCGCCGAGAGTCTTAATGAAGATGTTGCGATCCACGTTGTGGATGATGGAGAGGGTATTTCCAGGGAGCATCAGCAACGAATTTTTGAGCGCTTTTATCGTGTGGACAAAGCGCGATCACGTGAAGTCGGCGGCACAGGACTAGGGCTTGCGATCGTGAAACACCTGGCGCGACTGCATGGCGGGGAAGTCCGTGTCTCCTCTCAACTAGGGAAAGGGACCGATTTCTCGATCGTTTTGCCAAAACGTTAAGATTCAACCACATCCCGCCGATTTTTTCTCAAGAATCGGTGCAAATTGTGCTATAATACATTCATCCTAAAAACTGGACGAAAGGCGGATTGTAACAAAGGCATTCGTTTCCCCACGCCCCGTTGTTAAATCTTTATGGAGGTATGTATGGAACTTAGCGTAGGACAAAAGGTTGCTTACCCAAACCAAGGGGTATGCATGATCGAGGACATTGAGAAGAAGGAGATCGCAGGAAACAATATGAAGTTTTATTCACTTCGTGTTCTCAGTGATAACTCGACGATATTTGTACCTATGGCGAACGCCGAAGCAGTCGGTTTAAGACCGATCATCGGTAACAAGCAGTACAAGAGCCTGCTCAATCACTTGAAAAAGGATTTTGAAACGGTATCTGATGACTGGAAAGTTCGGTCACGGGAATTCAATGACAAGCTTCAGTCCGGAGATATTTTTGAGGCGGCGGACGTGCTTAAGAAGCTTACTTTTCTTAGTAGTGAGAAGAAGCTTTCGTTCAGAGAGCAGAGCTTACTTGAGAAAGCAAAGTTTTTGATCGTATCCGAATTGAGGAATGCGAATTTTGGTAACGAAAAGAAACTTGAGCAGAAGATCGACGAGTTAGTCGAGAACGCCTGCAATTGCCACGATATCGATGAAGATGAGACGGGTCACTAAACCACTGTCTCTGGAGTTTCGAAAAGGGCTGCCGAAACCGGCAGCCCTTTTTCATATCCGGTGTCAGGACTTTGAGTAACTCGTACGCACAATGGTCTTGATGTTTCCTCTGACGTTAAAATCCCCTTCAATTTCGAGTTTCATCGGATCACACGCCTTCACAAAATCTTCCTTAATAACATTTATCACATGCTCGTGGAAAACCTTTATATCGCGAAAAGAGTTGATATATAGCTTGAGGCTCTTGAGTTCGATGCATCTTTGGTTCGGAACATACTTGAGGCGAATGGTAGCGAAGTCTGGAAAATCAGAAAATGGACAGATTGCCGTGAACTCCGGGATCTCAAAGTCGATCCAAATCTCATTTCCGGGAAACTCATAGTCAAAAGTATCAAGTGAGACTAAATTCATCTTCTCCCGCGGAGTAGATTGGATATCCAGCCCCTGCTGGTTGACCGGTGTTGTAGCTTTGTTTTCTGACATTTGTGTGATTTTAACAGCTAAAGACTAGGTATTCACGTTATCGCGGCTGTCGCCATCGAACTTGGGATTTCTGACAGTCAGGATCAGTATTGCGGCAGTTATTGAAATTCCGGAACTTACCAAAAAAGCCGTAGAAGCGCTGAATCCATACCAAAGCGCACCAAAAATGAGTGAAGCGGGAAATACCGCGATGCCAAAAGCAAGGTTATATAAGCCGTACGCCGTGCCTTTCTTATCTTTCGGAACAAGATCCGCAACAAGGGCTTTCTCGACTCCTTCAGTCATGCCGAAAAATACTCCGTATAGCAAGAAGAGGGCCAGGACTTGATAGGGGCCATTTGCAAAGGCAAAACCAAGATAGACCAGTGCATAAAGCATCCAGCCCCCAAAGATAATTCGTCGGCGTCCCAAACGGTCGGAAAGGTCGCCAAAAACAAGGGAGCTAAGTACTTTTGAAAGATGTAGCCCCATCCACAACAGGGGTAGAAAAACGAGTGAAACTCCCGCCTCTTGGGCTCTCAACAAAAGGAAGGCGTCAGTTGAATTTGAAAGGGTAAAAATGACAAGAATTATTAAGAAGCGTTTAAAGTTCGAATCGAAACCGGCAAGTGAGAAAGACTCCAGTTCGACACCGTCCGGATGCACCGTCTTCTCTTCCTTTACAAAAAAGATTACAACAAAAAGGCCAAGTACTATCGGCACAGCCGCGAAAAGGAATACCTGCCGATACTCGTCCGCTGTCGGATTCGAATGATCCACGGACAAGAAATAAAGGAGGATAAATGCCACCATCGGGCCGAACACAGCTCCAAGATGATCCGCAGCACGATTAAAACCGAATGCAAGACCCCGGTCATCTTCAGAAACGCTTTCCGCAAGCAACGCATCTCTGGGCGCTACCCGTATTCCCTTACCGACACGGTCACCTACCCGCAGAATCAAAACGTGCTGCCACGTGACTGCGAAGGCGAGCAATGGCCTCAGGATGCTCGCCAACGAATAACCGGCGAATACCGGTAGCTTCCTGTTTCCGAATTTGTCACTGAGATGTCCCGAAAAGAGCTTTAACAGGCTGGCAACGGACTCGGCAAATCCCTCAATGAGGCCAATTACAAAAGGAGTTGCGCCCATGGTAAGGGCTAGGAAAGTCGGTAAAAGCGGATAGATTATTTCGCTGGAAGTATCGTTGAGAAAACTAACGACGCTCAACGCAAAAACGTTGCCGGTAAGCTTTCGGTAACGCCCGAGAAAGCGTTTGGTCTTCGACAACATTGGGAAGTCTTATCTTAGCGCTGGGTTGAGGAAGGAATCGATTTTGCAACGTCGCCCTTGACTGACCATAATGCCGAGCCCCCAACCAAAGCGACTGCAATCAGAACCAAAACGATAATCGCCCTGATCGCCAATTTTACGGTCTTTTTCAGAATTCGAAAAACCAAATAGGCAACGAATAGCATTATCAGTACAAAGACGATTGCTGCAATTTCCATATCAACTATTTCCTCTTTCTTGTCTAACGCGTTCGATGACTTCTATATCTTCTGCAGTAAGAGATGCAGATTCGGCAGGTACCGCGTATCCGCCTTCCGCCCAGACGCCAAAATCAATTAATTTACACCTTTCCGAACAAAACGGCCGGAACTCGTTTTCTGAATACTCAGTTTGTTCGCTGCAATTTGGACACTTTACCATTACCATAATTCGATTCAACAGAGATTAGCACAAATAATTCGATAGAAAAAAGCCGGCTTAAACGGTTGGGAAAACATTGAATGTTTTGAGATCTGGTGCAATTATTAAATAAGTCGTGATCGTGCTTCAGTGAACAAACGCGGTCCGGCGTGCGTAAAACCTATTTGGTCCCCAAAGGAATTACTATGGCCGACTACAAAGAACAATTTGAGAAATGGCAGAAGCAAGCCAAGGAAAGGTTTGAAGAACTGGATGAGCAACTCGGGTTTTCCGACAAAGTCGGGGAAGGCGTAAAGATTGCCAAAGATACAGCGACCAAGGGTTCGGAGACGATCAAGGAAGGAGTTGGGAAACTCAAATCTGAAGCAGAAAAGAACCCGATTGGCAAAAAGGCTGTGGAGATAGCTGAAGATACTTACGAAACTGCTGAGGAAACAGCAAAGAAAGCGTGGGAAGTAAGTGAGCCGGTTCGAGAAGCCGCAGAAGATGCTACGGATGCTGCCGGAGATGTTATCGATTCTGCAGCAAAGAATGCCGGGGATGTTGCAAAAACCGCGGGCCGGAAGGCCGGAGAGGTAATTGATACGGCGGGCAAGAAGGCCGGTGAAGTCCTGGGTGAGACCCGTAAAGGCGTAGAGTCCACAACAAAATCCTTTGCCAAGGCGTTGGGACTTGGCGTCAGCTGGACAAGAACCATTGACTCGGCGTTTCGAACGTTGAGCACCACCTCAAATTGGGTGCAGGAAAAACCTTTGCAGGCCGTGGCGACGGGTGCTTCGGTGGCGGTTGGTGCCGGCCTTGGTGTTGTCTTCACTGGACTCAGTTCGCACTGGTTCTTCAATTCAGCGATTCCGGCGGCGACCGTGAAATTCGCGGCTTCCAGGTTTGATGAACATCTGAAGAACCAGGCGGAGCTCGCCGAGAAAGGCGATCTTGACGATGCGGAGGCGGAACGCCTGAAATTCGAGCGCGACATTACAAGATTTGTCGGTGCTCCCCTCCTGGGAGCATTTTCATTCGCTTCCGGGGCCGTAATGCTGACAAATGTCATAAACCCGAAAACTGTTACCGGAGCACCAATTGACTGGCTCTTGCGAGGGAGTCCGCTTCTCGAGGGTGTCTGGTTCTTTGGAAACGGAATGGTTTGCTTCAAGACGAGCTACGACTTTTTTATGATTTCTCTACAAGACCAGGATGATGTTCAGAATATGGTCAAACAGGTAAGGGGACTGCTTCCGGTCGGTTCTGAGGCTTAACCCGCATTTCTTGGAGGGCGGAACAGGCGTTTGAAAACTGATGATGTAGGTAGTCTATGGGAAACGGGCGATTAACTGCTTGTTCCTAAAAGCATTCTCAAAAAATCCGGCTTCGGATTCCCGCCCAAAACTCTAGAATCATGGAATAGCTATGATTTACGAGTTTTGAACGCAACTCCTTTGCCGTATTTCCCGATAATACCTTTCCCTCGTGAGAAATACCGGTTAGGTCAGCTCGAGTGGAATCGGGACAAAGCATAAAACAAAAATCAGAAGTGTGAGGATCGCGATGGCGATCCTTTTTTTGTCCAGGGGAGTCGTGTCCAAGGGCTTTGGATGCCTTATCTTGAGCATTACAGCAAGTATGATCGCAAAGAGAAACCCACTCGGACTATTGTATAAGTACAATCCAAGCACGGACATGAACGCCATCAATACAAAGGCAATACGCCCGGTCCAACGGTGGATTCTTTCACCAAATACAGCAAATACTGCATGCCCGCCGTCGAGCTGCCCTGAAGGAATGAGATTTAGTGCCGTTACGAGAAGTCCTATCCAGGTCGCGCCGTAGAACGGGTTCGGATAAATTGGCTGACTTAGATCAATTCCCTGAAGCCAGGCAAGTATCTTGATCAAAAGGGGGTCGAAAAAGATGATCTGAGAGGTTTCTGCTGTGACCGGAACAGGAGGCGCCGTCTTCAATGTCAGTACCATGATAATGGCCACCGGCAGCAACGCGACGAATCCGGCAATCGGACCAGCTACGCCGATATCAAACACCGCTCGGCGCGAAGGCATAGGGGAAACGATCCTGATAAACGCCCCGAGTGTTCCGGCCGGACCGATAAGCGGTGGCACCGGAAGAAAGTACGGAAGTGTGGCATCGACCCCATAGATGCGACACGCAATATAATGTCCGAGTTCGTGGGCGATAAGTATAAAGAGCAGGGAAGCGGAGAAGCTCAGTCCATAGGCAAGCAATTCACCATTTGAGGCCAAGAGTCCGATAGTTCCGGTTACAAGATTCAAATATGCAAGAGGGATCGTTGGAATAAGGGCAAGAATTTCGGCAAACGTCTCTGCTTCAACATCGCTTCCGAATTGAATCAAACCGAACGGTGCAAGAACTCCTGCAATAGTGGAGGTTACAAACGTGAGCAAGAGCAGTCCTATATGCTTTGCCCATGTAACAGCTTTTGGGCGCATTGCCGTTCTTTGAGGAAACTCAGGTGTCATTTCAAGTGTCAAAAACTAGAAAAACGCAATTCACAAATCAATAAGAATTTGTGAATCGCGCCATTTTTAAGAAGGTCCGGACGTCTATCAAATTGTCTTTGCCTGGAGATCTTTCCCGGGTTTGAACCGGATCGTCTTTCCCGCCGGAATCGGAACTTCTTCTCCGGTTCGCGGGTTTCTGCCAATACCCCTCTTTCGGGGCTTTACAACGAATACTCCAAATCCGCGGAGCTCTATCCGTTTTCCATCTGCCAGGGCATTCTTCATTGCATCAAGTAGGGCGTCTACCACTTGCTCTGCCTTTTGCTTCGGTACCCCCGTTCGGTCAGCTACGCGGTTAACGATATCTATTTTGATCATTTTGTGTCCCCAAAGTTGAAAAACAAAAAAAAATGTGCCTGAGTGAACTGATCATAGTTTCAAACGGCCTCGCATGTCAAGATTTTTCGCTAAAAACTGTTCCGCTAAAGCTAATAATATCCACAGTTTGCCAGAAGTCTGTGGAAAACTTAACTTAGACTTATTCAAATTTAGTAAGGCGTAGACACTCAACTTTATTCTGGAAAAGTGCGAAAACTTTCGCAGAATCACATCCGCGGAGTCGATGAACAATCGGGCGATCGCCTGTAATAGCAAGAAGAGATCGTCTCAACCATTCCTTTTTCTTGCCGGCTCTACCGGCTCAGTTCTTGTCAGTCAGGGCGAAAATGATAGAATTCTCACACCCCAAAATTACTCAAGCGGGAGTCGGTTTGTTGAGGCATTCTTCATTCCCGCAGCGAATTCCGAGGAGAAGAAATCCTTATGCGTTGGAGAGATCAACGAAGAAGTAAAAATGTTGAAGACCGTCGTGGAATGGGCGGCCGCGGCATGGCGATCGGTGGTGGTGGAATCGGTTTGGTTCTGCTCGTGATCGTTGTTGTTTTGTGTGGCGGTGACCCGCGTTCACTGCTCGAACAGATGCCGCAGCAAAACCAGCCTTCGCAGCAACCGCAGACCACGCAGAACGGAAAGAAGGATGACAACTCGGAATTTGTGAAGGTGGTTTTGGGAAGCACCGAGGACACTTGGAACGAGATTTTCAGAAAGAGCGGCCAAAGATACCGGGAACCGAAGCTAGTGCTGTTTACACGGCAGGTGCGATCCGCTTGCGGACTTGGTGATGCCGCCATGGGGCCGTTTTATTGTCCCGGAGATGAGAAGCTCTACCTCGATTTTGACTTCTTTAGGGAGCTGCAGCGCGAGTTCAAAGCTCCGGGAGACTTTGCACAGGCGTACGTGATCGCGCATGAGGTTGGCCATCATGTCCAGAATCTTCTGGGCGTGATGGACCAGGTAACGGCTCAGCAACGAAGGGTTGGAAAGGCGGCCTCGAACAGGCTCTCAGTCAAACTCGAGCTTCAGGCGGATTGTTTTGCCGGTATCTGGGCTGCCGATGCGAATCGCAAAGGACTGGTTGAAGCAGGTGATGCGCAAGAAGCGATTCGAGCGGCACAGTCGGTCGGCGATGACATGATCCAAAAGCGGACCCGCGGATATGTCGTGCCGGAGTCATTTACACACGGTACCGCGCAAGAACGTGCGACCTGGTTCGCAAAAGGATTTCAGTCTGGTGACGTCAGGCAGTGCAGAACCTTCGAATAGTTAACTAAGTTGGCTATGTTGACAAAGTTCACTAGGTTTTTCGTTATAGGTCACCGAAGAATATCCGATCGATAGATTTCGAATTCGCACTTAGTCAACATAGGAAACTCTGTCAACATAGTAAACCTCATTCTGTGATCGGCTCAAACGGTTTCCCATGGAGTTCCTGGTAGACCCAACCCAGGATTCTGACCTCCGCAGTGCACAGCGATTCAATCCAGCAACTCGTAAGATAGACCATTCTTTCCTGTCTCGAGGGGAGTTTCATTGATTCCTGGATATGAGAATTGTCCTGCTGAAGGCCAAAGCTCTTTGCGATGTCTTCATTGGTCTCTTTTGCCTGTCCGAGTGCCTGCAGCAGATCGGTCACCCAGCGCCTGAGTTTTTCTTCGGTGTCGTTCTCCTGAACAGACTGAATCACCCCGATCGCGAAACGCGCCTCGGCGTTTTCAAACGGATAGGTCGGCATGCCGGATTGCTCGTCCTCGGCTTGCTTCCATTGAAAAAGTTCCTCGACCTGCGGGTGCCTCACAAGAGCGACACGCTGATCGTAGTTCAGAAAAAACTCAAGTAAATCGGCGAGCGACTCCGTGTTTACACTCCCGTCTTCATCGATTCTCAGCTTTGGCGGTTCCGGTACCGATTCGCTCATACGTATTTCAAATCAAATTCAGCGACTATCTCGCCAACCTCGATGCCTCTCCTGTTTACAAACTTCTGTGGTGAAAACTCGCCGATGGCATCTTCCGCTTCAGGCGTCAAGATTTCCAGTTTCCGAAGCAATTCGATTCCCGCCGCGGGACGGGCACGATAATCGTTTCCATCGTCAATCTTCATCGCGATTGCCAGCCCGTCCGGCCAGCGCTCCGTTGGCATAACACCCAGCGTCCAGACTCCTTCCGCTCCAACCTTGCACACGATGCGGCCTGGAAGTGCCTTCATCACCTTTGTGTCCAGCCGAACACTCCCGCCGACGAATTCCGGGTATTTTGTTTTCGCATACACAATCCGCCGACACGCTGCTTCAAGGTTGGGATCGAAATCTTCCGGGGGATTTACCAACTTACCGTAGGCACGTGCCATAGCACGCAGTGGCAACGCGAAATTGGGAGCAGAACAGCCATCGGTTCCCATAGCAATATCGTTCGCATCGACCTCACTAAAGATCGAAATCGTTTCTAAAATCACTCCCTGCACCGGACTCCCGGGATCAAGGTAAGTATCGGGGTCGGCGTTAATGTGTTGCGCCAGCGCGAGCATCGCGGCGTGTTTGCCCGAACAGTTGTTGTGAAGCGGTGAAGGTTCAATGCCCTCACGAATCATCTGTTCATTTGTTTCTTCATGAAAAGGAGGATGTGCTCCGCACTGAAGCGCATCTTCAGTAAACCCCCCACGTTCCAACATGTCGGCGGCAAGGCCGGTGTGAAATGGTTCGCCGGAATGCGAGGCACAAGCGAGGGCGAGTTCCTTATCTGAAAAGCCGAATGCCGCAGCAGCTCCGCTGGTCAAAAACGGAATCGCCTGAAATGCTTTTGCGGCAGACCGCCAGAATGTCACGAGATCAGGTTCACCCACAGAAGCGATCTCATTTCCTTTTGTGTCCAGCACAATGATCGAACCCATGTGCCGGGATTCAAGTGTGCCGTTTCTATATACGTTTGCGAGGATTTCTGACATAGGGGGGTTCTATTTATTCGCGGTATTTGCCTTGCCGGACATCAATGCCCTTGCGTTCTCTCGGGCCGCTTCTGTTATTTCTTCGCCCGCAAGCATTCTTGCAATCTCTTCAAGGCGCGCATCCTTATTTAGCTCGCAAAGCGTTACTTTCGTGTTTTTGCCGTCATCTGTTTTTTCGACAAGAAAATGATGATCGGCAAGTGCTGCCACCTGCGGGTGATGCGTAACGCAGAGTATTTGCTGGGAACCGGACAAGCCCTGCAGTTTCAATCCAACAGCCTCGGCCACGCGTCCGCCAATACCCGCATCTACTTCATCAAAAACAACCGCTTTGCCTTCCGAATCAATTCCGGCGGCGGTTTTTAGAATCAACATGAGCCGTGATGCCTCACCTCCTGAAGCTACTTTCGCTAGTGGTCGAGGCGGCTCCCCGGGATTTGCCGAAAAATAGAACTCCACGTCATCTATACCATCTGACCGATACAAACCCTCTGGCAGGTCCTCAAATCGCACTTCAAAAGCGGCCTTTTCAAGAGCCACGGAAGCACAATGCTCGACAACTTTTTTTTCGAATTGCCTGGAGGCTTTCTTGCGAAGCTTCGAGAGTTTGGTCGAAGCCATTCGAAATTGTTCTGTTTTCTCACTCAAAGTTTCGAGCAGCTCTTCTTCTTTCGCTTCTGCAGTCCTAATGTTTGAAAGTCTTTTCCTGGCGTCTTCGTAGTGGGCAAGAACCGCGTCCAGCGTTCCGCCGTATTTACGTTTCGCGGCCGAGATCTCTGCGAGCCGGTTTTCGATCTCCTCCAAACGCGAAGGCGAAAACTCGACAGAATTCTTGAAATCACGGACCGAGATTGCGAGTTCGCTCAAAACCGCCTTCGCCGATTCGAGGCCCTCCGAGTACTCGTCAAAGGCAGATTCGAATTCGGTTAGTTCCTCTACGAGTCGCGAAATCCGATCAAGCTGTGAGACGATCGCGTCATCGTTTTCATAAACCAGGCCATAAGCTTCTTCGGATAGGCTTGAAATCCGTTCGACATTAACGAGCCGCTTCTTTTCTTCCTCCAAACTCTCGTCCTCGCCTTGGTCAAGTCCGAGTTTCTCAATCTCGTCTGTCTGAAATGTGAGGATATCAAGGAGTTGAAGTTTCCGGGCGTCGTCGTTTCGCAGTTCGGAGAGTTCGCTTTGCAGGCTGCTCATTTCGCCAAACAATTCCGCTACCCTCGACTTTTCGTCTTCGCAGTTTGCGAACGAATCCAGGAGTCCAATATGGCTGGCAGGGTCAAAAAGGGTCGTTTGTTCACCTTGCCCATGAATGTCCGCCAAAAAACAGCCAATCTGTTTCAAGAGGCCTTGAGTTACGAGTTTGTCATTTATAAAGACCCTGTTGCGGCCGTTTGCGGAAAGTTCACGCCGGACAATCAGCTCCTGATCAGCCGTTCTATCGATTTGTATTCCGGCCTCCTCTAACAGTTCTCGGAGTTCGCCCGACAGCCTGAGGTCAAAAACACCTTCGATCCGCGCAGTTTCTTCGCCCTGCTTGATCAAATCTCCGGAAACGCGCGATCCGGTGAGGGCTCCAAGAGAATCCACTATGATAGATTTTCCCGAACCCGTCTCGCCCGTGAGCAGATTCAGGCCATCACGAAATTCCACACGGAGGTCGTCGATGAGGGCAATATTATTTATCTGTAAGAGCGAAAGCATCGTGTTGAACGATTTTCGTTTTTAGGCGGACTTTTGTAAAGGCCTTCACGAGATCAGAGATCAGAGATCAGAGAGAAGACTTTCAGTACAGGGAGCGGTAGCGACCTGCAGAACCTTACCAGCAGAGCGTCTCCGGATTCATGTCTGATCACGCATGATGGCGAAACTCTATACTCCGGACTCCGATCACCAAACACTGAACTCTGATCTCTAATCTCTGATCTCTTCTCTCTGAACCCTGATCCCTGAACTCAGAGTTCCTTGATCCAATTCCCATCCTTGAACTCTCCGTCGGCTGAAAACACCTTTTCGAGGTCTTCAACGTGCCAATTGATATCTCTATCGCATTTATAAAAGAGAAGGTGCCCCCGGGACCCGATACTGAGTGATCCGGATTTCACAACAACGAAATAACCTGTCGCATCGTATTCGTCGAGCCCTTTATGTTCTTCGAGATCGCCGACCTCTTGCACAAAAACGGGCGGAGTTTGATCGGCTCGGCGGCGTTCCCGGTTTATCGCAATATCCGCCACGAACGGTTTATCCGAATATGCGAAATTGACTATGGAACCCCCTCGAATAATGTAGTTGAAAAGCCTGTCCGAACTGTTAAACGGCAGCCATTCATATACTTGCGGGTCAGCTTCCTCATGGGTTCCATCTGCAAGCGACTGAAGTGCGGTAAGATATGCGACAAAATTCAGTTTTATCAAAAAACTCTCATCCATTCCGTGAAAACCACCCGTTTCGATAAGAATTACCGGCGTT
Source organism: Pyrinomonadaceae bacterium (assembly GCA_013003215.1). Taxonomy (GTDB): domain Bacteria; phylum Acidobacteriota; class Blastocatellia; order Pyrinomonadales; family Pyrinomonadaceae; genus Aridibacter. Next base: position 19,047 of record JABDKD010000027.1, read on the forward strand.
CCCCAGGCGGCAATCATGTCTCCGAACGCACGGGGATTGTAGCTGTCGTCATACCTTCCGATCTTTCCTTCTATAAACCGGTTTAGAGCCCGAACCATTATCGTACAAAGCCGCCGATTACGTTCGTGCTCCTGGTACGTCGATCCGTCCGCACGACCGGAAACGGCCAGAAGTGAATTAGTCGCCTGGTTGAACGTCTTCCCAACCGAGGTGAGTTCATTCTGGTTGTGAAGATTGAAGCCGATATCCGGATCCCAGTCGTCACGGAGTTGCTTCAAGAGCCTGCCTTCCGGGGTTTCGAGACTACGAGCATCGCGATTGATGTCGATGAACTGGAGATTCCTTCTCTGGAAGAGCTCTGCACCGTCAGGGTTCAGCATTGGCACCGCTCTGATCGAAACAGATTCCTCAAGCTTTTCGACCCACTGTTTCTCTGATTTGTTCTTCGCGAGGAAGGCAAACATATCGAAAAGCGCAGAGGTCGCAGTCGGCTCATCACCATGCATTTGCGACCACATGAGGATCTTGGTTGGCCCTTTACCCCATTCAACCTGGCAGATTTCTCGACCGGCAAACGACCTTCCGACTTCCTTAGATTCGACTCCAACTTCCCTAAGTTTCGATAGATATTTCATCACGTCGGCGTGACGGACATTTGAGGCCGGGATGTTTGAAAGATGCGTTTCTTCCCAGACTTTGGCGAAGTCTTCGGCGGATTGGGTGTCAGGTATTTGTGTCATCGTGGCGAAATTGGAACGAGGAAAAATCTATAGTTTTGAAATATCGACTTCGGATCGGTCTAATTTGCTGTTAACAGGTCAAGAACCTTCATTCCTCTTGGTGAAAGACGGTAGCCCGGTCTCAGGCTTTCCGTAAATCCCAGCTCTTTTAGTTTCCTTACGTTTGCTTTGAATCGGTTCTTCTCGAGTCCGAGCGAATCCGCGAGTATTTGGGCATGAGTGTTTGGTTGGTCACGGATCATCTTCAGGTATTGGAGTGTCCATTTTCCAAACACCTTCGATTGATCCCAACGATCGAGCTTTGATTTAATCTCTTCAAACTCGGCTATCGAAATTTTGGTCTTCTTTCGTAAGGCGATCCTGGGATCTTCTCCCGCATACGCCACAGTAACCTTGTAGACCTCACCTTCTCGTCCTTCAAGCATTGATTTGAGATCGGAAAGGCTCTCGAATCCGGCTTTCTTTGCGTCGGCTTTGGTGATTCTTGAGACTGCAGTCGTTCCGACTTGTCTTATCGACAAAACTCCTTTGCGGGTCTTGAGTGTACCGCCTGTTTTTACAGTTGGCCGCTTCCACCGGCGGAACACAAGTGAAACCTCACCGGCAATAATTTTTTCCAGTATCTCGTTCTTAAGAAGCATATGATCTACCCGGCGGCATCATAAGCGGCTTTGAGCCATCCGATCACATCTTTCGTTATGCCGGACGCGTCTTCAACGCGGACCCGGTGCGAGACCATCGAGTTAAAACTTCCGGAGGCTTCCAAATTTCCCACCGGATCCGTACCTTTGAGATTGATACCGATGTCCAGTCGTTTCTTGGTCGATGGCTGGATCAGCCCGAACTGCTTTTTCCGCCGCAGGCTTACGTAAGCTTTCTTGGGCGCAATCTCAACATCGCCGCCAAACGCCTCGATTTCTTTGACCAGTTTGTCGTAAATGGGCCGAAAATGCTCTTTTCCTTTGTATTGGCCGTCGACCAGGTCAGTGTCGTCTGCGGAACCCGCGTCCGACTGTCTCGCCTTGTGGACGACAAGGTTTGCAAACCCGTGAGTGAATTCGTGTTCTGTTTTTAGAAACTTCATCATCTCACCGTGCTTTTCGAGACCGGTGGCCCGTACGATCTTGATCCATTCTTCCAGCGATCTTCCCGTGTTCTTCTCGAGATTCGCTATCATTGTTTGTTCTGACATAAATTAAGTTGGCTAAGTTGGCTAAGTTGGCGAAGTTAGCTAAGTTGGCTAAGTTGACGAAGTTAACAGAGTTCTAAAAAACTCGATGCGCGCTTGTAACCTTAATCTACACGATATGTGCAAAAAGACAGACCGGATGCAAATCAGCGACTTGTTCAACTTAGTTAACTTCGTCAACATCGCTAACTTAGGAAACTTAATTTGTTGTCCAAAAAATAGCAGATCAATCGTTTAAACGTAAACCACACAAAAAACTGTGGGGTTGAAAATATTGAATAAACGGCGATTTTTCGAATAGAATTAGCGCCTGGTCAAAATTAAGAAGGAGATTAAGTAAATGGGTAACGCAGTTAGTTGGTTTGAGATATACGTGTCGGATATGGACCGCGCAGCGGCATTTTATTCAAAGGTAATCGGTAGGGAAATGATGGATCTTCCGGCACCGGATGGCGGACAGATGAAAGCTTTCGCATGGGAAGAAGGTGGACCGAATGCTTCAGGTGCGATCGCAAAATTCAAGGATTGTGAACCGGGCGCAGGTGGAACAATGGTCTATTTCGATTGCGACGACTGTTCGGTTGAGGCAGGGCGCGTTGAAGAGGCCGGCGGCAAGCTCAAAATGCCGAAGACAAGCATTGGCGAGTATGGATTTATCGCTATGTTTGAGGACACCGAGGGCAATAGCGTAGGACTCTACAGCAAGGCATAGCTGTGAGGGCAGGAGAGAAGGAGAGAAGGAGAGAAGGAAAGAAGGAAAGAAGGAAAGAAGGAAAGAAGGCGGGAAGGCGGGAAGGTGGGATGGCGCAACAGCTGGACATTCTCTCTGCCGTTTAGAGTCGTGCTTGCCCGACATGCAGTCCACGAGGAAATGGATTATTGAAAATTGAGAATGGATTAGTCACCGTTTAGAGTAGGGCTTGCCCGACTTGCCGGGCGTAGCACTGCTCTAAACCAATCGGTTTTGGATTCTTTGATCTCGGAAGCGCTGAAGGCGCGACAGTAGCTTAGCCAGGAGCAAGACCGAAGGTCGCAGCATCTGGTAATTGTTCAACGAAAACAGTTTTAGCCCTGAAGGGGCGATATCTGTATCCGACATGCCGTCCAAGAGGAAATGGAGAATGGATAATTCCCTCAAATCCGGCATTCCACTTGTTAGGTGGTACGGGCCTAGATTTGAGAGGACTTGAATCGGTTACCGCCAGAGCGCTGAAGGCGCGATGCCGTGCTGGCTACATAATGGGGTTAAATTGCCACTAGCTTCAGCTAGTGGAAACCGGGTCCCCTTATGAAGGGCACTTAAGTGCCCCGCAACCTTTAACGATGATAGTCCCCAAGCTGAAGCTCGGGGCAATTTACCGTTAACGAATCTGAATCAATGATTAAAGTTTTCATCCATCCGATGTTCGTTGAAGATTCTGACAGCGGTCAGACGGACTTCGTCTGCGAATCAACACCGGAGAAAACGCTTGGAGAAATACTCAACGATCTTGTGGATTCTGACCAACGCGTATTACGGACGATGATCGACGAGACCGGCCGCTTCAGACCTCATATCGCGATCTTCTTTGGGAGCGACCAACAACTCAAACTCGAAAAACCCGACATTAGAGTTGGAGAAGACGTAAGAGAGATTTCGATCTTTCCTGCGTTAAGTGGAGGATAAAAACTAGTTGAGAATTGAAAACTGAAAGTGCGTGTTTCGTACTTATTGCGAGACACGATGTTCGAGGAGTTGTTTCTCTTTAAGCAACAGAAGAACCGACGACTGATTCTTCACTTTCCGCTTTCAACTTTCAGCTTTCAGTTAGACGAACACAGGTGATCCTCGGAAGGTGATTCGCAACCGTCTCCCAGGACTCCCCGTTATCGCTTGATAGATATAGACTTCCCCCGGTTGTTCCGAAAGAAAGGTTCTCGCCTGACCCGGTAAACGAATCCCGCAGAACACAATCATACGCATTCTCCTGCGGGAGGCCGTTCGAAAGTGGTTCCCAGCTTTCACCCGCGTCCGTCGTACGGTAAACCCGGCATATTCCGTCGGGAAAGACCCTGAACTCATCAGCCTTGATCGGAATGATGAATGCTGTATCTGGGTTCGTTGTGACGATTCCGAAACCGAAGTCCGTCGGCAATCCCCGGTCCTCGCTTATGTTGTCCCAGGTCTTGCCTGCGTTGTCACTGCGGTAGACGCCCCAATGGTGCTGTAGAAACAATCGATCAGAATTGCCGCTGTCCGCCGCAATCTTGTGAACGCACTGACCGAATTCAGGGTTCTCGTCGGGGAGGAATGGGGCCTTGATCTTCTGATTGCAGGCTTCCCAACTCTCGCCCGCGTCTTCGGTTCTATAAACGCCGCCTGTCGACATCCCTACAACCCAGGTGGATTCCGAAAGCGGCTTGATCGTATGGAGGCACTGTCCACCAAAGCCCGGGGTCCATTTCTCGCGGTGAGGATGGTTCCAAAGTCCCTCGCACAGCTTCCAGGTCTTTGCTCCATCGTCTGATATGAACAAAGCTGATGGCTCAACACCAAAGAACATCCGGCCGTTTTTACCTTCGACCATCTGCCAGATCTTGGCCAACGCCGTGTCCTTGTCTTCCGGGAATGCGATGTTCAAATCGCTCTTAGCCCAGTTCTCACCGCCGTCATCCGAGTACATAAGCGCGCTGCCGGTCCATTCAGTAAACGGGGATGCCCAAACGCGGTTCCCCACGACTCCGACAGAGAATACTGACTGCCCCTGAAAATGGAGATCACAATCCCATTTTTCCTGTTTCTTAAAGACAAACAGACCTTTTTTAGTACCTGCGTATATCGTCGTCATAGCGTCTTAGTTTCAAGTTCCAAGTTTCAAGTTTCAAGTTCCAGGTTCCAAGTCAGGGTCTAGTTTTCTTTGATCATCCGATATGGAAACCAACAATCTGACAGATCAGATATTTTCAATATAATTTCGGTTTCGATCGAAAAGATCAAGAAAAATCATTGTCTTATTACGTTTTCTAGGGTATTTTGACGAGAAATCTAAATCGGAAAGAAAGAATTTTGCTAAGGTCTTGGAACTTGGAACTTGGAACCTTGAACTTAAGAGATGTGCGGACGATATACAGCGACTACAAACATTGAAGAACTCTCGGAGGTGATACCCGGAAAATTTCAGTATCCGCTCTTCACACCGAGTTATAACATCGCGCCTTCGCAAAAGGCACCGATCGTAACGTTTACCGATGATGAATACCACGGTGAGCTGGCGAAGTGGGGTCTCGTGCCTCATTGGATGAAGAATCCAAAGAAGCCCTTTATCAATGCCAGGTCGGAGTCGATTTTTGAGAAGCCCTCATTCAAATATTTGTACGCAAAAAATCGGTGTGTTGTGTTGGCTGACGGTTTTTATGAATGGTCAATGTTCGGAAATACTAAGAGGCCGGTTTACTTTTACCTGGAAAACCACAAGCCATTTGCTTTCGCCGGTTACTGGGAGCGGGACCGGGAAGAAAAGGATTTGCGCACATTTGTGATCATGACTACTGAGGCGGCAGAGGATGTTTCGAATTTTCATCACCGGATGCCTGTAATGCTGAACAAACAGGGAGTTGAGGCATGGCTGCGAGGCGGAAGAAAAGAAGTATTAAGGCCTTTTGCAGAACCCATTAAACACCACATCGTTTCGAGGATTGTTAACAGCCCGGCAAACAATACGCCTGATTGCGTCTTGCCCGCCGACGGAGAAGGCGCGGGGGCTTGAGGTTCAGCAGAGCACATCAATATCTGGAGAGGATCAACTGAGGCACTAATTCACGGGAGACACTATGAAAAAGATACTGGTAGCGTTATTGGCAATAATTCTGTTGGCTGTTGCTACGATTGCGGTCGCTGCTTTTGTTACTCCAACAGATTTCCGGGTCGAAAGAGATATTGTGATCAATAAACCAAGGGCTGAGGTCTTCGAATACACCAAGCACATCAAGAACCAGAATGATTGGGGTACGTGGATGAAGAAAGATCCAAAGACCGAACAAACTTATTCTGGAACAGACGGAACCGAAGGCTTTACCGTCACCTGGAAAAGTGACCATCCTGATGTCGGTTCCGGCGAACATGAGATAATTAAGGTCACTGAAAACGAAAGGGTTGATTCGAAACTCAGGTTTAAGGAGCCATTTGAATCGGAGGCGGATGCTTACATTGCCTTTGAGGACGCTGGAGAAAATCAAACCAAGGTGAAATGGGGATTTACCGGTTCAATGCCTCGTCCGTTTAACTTGATGACGCTCTTTATTGATATGGAGGAGGCGGTAGGAAAAGACTTTGAAGACGGACTCGCCAGTTTGAAGGACATCGTCGAAAAACAGAAATCACCTGAATCTGACGAAGATGGAGATTCTGATAAGGACGAAAACAAGAAGGTTGGAGATACACCCAACGACCTAGAGAAGGTCAACGATTCGGACAAAAAGGACTCCACATCCGAAAGTAATGCTTCTTGACTAATCGAGCATTTCGAAAAGTTTCCGGACGGTTCGCCAATTTCGGGCGGTTCCGCTAACACCCAGGATTTTTGCGACCTTATTGTAATCGATCCTGGAACCCGATATTCCGTTCGGCAAGTAAAAATAGACCACGTGTTTCCGGACTTCGAACAAGTCAGGTGCGTGGTCTAGTTTCTCTAACTCCCTGATGGCACGTCCTTCAGGTTCAGCATTAAGGAACATAAGGTGAGCGTGTTTGTGATCCTCCGTGCTATAGGGATAAGCATCGGCGATCTTCTTGAACGTATCTGCCTCTACCACCATGCAATCCGCTGTAAATCCCATGCGAGAGTTGATTCCTTCATAGATCAACCGCGCGCAAGTTTCCTTGTCCAGGTTCGAACTGAAAACCAGGTTACCACTTTGAATATAGGATCTAACCTCATTCAGACCCGCATCTTCGCAAATCGACCGAAGTTCAGCCATTGGCAGTTTCTTGTGTCCGCCGACATTGATTCCCCTGATAAGTCCGATAAACTTTTGCATGATAGAGTCATATTATGTGCAGAAATATAAGGACATTGTACAACTACGAACCCCCGGCAACCCAGGAAGAGGTAGAAGCTGCAGCCCTGCAGTATGTAAGAAAGATCAGCGGATTTCAAAAGCCTTCAAAAGTGAATACCGCGGCGTTTGAAAATGCCGTCGAGAATATTTCGCGTGAAACGGCAAAACTTGTAGCAGTCTTGAAAACTTCTGCGCCTGCCAAGAACCGGGAGGTAGAATTGGCGAAGGCAAGGGAGCGGAACCGGTTGCGTTTCGGGAATAAGAATTAACAACGACACGAATGAAAAGAGATCTCTTTAGTGTACTTAGTGCGATCGGGTTCGGATGGCTTCTGACAATTGTCGGAAGATTCATCGGGTTGATGCTCTCGCCGGTTCCCAAGGGTGCCAATCCCAACCTCCCCGGATATGAAAAGATTCTAGTCGATGCGATGCCTTTGCATGCCTGGGTTCCGGTTGTTCTGAGCTACCTCTTCGCGGCAATTGGAGGTGGCTATTTGATTGGGCGGTATGCAGAAACAGAGACCAGGGTATTTCCGTGTATTTTCTCCGCATTTATCCTCTTGTTATGGATATCTAAGGTCGTAAGAATACCGCATCCTGTTTGGGTGAACTTAATTGTCATTCTAAGCTTTGTTCCGTTAGCGATAATTAGCCAACGAAAGGCATTTTCTTATCGAAATGTCCGAAACTAATAAAAAAGCGCTATGTGTTCACAGTGGTGTAACGTTGGTGGCGTTATTATTGAGATTACAAATGAACCGGGAGCAGTTTGTATGGAGATAGCCGCGTACGGCGCAACCGTAATCTTTTTAATATGGATCTTGAATAGGTTTTGGGAAGTAAAAAAGGAAAATAAAAACCTGAAAGCCAAACTTGAGAACCAAGGTCGACAAATCAGGCATCTGATTAAACCTTAACGAAATCGTTATACGGTGACTAATTCACGTGTGCTCGTCTCAATGCGCCCTTCTTCTGTGATGAGCAGGTTAACGACGCGAATCTTAGCTTCGTTATTCAAATTGATTTTTCGAATGACCTCAAAAAAGTTCACCGCCGAATCGAGTTCATCCCCAAACTCGACTGCCTGACTGGGTGTAGATGTCTCCATAATTAAGTCCTTGTATAGTTTCAGATTATTCAAGGAAACACTTTCCGTCAATATTTATTTCCGGGAATTAATACTTCTGTAACATCCCCGTAATGCTCCATTCTGACGATTCAAAATTGAAACTCTCGCTGCGGGTTGCTGTGTAGCGTAACTTCAATCCAATCAATAAATTGCAGGAAAGCAGAATCTCGCTCTCGTGCAGAATCGAAGTTCTCTGAGCGTCCAACATTTTTGCCCATATATTTAACACGAAAGAAGTATTTGCCATTTTTGGTGCGCAGTTTCGAAATCTGATCATGAAAGGTGGGTTTACTAAGAACTGAGATGAGTTCCTGCGGCAAGTCGGAATCGATGAATCGTGAAAACGTATCAGGCATCAAAGCCGTAATGATACCTTATGCCGGTTGTAATCCCACATCGCGATAGTGCGATTCCGCGGGACCATCAACTGATATACAATTTGGGAAACCGGTAGGAGGAATCCGCATGAATAAGATACTTGATGAGGTCGAGGCAAGAGTGATCGGATGTTTGATCGAGAAGGAAGCAACTACGCCGGATAACTATCCCTTGACGGTCAATTCGCTTATTAATGCGTGCAACCAGAAGACAAATCGATTCCCGGTTGTTGATTACAATGAAGAGACAGTTACGAATGCTCTGGATTCATTGCGGGATAAAAATCTTGTCTATGTTTTTTTTGGCGGGTCGAGCCGCGTAGCAAAATACAAGCACCTTTTCCCCAAGATAATGGATTTAAGTTACCCCGAAGTAGCGCTGATGTGTGTTTTGATGCTTCGCGGGCCTCAAACGCCCGGTGAGATCAAATCGAGGACGGCACGACTCTACGGTTTCGGTGATATCAATCATGTAGATGAAACACTTCGTGCGCTGCAGAAACGTGAGGAGCCTCTCGTGGTTAACACCGGAAGACAACCGGGTCAGAAAGAGTCCCGTTATGCTCACTTGCTTTGCGGCGAGGTCGAGGTTACCGAACAAAAGGCACCCATTGTCCGTACCGTTTCTCGCGGTTCGGATGAGCTTTCCGAAAAGCTCGATAAGCTCCGAGCTGATTTTGACCAATTGAAAGAAGAATTCGAGCAATTCAAGTCCCAGTTCGATTAATTGTCCAATTATGCTCTCTGCGTTCGTTTATCGAATAAGACCAGAGCGTCTAATTCTAGAAAGGAGAAATTGAGTTTATGCCGGGATATATGCTTTTACTGCACAGCCCTACTGATGAGAACGCCGGTCTGTCGGCTGAAGAAATCCAGAGCGTTATTGAAGACTACATGGCCTGGAGGGACACTATTGCTTCGGAAGACCGTTTGCTTGGAGGGGACAAATTGACTGACGAGGGCGGCAGACATCTTAGGAATGAAAATGGGGCAATTCGTATCACGGATGGGCCCTATGCCGAGGTCAAGGAGGCCTTGGGTGGCTACTTCTCAATCAAAGCGGCAAACTACGAAGAAGCGGCCGCGATCACGAAAACCTGTCCGCACCTGAAATATGGTGGATGGATCGAACTTCGCCAGATTGACGAGCATTGATGGAAATCAAAAACGATGTCAAGAATTCGGTTGACCATCTGCTTCGACATAATTCGGGGCAGATGGTTGCTGTATTGACGCGTATATTTGGTTTTTGCCTTTTAGATCAGATCGAAGACGCCATCCAGGAGTCTTTGATCAAGGCCCTGAAAACGTGGTCGATAAAAGGAGTGCCTGAGAACCCGACAGCCTGGCTTATCCAGGTGGCAAAGAATCACCTATATGACGAATTAAGACGAGAGAACAAATCTGTTTCGTTTGATGATGAGATTCGAGAAACGGAACGGGTGGCAGAGCTCGCGGAGAAAAGGGTCTATTTCGAAGACGAGATATCAGAGGATCAACTTCGTCTTATATTCGCCTGTTGTCATCCTGCGATTCCAAAGGACAGCCAGGTCGCACTTACTCTCAAGACCGTCGGAGGATTCAACAATCGCGAGATCGCTTCTGCGTTTTTGGCAAAAAAAACCGCGATCGACAAGATCCTCGTTCGAGCGAAGAAGAGATTAAAGGAAATCCGCGATCGGTTTGATATCCCGCCTCCGGATGTCCTTCCGTCAAGGTTGGATGCCGTACTGAAGGTTCTTTACCTGCTTTTCAACGAGGGATATATGGCCACCGAGGGTGAGGACCTGGTTCGCAAGGACTTGTGCTTTGAGGCAATCAGACTGACCAAGATCCTGGCGTCGCATCCGGTTACAAAGGTGCCACGGGTAAATGCTCTCGCTGCTCTTTTCCTGTTCCAGGCGTCACGTTTGGCCGCAAGATCACATGATGACGGAATACCCAGCCTTTTGTCAGAGCAGGATCGGAGTAAATGGGATCACGGGATGATTGCGGAGGGCCTTACATACTTCAGAGCATCTGCCGAAGGTACAGAAATTTCGGAGTACCATCTGGAAGCGGAGATTGCCTGTGAGCACGCTGTCGCGAGGAGTTTCGAGTCTACAAACTGGAATCTGATTCTCGATTCGTATGAGCGTCTTCTCGCAATACGGCCATCTCCAATAGTTTCACTCAACCGTGCATTCGCACTTGGGAAAGTGCAGGGGCCCGAAGCCGCACTGGCGGAGCTCCGCGGCCTTTTGGATGCAGGCATGGAGGATTACTACCCTTTTCATCTTACGGCCGCCGAGTTTTATGTGCAGACGGGGAGAAACAATCTAGCTGCGGAATCATATATGAAAGCGCTCAAGTTAACCGCTAACGAGTCGGTCAAAAAATTTGTTAAAAAGAAACTCGAACGGATAGTATAGGGACCTCAATGAAATATCGAGAATTCGAACCATCACCTCCGGCTGACAAGTTAATCAAGTGTTACTGGACACTTGAAAGCGGAGATGAGTTTCACGAAGAATTGGAGCCGATTGTTCCTGATGGGTGTCCCGAGATCGTGTTTAACCTCAGCGCTCCTTTTCGCCAACAAACCCATCGGGGGTTAGAGCTTCAACCGAAGTCGATTCTTGTTGGTCAGATGAAATCTGTAACGAACATAAGACCGTCAGGGAAAATAAGTCTCTTTGGCGTTCGCTTCAAGCCGGCAGGTATCGGTCCGTTCATAAAGGATGATGTAAGCACAACTACCGGATTCATCGAAGATCTTTCAGGTGTCTTCGGGCGAAAAGGTGAGCTGCTGGAAGAGAGATTACTCGAAGCGAAGAGCGTAATAGAAAGAATTGCAGTTTTCGAGAAAACATTCTCAATAGAGATTCTCCAGGGAGACGATTCCAGCGCAACAGTTAGGGCTTTGGAAATGATAGGTTGTGATCCGTCAGGTGTCCGAATTGCTTCAGTTGCTTCGTGTCTCGGGATCAGTCAGAGGCATCTTGAACGGAAGTTCAAGAGCGAGATTGGTCTTACTCCAAAGTATTTTGCTCGGATTGTCAGGATTCAAAACGTATTGTTGTCGCTAAATGATCAGAAAACCGGAAACTGGGCTGATGTTTGTTACAGCCATGGGTTTAGTGATCAATCGCATTTGATTCGAGAATTCAGATCGATTGCCGGCTCTCCACCGCAGAAGTTGGTGGAACAGAACAGGTCGATGTCCGAATTGTTTACCGGATGATGTCGAATTCGTACAATCACTTTGGATTTGAATTCCCTAAACTGCTTCAAAGAATGCAGTAAGGAGGAATTATGAAGATAATGTTTGTACTTTTCGCATTGGTTTTGCTTGTTTATGGTTCGGTAGCAAATGTTCCTGACGACCCTAAGGTCGAAAACCTATCCTGGATGGCGGGTTGTTGGGTCCAAAAGGGAAGAGGACCGGGGTCTTTTACAGCCGAGAACTGGACGAAGCCTATGGGGTTGATGTTAGGCACAAACAGGAGCGTAAAAGATTCCAAGGTCAGATCGTATGAATACCTTCGAATCGAGAGCCGTGCCGATGGAGTGTATTATGTAGCAAAACCTTCGTCCGCAGCGTCTGAAACATCTTTCAAGCTTAAGACGCTGAAGGACAAAAAGGTTGTTTTTGAGAATCTGGAGCACGACTTTCCGAAGAGGATCATTTATTCGCTCGCAAGCGAAAAAAACCTACAGGCACGAGCGGAAGATGACTCTAAAGGATTTAATCTCAGTTTCTTTCGTGTGGATTGTGATGACTAAACTTGGTTGACGCGCGCAATTTTTGATGAAATTTGAACACCATATTCCAACTGGGATACTCGGACGTTACGTGGAGTGTTTTTTTCACTTCGATCAACATGAGTCCGCGCATCTGATCGAGCGGTTCTTGCCGGATGGCAATGTCGAGATCGTTTTTAACCTTCACGACGACCCGCAATTTATTTATGACAACGCAACGCTGACGGAGATTCAGAAGTGCGTGAACGTTTGGGCGAGCGGTGTACGGACGAGGCCAATTACGATACCTTCGGGCGCGGGCTCAAGAATGTTCGTGATCATTTTCAAAAAAGGAATGGCGCATCCGTTCTTTCCTATTCCTATGAACGAATTAAAGGATAACGTGGTTCAGGCGGAGGTGCTTTGGAAAGACGAAATCACTCTTTTGCGCGAGAGATTATTGGAGGCCGCTACTGCCGATGAACGATTTGTGGCCGCAGAGAAGTTTTTGTATGAGCTTCTCATACCTACAAATTCGCCGCGCACATTTGTGGAATACGGTGTTTCAAGGATTCTCAGCGATCCTACGCAAACAAGGCTAAGTCGTTTGACCGAAGAAGTCGGGTATTCGAAAAAACACTTCATTAATAAATTCAAACAAGATGTAGGCGTTTCTCCCAAGGCGTATCTTCGTATCATGCGATTTCAGCGAGCCATAGAGGAGATCGAATCTCGCGATTATGATTGGGCTGAAATCGCGCTTGATTGCGGTTATTATGACCAGGCGCATTTCATCAACGACTTCCGAACCTTTTCCGGTTTTACGCCAGTTGAGTATGCCCGTCAAAAAAACGGCAACCTCAATTATGTGCCGGTCGACAAAGGGTAACTTTTTTCCAATATCACAGGTCACGGAGTAGTTTATAGTCATGGTGTGAATCCGAACCCACTGATTCAAAAGATCTAACCCGGGTTGACGTTAGGAAACTACGATTATGAAAATATTTATTGTATTAGGTTTTTGCTTCTCCATCCTTTTGTCGGCATCCGCAATAAAAGATGAGCCAACAGGCGTGATCACTTTTACCTCAAAAAGGGACGGCAATTTTGAAATTTATGTGATGGACGCTGATGGTTCGAATCAGAGGAATATCACCAACAACAAGGCTTCGGATTTTAGTTCGAGCTGGTCGCCCGACGGAAAACGCCTGATTTTTGTTTCGGACAGAGACGGGAACAATGAGATCTATTCGATGAAAGCCGATGGAACGGATCTCATAAATCTATCGAACTCGGAAAGCAGAGAACAGGCACCAAGTTATTCCCCCGATGGCAAGCAGATCATATTTGTTTCTGACCGTGACGACAAGAATCGTGAGATTTATGTGATGAATGCTGATGGTTCGAACGTAAGGCGCCTGACTAACAACGAACTTTATGAGGAAACGCCGGTATGGTCCCCTGACGGCAGGCTTGTTTCGTTTACCAGGCAAATCGTAACTGAGGCCAATGGCGAAACTGTTAAAAACGGGGAGATCTTTGTAATGTCGCCGGATGGCAGTGATGCCCGGCGTGTGACAATTAAAGATGGGTTTGATTCAGCGGCGCAATGGTCGCGGGACGGAAAGAAGATAGCGTTTCACGGTTTTGTTGGAGATGGATTTGATATTTTTGTTGTCAACCCGGATGGAAAGGATCTTAAAAACATAACAAATGATGAATCTGCTGACTTTCAGCCTGGATGGTCCCCGGATGGAAAATGGATAGTTTACTGCACCGGATCAAAAGACGAATACGATATTTGGTTGATCAAACCAGACGGTTCGTCGCGCCGCCGTCTCACCACCGCCGCAGATCGTGACCAAAACCCTGCCTGGTCGCCGGTTGTCTCGCTGGTAACCAGGTAACTTTTTTCCAATACCCAAAATGGCGAATTGATTAGACTCGGTTTCACTATGGAAAATGTGAATCATATAGCCGTATTCGTTTGTGCAGTGATGAGCCTTGTAATCGGTGGGCTCTGGTGGTCACCTCTTCTATTTGCGAAGGCGTGGCAGAAGGAGGCAGGATTGTCCGACGATGATCTTAAGAAGGCGAATCCTGCCAAGAACTTTGGAATATCGTTTTTACTTGCGTGGGTGATCTCTTACAACCTTGCCTTTTTCCTCTCTGATCCTGCTACTGACTGGAAGTGGGGGTTGACCGCCGGGTTGCTTGCAGGGGTCGGCTGGGCGGTGACGTCTTACCTGATCATTTCATTGTTCGAAATGAGGTCATTCAAACACATGATGATCAATGCCGGGTATCTGACGGTCTATTTTGGTTTGATCGGTTTGATTCTAGGGGCCTGGAGATAATCGAACGTTGCTTTCTGTGCTAAAACTTGGTGCTTGCCTGTGTTATTCTTTACGCGAATTTCACATTTTAGTTTAGGAGAATTTTAATGGCAGGTAAGTTTGAGGTATTGAAGTCGAAGAACGGAAAATTCCGGTTCAATTTGAAAGCGGGAAATAACCAGATAATCATTTCAAGCCAACTTTACGAAAAACGAATTTCGGTGACAAACGGCATCAAGTCAGTGAAGAACCACTGCGGCGATGACAAGTGTTTCGAGCGCAAAGTTGCAAAGAATGGAAAACCGTACTTTGTCTTGAAAGCAAAAAACGGAAAGACGATCGGCAAGAGCCAGCAATACGCTAGCAATTCGACGATGAATAAAGGTATCCGTGCTATCAGGAATGCTGCACCGGATGCTGAAGTAGTTGATCTGACCAAATAAGCCCTAAGGCTTCCCCCTATTCACGAATAAGTTTTAGTCCGAAAGCGGTTTCTAAAGAGGCCGCTTCGGGTATTCGTGTGTCCAATTTTATTGATCTGGGGGCGACATGTGGAGTATGGTTAGCCAAAAACCGACTTGGAGGTGGGAGTATGTCAGATCAAGCGTCTGCAAAGAAGCAGGAAATGCCAAAACACGGTCAGATTTGCTGGACGGAGGTTGCGGCGAAGAATCTCGATGAAGCCGACAGGTTTTACACCGAGTTGTTTGGCTGGAAGATCCGGTCGGATAAAGGCCAGGACTTCGAATACAGGCACTTCGACGACGGACACGGACACGATGTCGGCGGGATTTACGAACTGACACCTGAGATGACACAGGGACATGATGTGCCGCCTCATTTTATGACCTATATCGCGGTAAACGATGTGGACGAAACGGTCCGTCTCGCGAAAGAGAAGGGAGCTACGGTTCACAGGGAGCCAATGGACATTCCCGATACCGGCCGGATGGCGGTCATAGCAGATCCGCAGGGAGCAGTGTTCGCTGTGATCACACTAAAAGAGCAAATGTATGCTGAGTAACGCCACAGCGATCTGCCTCGTGGCGACGATCGACGGTTCAAAGGCGAGGCCATTTTACGAGGAGACACTTGGACTCAAATGTCTAACGGAAGATGAATTTGCGATCGTTTTCGAATTGAAGGACACGGTGTTGCGTGTTCAGAAAGTTCCGGAGTTCACACCGCATGAGTTCACTTCACATGGTTGGCGGGTCGAGGACATCGAATCCGAGATCAACGAACTTAACTCAAGGGGTGTAGAATTCGTGCGCTTTCGATGCTTTGAGCAAGACGGGTTGGGAATCTGGGACACTCCCGGAGCACGCATCGCATGGTTCCGGGATCCGGACGGGAATTTGCTTTCGCTTTCGGAAGTTAAGTGGGGTAATTGATGAAATATACAGTTGATGTTGTTATCAACAAACCGGTCGATGAGGTTCTCAAAGATTTTGATGATCCGGACAACCTGACGGAATGGTTGGAGGGACTTGAGTCCTTCGAACACCTTGAGGGTATTAAGGGTGAAGTCGGGGCCAAAGCGAAGTTCGTATTTGATATGGGAAAGCGAAGGGTCGAGATGATCGAGACCATAACGGCCAAGGAGCTTCCGCATAAATTTGACGGCACATACGAAGCCGACGGAGTATTCAACCGGGTCTGGAATAGATTCGAGACCGATGGAAACGATCAGACCCGCTGGACGCAGACCTGCGAATTTGAGTTTACAAATCTGATGATGAAGATAATGGGTTTCTTTATGCCCTTCGCTTTCAAAAAGCAGACTCGGACACAAATGGAAGCCTTCAAGAAGTTCTCTGAAGGACAAGGTTAGTGGGAAGTGTACGGTGGACCGTGGTCAGTTAGGGGCTCAGTTGGAAGAGAACGAATAGTATCCTTCCGACCACAGACCACAGACCACAGACCACAGACCACAGACCACAGGGCGAAAGTTATGCAATCAGAAACAAAAAAGATCAGTCATATTCCTAACGGTTTCACGGCCGTAACTCCCTATTTCCAAGTTGCTGATGGGGAGCGATTCCTTCAGTTTTTGAAAGATGCTTTTGGGTGTGACGATCCGGATGTTCATCGCGAAGACGGTACCATAAGACATTTTGCAGTAAAGGTTTACGGAGCAATGATTGAGGGTAGCCAGGTTGCGCTGGACGGAGAGTATCCGCCAAATACACTCGCCATTCATCTATATGTCAAAGATTCGGATGAGGTTTACGCTAAGTCGATTGCTGCGGGTGGCGAGTCGATACATGAAGTAGCCGATATGCCGTATGGTGAACGATCGGGTGCGGTGAAAGACCCCTGCGGTAATCATTGGTACATCGCTACCCAGAAGGTCGATATGTACCCAGAACATTGAACATTGAACATTGACCAAGGGAATACGGATCAAGAAACTCTGACCGTTGAGAGGTAAGAAGAAAAACTCTTTCGCCAAATTAATGTAGACTCAATGGTCAATGGTCAATGTTCATTGAAACTAGTCATTAAAAATAAAGAAGCCAAGACCGGCGGGGTCGTTGATGATTACATTATCGACGATCCCTTCTTCATTGAAATGTGTTATCTCTTCCGTAATCGGAATCTCTGCATCGCGGAGTTTCGCGATGTTTTCCACATTCTTGCCGCTGTTGAAAAACGTCAGTCCGGGATTAAAGAAAAGATGAGGACAGGTGTTGGCAGCCATGATGGATACATCTATGTCCCCGCCATTTGAATAGACTGCCCATCCTTCCGAGATATCGCCCATTCCTTTTTCAAATCCAAGTGCTTCCCAAAACTCCACAGTCTGAGGGATGACCGTCGTCTCCAGGCTCACGCCTGCAAATCCGCCGGTGATTCCGAATGATTCATCGCCCGACTCAAAGTCGAACGGGCGTAAATCGAGCACTACTCGGATGCCGTTGGGATCGGAAGTAAAGAAACCCGTCTCGGTCTCGATTACAACAGTTAATTCCCCAAGTTTTTCGGCGATGCTTTTTGCGTCATCCGTGAAGATCTTCAACCCCGGGCGCGTGAAACGGTCAGGGTTGATTTCTACGATAAACTTTCCATCTGTAAAAAGAGTCGGGTTCTCGGCGGAAAGCTCCTTGTACCCAAGGCGTTTATAAAAGTCTCTGCTTTTTTTGAGGTCGGGGGTCGGTGTTTGGATTATTGTTTTCATAGGATGTTTCCATTGACCATTGACCATTGACCATTGACCAGGACAACCTTGTCTTCAGTCTTCAGTCTTCAGTCTTCAGTCTTCAGTTCGTCTCTTACCTTCTTGGGCAATTTCTCGTAGACGAGTTCATAGGCCTTTTCAATTAACTCTTTGAACTCGCCGTCTTCCAATGCGTCAAGCCGTTCAAGCCCGATCCAGTGATATCGGGCAACATAAGGCGCAGGACCTATCCCGTTGCGTTCGATGAGCTCGGCGAATTTTTCGGGCGTACACTTTAACGACCCGACCGTCTTGCCGGGTTCCAGCCCTACAACCGTAAACATCTTTTTCCCAACACAGAAGCATAGGTCCTTGCCCCACTTCACGTCCTCAGTCGCGTGGGGCATCGAAAGACAGAATTCTCTGATCTCTTCGATATTCATAGAAGTAGTGAATAGTAAATAGTGAATCGTGTATAGAAAAGAACCAGTCGTCGCGTTCAACAATCTATTGACTATTTACGATTGACTATTCACTAATCACCGTCCAATTACTTAATAGCAACAAAAGTCTGAAGCTTTGCGTTCTCCGGGTTTGCGGCTCCTTCTCCATAAACGTCAAAATCGGCTGTGAAAGTCCGTTCAAGATCATCCATCTGGTAGATCTTCATCCAGGTTTCCATCACTGCGTCAGGAATCTTTCCCGCCACATCAAAAACAGCGTACTTGCCGCCCTTGATATCAATGGCCTGCATTCTGTCAGGAATCCTGTCGAGCGAGTCGACTCGGCAACCAAGAAAACACGTATAGGGCTTTGTATGATCACCTTCGTAATTGGTGTAAATATTGTAAGTATCAGTTGACGATTTGTTACGGATCTTTGCTGCGATCCCTTCCCTGAACCAGCGTTGCCAAAGTCCCCCTATCAAATCGGCCGCGTTTGACATATCCACTCGCACGGCAATGCCCACAACCATGAAATCCTCGACCTCTTCTACCTGAAATTCCATCCTGCGAGAGTATGAGATTTGGTCAACGCTGGCAAGGTATTTAGTAGGAATCGTCATTTTGAACTTTTTCGATTACACTGACCGCCCTCGCGATACCGTCTTCACTGCTGATGAGATCACCTATTCCCTTAGCGCGATCTTCAACAGATTCATCCTCGGTAACAAGTTTGATGGCTTTAGTGAGTTTTTCAGCAGTCAGTTTTCTCTGAGGAATCGGCTTGCTCCCAACACCAAGTTCATACACCCGGTTTCCCCAGAAACCCTGATCTCCAAAAAACGGGCAGATGATCGTCGGTTTTCCTGCGCGCAATCCAGCTGCAGTTGTCCCGGCACCGCCGTGATGCACCACGGCCGCAACCCTTGGAAACAACCATTCATGAGGAGCCTGGTCGATCTTTAAGATCGAATCCGGAAGATCGCTGGCCTTTAGCCCGCCCCAACCGGTCGCGACAATTCCCCGTACGTTCGCAGCTTTCAGGGCCTCGATTACTGCAGCCGTAACCTTCTCGGGTTTTCGCCCGGACATCGAACCGAATCCGACATAGACGGGCGGATCGCCTTCTTCCAGGAAATCTACCAGTTCTTTCGACGGCTCTGTTTCATCCTTTAAGAACCAATATCCCGTGACGTACGCACAATCGGGCCAATCGCTTGGACGTGGAACAACGTGCTCACTAAAACAATGAAGCACGGGCAAAGGCGTACCATCCGCGGCGTGATGAAGACCGCCAAACCTGCGTCGCTTGGGCAGCCCGAGCGTCTCCGTTCTGAATTTATTCACAAAACCCGAGTAGAGACCCATGAACAAACGCACGAGACCATATGAAGATCGATTCAAAGGTCCAACATTTGGGAATCCGAGAGTCGGCATTTCACTCGAGGGAACGAGCTGTGGAAAAGGAATTGCCAACGCACAAGTAACTTTTAGCGCTTCGGCAAGATCTGCGCCAGGTACCTTCGAGTTGTAGACAATGAAATCGGGTCTGAATCCATCTGCCGCTTCCCAACAGTCCTGCACCAACTCCCTCATGATCGGTTTGATCGTCTTGATGAGTTTGAAATGGGTCTTGACCGCACCAAAAAGCCCTTTGAGTTCTTCGATTGCCTCTCTGCCCAAATCGTCTGTAAGAAGTTCTACAAGACCGTTGGACATTGGGAAGAAGTCCACGCCTTCTCGGGTGACAAATTCTTCAAAAGAAGACGCTGTTGCCAGTAAAACTTCGTGGCCGGCGTCCTTAAGCCCTTTAGCAAGAGCCAGATAGGGCTGTACATCACCTCGAGAACCGATAGTAAGCACAAGTACCTTCATCGTCAGATTATGTTGCATTTCTCTCCCAAAGTCACAATTGCCTTCTATAACAATGATTGACAATCTTTGTTATCAGCCGCTACCATGCTATTCGAAGGAGAATATAAATGAACGTATCGTTAACACCGGAGCTCGAGGCTATGGTTCAGGAAAAAGTGAAGTCGGGTGACTACAATTCTGCCTCAGAAGTTGTTCGGGAGGCTCTGCGCCTACTAAAGCAGCACGATGAATACATGCGGATAAAACGAGAGGAATTGCGATCGGAGATTATGAAAGGTGTATCCGATATAAGGGAAGGTAAATCAACAGTTTATGCTTCCGCTGAAGAATTGGTCGCAGATGTTATTAAACGGGGAATGGAAAACAGGGAATAGGATTTGTGGTCAGCATCGAGATCTCACGGCTCGCGAAGGACGACCTGAACAAGATATGGAAATATTATGCCGAATTCGACGTGGCCAAGGCCCAGGAATTCATGCTTAGATTTCAAGCAGAGTTGGCACTCTTGGCCAACAATGTTCATCTCGGCCGCAAGGTCGATCACTATTTCATCG
Organism: Pyrinomonadaceae bacterium; assembly: GCA_013003215.1. Taxonomy (GTDB): domain Bacteria; phylum Acidobacteriota; class Blastocatellia; order Pyrinomonadales; family Pyrinomonadaceae; genus Aridibacter. The sequence goes on from JABDKD010000027.1 coordinate 39,612, forward strand.
GCTTGAGAAGACTTGGATTTGAAGACTACTTCGTATTTTATTTTTCAAACAGAGATTTTATAGAGATTTACCGCATCGTTCACCAGTCCAGGGATATAGAGGGAATGTTTGAGAACCATTTTAGGAAGCTATGAGTGATTATGTTCTCGGTTCTTCCGATGAAGAGATCGAACGGCTTGCGTACCAGAACGAGGTTTGGAGTCACGAAACTACCGGACTTTGGGAAAGTGCCGGAATCGGGATTGGAACCAGGGTCGCTGATTTCGGCTGCGGACCTGGATTCTGTACAAAAGCGCTCGCAAGAATTGTTGGCTCGAAAGGGCATGTTTATGCCGTTGACTCATCGGAGAAGTTTGCAGCGGTAGTCAAATCGGAAACCGCCGGGGCCTCAAACATCACATTCTACAGAAGCGATGTTTGCAAGACGCCGATTGATGACGATTCGGTCGATGCGGTTTTTGCGCGCTGGCTCTTCTGCTTCATGGGAAGACCGGAAGATCTTGTAGAGGAAGTCTCACGGGTCCTGGTTCCGGGAGGAAAGCTCGTTGTTTTTGATTATTTCAACTACCTTGCCTCGAACGTCTATCCACAGAGACCCGCGATCACATCGATCTTTGACGCGTTTACGCAGGATGTTGAATCGCATGGCGGATCCTGGGATATTGGAGGTGAGCTGACCGGGATGTTGGCGAAATCCGGTTTTGAGATCGAATTTCTCACGCCGATCACGCGAATAGGGAAACCCGGCTCAAGGGTCTGGCGCTGGGTTCAGTATTACGCAGAAGTGACCTTGCCGAGATTGATCGAGTCCGGGATTTGGACTGAAGAACAGAAACTAGATTTCGAAAAAGCGTGGTCAGAGGCGGCAAAGGATCCCGCTTCTTTCATATTTACCCCGCCTATGATTGGAATAGTGGCGACATTGACCATTGACCATTGATCATTGACCAAGGACCAAGGACCAGGGACCAGGGACCAGGGACCAGGGACCAAGGACCAAGGATCATTTGCCATCGCAATCACGTACTCATTAGTTGTTTTTCAAATCGGAAAGTATTTGAATCTCGTAGCCAAGGTTATCTTCCTGGTCAATGGTCAATGTTCCATGGTCAATGACCTCACCATGCAATCCCGTAGTCATCACCGTGATGACTCGCGCCGCCCCACATCGTGCCGTGTTTGCGGTCAAACCAGATCGCGTTGATCGGCCCGGAAGTTCTTTCGGAAAATGTAAGGTTATAGCCGCGGCTACGCATATCCGCACGAATCCAGGGTGATACCGAATCGGCGAGCAGCAGTCGTCCCGGCCTCGCGGCGTGATTCCCAAACGAGCTCTTCATCTGATAGCTGTTGATGTTAGCGGCTTCGGCTGCCTGCTGAACATTCATGCCGAATTCGACCACGTTCAAAAAGAACTGAAGAAGGTTTTGGTCCTGGCTGTCTCCACCTTGTACAGAAAAAGAAAGAAACGGCTTGCCATCTTTGAGAGCCATCGAAGGAGTAAGTGTGACGCGAGGTTGTTTGCCGGGTTCGATCACGTTGTAAGGATTCTCCGCCGGATCTATGTTGAAACTCTGCGCGCGTTGGCTCAAACCAACTCCAGTGCGACCGGCAATTACCGCTGGGACCCAACCCCCGCTTGGAGTTACCGAGACAACCCAACCTTCCTTATCGGCTGTCTGGACCGTTGTTGTTCCTGCATAAAACGAGTCATCAAGTTTGGAATGATCAACAGCGGTTTGATCTTTTTTGGGGACATTCGTCCACTTCTCAACCAAGTCTAAAAAGGGATTCCTGCCTCCCTGAAACGGATAGGGGTCGCCCGGCTTGACCTTCGCATTGTTCTTTTC
>JABDKD010000033.1 GCA_013003215.1 Pyrinomonadaceae bacterium
ATGATAGACGCCGTAATGTAAGGCATCACACCTAGAGCCAAAACCGAAATCGTTCTAAAGTTTCCACCCGAGAAAATATCAAGGATCCCGAGAAGTGTATTGCTGACCTCAGACCAAACCTGCTCGAGCCTGACCTTGTTCACACCTGGTGCTGTGATGTGCGCACCCAGACGGTAGATCGCCAGCATCAAAAAAGTAAAAATCACGCGTTTGCGCAATTCTGGGACCTTAAAGACATTTTGTACGGCGGCAAAAAACTTATCCATAAAACCTCTTCAAACTCTCCGGATGGAAAGCCGGGATTCCGCGGTCTATTCCTTTTCTTCCTTCGACCCTTTCGAAGACCCATCCGAGTCAGCTTTTTTTGCGGCTGCCTTCTCAATGACCACGGCACTGCCGCCGGCCCCTTCGATTTTCGCCTTCGCGGACTTGGTGAACCGATGTGAAGAAACGTTCAGCTTCTTAGTAAGTTCGCCGTTGCCGAGAATCACAAGATCATGCTTTGCCTTCTTGATAAGGCCGCGATCGTGAAGAATCTCCGGGGTCACTTCGTCACCTGAGTTAAAGTTTGACTCAAGAGTTGAAAGCCTCACTTCAATCCACTTCTTCTTAAATATGTTTGTAAAACCGCGCTTCGGAAGTCTTCTTTGCAGCGGCATCTGGCCACCTTCAAATCCGGCCCTTCGCGAGTATCCTGATCTGGACTTCTGCCCTTTATGACCACGGCCCGCAGTCTTGCCTAGCCCCGAACCGGGTCCACGGCCCCTGCGCTTCTTCTTGTGAGTTGAGCCTTTAGCGGGCTTCAGCTTATTAAGTGATAATGACATATCAAATTCCTCTCGACCGATCCGTTATTCAACAATGCGCAGGATGTGCGGCAGTTTCCTTACCACGCCTCGCATTGAAGCATCATCCGGTTTCTCTACGATCTGATTCAGTTTTGTAAAGCCAAGAGCCTTAACAGTCGCTTTCTGTTTCTTCGAATACCCGATTGCACTCTTGTAATACTGGATCTTGAGCTTTCCTGACTTTGTTTCTTTCTTTGCCATGATGTTTGCCTACCTGACATGCGGCGCTCTGCCGCCAAACTATCCGAGCAGTTCCTCAACCTGTTTGCCACGCAACCTCGCCACTTCAACCGGATCCTTCATGTTCATCAAGCCGTCAAAAGTCGCACGAACAACGTTGTGTGGATTGGCTGAACCGAGAATCTTTGTACGGACGTTGTGGACACCAACCGCCTGCATTACCGCACGAACGGCCCCGCCGGCAATTACCCCGGTTCCTTCTGCGGCCGGCTTGATGAGAACTCTTCCCGCGCCATAACGGCCGATGATCTCATGCGGAAGTGTCTGTCCGATCAAAGTAACCTTGATCAGGTTGTTCTTTGCGGATTCGATAGCTTTTTTGATCGCGCTCGGCACTTCTTTTGCCTTTCCCGTACCAAAACCCACGTGACCCGCCTCGTCACCCACAACCATAAGGGCCGCAAATGAAAGGTTTTTACCGCCTTTGACTACTTTCGTCACACGGTTAATCGAAATCAGGTGCTCTTTGAGTATCAATCCGCCTGCGGAGATTCTTTGTGAATTATTCATTACTATCGTCAGCAGATTTCTGATCTGCGGCCTCTTCTACCTTTTCTTTCTTTTCCGATTTAGCTTCTTTTGCGTCACCAGCGTCCTTTTTGGCTGGAGCCTTCTTTTTGGGCTCAGCTTTTTCGTCAGCCAACGCTTCTTTCTTTTCAGCAGCTTTCTTCTTGGCAGCTGGCTTCTTGGCAGCTGGCTTCTTCTTCGCAGCCTTCTTGGCAGGCTTCTTAGAATCATCAGCTTTTGCTTCCGCCTTCTTGTCAGCCTTTGCCGGAGTCCCCTGACCTTTGTTCAGGCCGGCTTCTCGCGTAGCGTCAATCAAAGCTTTTACGCGACCATGATAGAGAAACCCGCCGCGGTCATAAACGACCTCCGCGATTCCGGCACTCAAAGCACGTTCCGCAATTGCTTTTCCGATCGACTCGGCCGCCTTTACGTTGCCGCCCGGATTGCCTCGAAAATCCTTTTCAACTGTTGATGCTGAAATCAAGGTTTTCCCCGCGACATCATCTACGACCTGTGCGTAGATGTGACTGGTGCTGCGATATACGGCCAGCCTTGGCCTTTCAGCAGTCCCACTAACTTTCTTACGGATGCGCGAATGAACACCGCGCCTGACGTCCGCTCTACTTCTAATTCCCATATCTACACTTCACCTGGCTATGCAGCCGTCTTTCCTTGCTTGAGCCTGTAGTATCGGTCGGAATATCTGATTCCTTTACCCTTGTACGCGTCCGGCTTCCGGAGTCTTGCCAACTCTGCGGCAACCTGACCCAAAAGCTGCTTATCGATTCCCTGCAGGGTTATCGTCGTCTGATACTGCTGGATGTGGCTCTTGGTCGGAAGCCTTTCCGCACTCGCATCTATTCCGTCAGGAAGCGGATACTCAATCGGATGCGAATATCCCAATGCAAAAACGAGCTTCTTGCCCTGGATATCAGCCTTGTAACCAACGCCGACAACATCCATCTGGATGCTAAAACCTTCAGTCACACCTTGAACTGCATTGTTGGCCAAAGCACGCGCGAGACCATGAAGAGCCGAATACTTTTCGTCTTCACGCTCCGCGGTCAGCACCCCTTCATCCTGCGTAAACTTGACTCCTTCGGGAATCGGCGAGTTCAACGTACCCTTTGGCCCCTTGACCTCAATTTCGCCTTCTTTCACCGTAATCGTAACCCCAGAGGGGATCGAAATCGGTTTGTTTCCTACACGAGACATAATATTTCTCTCAATTCAGGACCGCTACTTTCGTAGCATCTAAGTCCTTTCTTAATAAACGTTTGCCAGAATCTCACCACCGACGTTTTCCTGTCGTGCCCGCCTACCGCTCATCAGGCCGCGAGATGTCGAAAGTATATTGACTCCGTACCCGCCAAGTACTCTCGGAATCTCTTTGGCACCCACATAAACTCGGCGACCGGGACGTGAAACACGCGACATATGCGTGATCGAAGATGTCCCTTTCGCGTCGTATCTAAGAAAGATTCGTATTACAAATTTGGGCTTTTCACCCTTTGTAACAAAATTGTTGATGTATCCCTCTTCCTTCAAAATACGAGCTACTTCCAGCTTCAATTTCGAACCCGGAATATCCACGCGCGAGTGCCTCGCCATAATCGCGTTCCGAACGCGTGTGAGCATATCTGCAATTGGATCTGTCATTCCTAACTTTACTCCGTAAACAATCTCTTCAATCTATTCCTGTCGGGCCTCGAGAGGCCTTCAAACAAGACCTACCAACTCGATTTAACGACGCCTGGGATCTGCCCCTGCAACGCCAACTCTCTCAACGCGACGCGTGAAACGCCGAATTTCCTGAGATAGCCCCGCGGGCGCCCGGTCTGAGAACAACGGTTCTTAACACGAACCGGGCTCGCGTCCCTTGGAAGTTTCTGAAGCTTGATCATCGCTTCATCGACCTCTTCAGGTGTTGATTCAGGATTGTTGATGACCTTCTTGAGCGCCTTACGTTTTTCAGCGTAGCGGGCGACCATCTTTTTCCTTTTCTCGTTTTTTACGACCTTGCTAATCTTTGCCATAAGTCTTTACTGGTTCCTTTGGTTTTGCCTAAAGGGCATTCCTAATGATTTCAAAAGGGCACGTCCCTGATCGTCATTTGGTGCCGTCGTGACAATAGAGATGTTCAATCCCCTTGTCTTATCAACCTTGTTAAAGTCAATCTCGGGGAAAATCAGCTGCTCTTTGATGCCAAGGGTATAGTTCCCGCGACCGTCAAATGCCTTTGCCGAGATCCCACGGAAGTCACGAACCCGGGGAAGCGCTACTGAGATCAGGCGGTCAAGAAACTCGTACATACGGTCACTTCTCAAAGTAACCATCGTACCGATCTTCATTCCTTCCCTAAGCTTGAATGCCGCAATTGACTTCTTCGCCTGGGTAATCACGGGCTGCTGCCCGGTAATTGAACGCAACTCATCTACTGCCGTATCAAGCAGCTTTGCATTGCCGATCGCCTCTCCGAGGCCCATGTTGACAACAATCTTCTCAATCCTCGGGATTGCCATAGGGTTCTTAATTCCGAACTCCTTTGCCAACGCCGGCGCGATTTCATCGTTGTATTTTGCTCTTAACCTTGCCATTTCTTAGAGTCGCTCCGTATATCCGACCCGGGACCCGCATTTCGAACTGCGTTACCGGATCTAAAAGTCTCTATTCCTTTTCAGTGTCGTCCGCCTTTTCTTCGGCTTCCTGTTTTTCTTCCGCTTCTTCAACCGCAGGCTCAGCTTGTTCTTCAACGGCCTCTTCAGCTGTCTCTTCAACAGTCTCTTCAGCAGTCTCTTCAGGCTCCTCAGCTGTCTCGACTTTTGCGAACGCAGCCTGTTCCGGGATTACAGCCCCGCTCTTTGCTACGCGCACTTTCTCGCCCTCGCGGATCTCGTACTTAACTCTTGTAGGTTTCCCGGTTTCCGGATCAACAACTGCAACATTAGAAATGTTTACCCAGGCTTCTTTGTTGATGATCCCGCCCTTGATATCCATTTGCGGTACAGCCTTGCGGTGCTTCTTGACGATCATCGCCCCGTCAACCTTCACGCGGCCTGTCCGAGGATCCACGGCGATTACCTTTCCACGGTAAGGATTGCGGTTTCCTTCGCTGTCATAGCGATTAAACTCTTTACCGGCAACAAAAACGACTTCATCGCCGCGTTTGATCCTGGTTCTAACCGCTCCTTTTATCTTTTGCCTTTTCATTCTCTTAAATAACCTCCGGAGCCAGCGAAACGATCTTCATAAAGTTCTTCTCGCGGAGTTCACGGGCAACCGGACCAAAAACACGTGTTCCAATTGGTGAACCGTCTTCCTTAATCAGCACAGCTGCATTCTCATCGAACCTGATATAGGTACCGTCATTTCGACGAACTTCCTTACGGGTCCTCACAATCACCGCGTCATGAACGCTTCCTTTACGAACCGTTCCGTCAGGCGAAGCCTCTTTAACGGTAATCTTGATCTTGTCCCCGATCGTTGCGATCTTGCTGGTCGAACCACCAACGGGCATGATCATCTTTACTCGTTTTGCCCCCGAGTTATCTGCGACCATAAGGGCGGTCTGCATTTGAATCATAGCTATCTACTCCACACAAACTTTCCCCGGAACAAAACCGGGCAAGTATCGGTTACTTCTGTGCTTTCTGAATAATTTCTGCGACGCGCCAACGTTTTCTCGCCGAAAGCGGACGGGTTTCGACAATTCTCACCTTGTCGCCTTCCGATGCTCCCATTTCGTTATGGGCCATAAACTTCTTCCGCTTCTTCATGTACTTTCGGTACATCGGATGCTTTACAGTTCTATCGACACGAACAACCACTGTCTTCGTCATCTTGTCGGAAAACACAACACCCACTTTCTCAGCACGCTTCTTACCACTGGCGGCCGGCTTATCTGCTGTATCTACCGGCTGCTCGGCTTTCGGCTGTACAGCTTCAGCTTGCTTATCTGCAGTCTCAGCGGTCTCTTCGGCCTGTTGCTTGTCTTCTGCCGCCGTTTCTTCTGCTGTTACTTCTTCGTTCTTATTTTCTGCCATTTCGATATTCTCTAAATGCGTTCCCTATTCGGACTTCTCACTCGCCGCTTCGGCTTTGAGTTCCTGCGCACGCATGAGTGTGTAAACCCTCGCAAGCGTCCTTTTTTCACGACGGATGTCCGCCACCACTTCACCAACACCCAGCGACTTGCGGAATTTCAATCTGAACAGCGACTCTTTTAACGAATCGGCCTGCTCACGCAGTGCTTCCATGTCCATGTCTCTCAGCTGCTCTAACTGTTCACTTCGCTTCATGGTTAAACAATTCCTCCTTCGAGGTCTGCTCTCGTGACGAACTTGACCTTGATCGGCAACTTCTGAGCTGCAAGAGCCATTGCTTCACGCGCGAGAGCCTCTTCAACTCCCTGGATCTCGTAAAGGACTCTGCCCGGCTTTACGACTGCAACCCAATGATCAGGTGCGCCTTTTCCTTTACCCATACGGGTTTCAGCCGGTTTCTTGGTGATCGGCTTATCAGGAAACATGCGAATCCAGATTTTCCCGCCACGCTTCACGTGTCTCGTCATGGCGATACGCGCTGCTTCGATCTGGCGGTCCGTGATCCAGCCGGGCTCCAGTGCTTTTAGTCCGAAGTCCCCGAAATTCAACTTGTCACCGCGATGAGCTTTTCCTCTCATCCGGCCTTTCTGCTGCTTTCGGAACTTAACCTTCTTCGGCATTAACATAAGTCGTTACCTCTAAAAAACTCTCTCGTCGGAACTACCCTCGTCGGTTCCGGTTATTATCTCTTCTTCTCGGGCGCCTTCCTCTTCTGGCGCCTTCACGCATCTTGGGTTCGTTGATCGGGTCCGTCGTTGTTCCGCGAGCCATATTGGCGTTCGGATCTAGGATCTCCCCACGGTAAATCCAACACTTAACACCTATGATGCCCATCGTCGTGTGAGCTTCCGCCAGTCCGTAATCGATGTCCGCACGAAGCGTATGCAAAGGAAGCTGGCCTTCAAGTGCCCACTCACGTCGAGCAATTTCAGCCCCGTTCAATCGCCCGGAAACCATGACTTTCACACCATGCGCTCCGAAACGCATCGTTTCTTCCATGACCTTCTTCATGGCGCGGCGAAAAGCGATTCGCTTCTCAAGCTGAAACGCTATCTTTTCTGCCTGAAGCTGCGCGTTCAGCTCAGGTTTGCGAATCTCCTGGATCGATACGATAACTTCACGCTGAGTCTTGATCGCAAGATCTTCCTTGAGTTTTTCGATCTCAGCCCCTTTTCGGCCGATGATGATACCCGGCCTCGAGGTATAAATAATGATCTTGAGCCTGTTGGCCGCGCGTTCAACGTCGATGTGCGAAACCCCGGCACCTGAAAAACGGCTTTTGAGATCCTTCTTTAGCTTCAGGTCCTCGGCAAGGAACTCAGCAAATTCGTGCTTGGCGTACCAGTGCGAGTGCCAATCTTTGTTGTAACCGACTCTGAATCCGTATGGATGTACTTTCTGTCCCATAATTTCTCTCCGGCCTCTTACTCTTTGTCCTGCTTCTCTTCGTCTGCAGCCTCGTCGGCCGGCGCATCTTCAGTTTCTTCCGCAGCCTCTTCCTCTTTCGCTTCATCGGCCTTAGCCTCTTCGGCAGGAGCCTCATCAGCCTTTTCTTCAGAAGGAGCTTCCTCAGCTTTCTCTTCAGCCGGTGCCTCATCGGCCGCGGCATCTTCTGGAGCCTCTTCAGCATTTTCTTCAACCCGAGTATCTTCGGCAGGCGCCTCAACGGCTTCCGCTTCGGCTGTTTCAGCCTCCTCCGCCTTAGCTTCTGCAGCCTCTGCAGCTTCGGCTTCGGCAGCTTCAGCCTTTCCGGCATCCGCAGTTGCCTTTGAGGCCGCATTCTTCTCGTCTTCAAATGCCTTCTGCTCGGCTGCTTTCTTTGCCTTCCTGGCTTCTATCTTTGCCTTTTGCTCTTTGGACGGACCTTCAAATTCCTCGACCTCAGGAGCATCGCTGGTAAGTTCGATAGTGATATGGCAATAGTGCCTGCGTTCGAAATAAGCTCTTCCCTGCGGCGCGGGGCGTAATCTTCTACGATTCTTTGTCGGCCCCATGTCCACAAAACAGCGCTTTACCCACAGATCATCCGGATCGATCGCGATGTTCTCTTGCTCCGCCTTGTACGTCGCATTCGCGATCGCGGAACGAATACACTTCGCAATCGGACCTGCCGCTCTCTTGTTCGTAAACTCAAGAATCGAAAGAGCTTTCGCAACGTTCTGGCCGCGCACGAGGTCAATCACCAAACGCGCCTTTTGCGGCGAACCTTTTAAATATTTTGTTTTGGCTACAGCTTCCATTTTTACGTTTCTAAGTCTTGTCTGTCAGGTTGTTTTCTAACAGAACCGCAATTCACCGGCTTAGTGTCTCTTCGCCGCTTTTTCTGCCTTTGTACCCGGGTGCCCCTTAAAGATTCTCGTAGGCGAGAACTCCCCAAGTTTGTGACCCACCATATTTTCCGTAATGTACACCGGAATATGCCGGCGCCCATTGTGAACACCAAACGTAAGCCCAACCATGTCAGGCGTAATCGTCGAGCGTCTCGACCAGGTTTGGATCGCCTGAGGCTTTGATCCGGTTTCCTCGATTCTCCTAAGCGTCTTTTGAATACTCAGGTCTACAAACGGTCCTTTCTTAATTGAACGTGGCATAGTCTACTTTCTTCTTCTATCGCGAACGATCATATTGCCCGTACGCTTGTTTCTACGTGTCTTATAACCCTTAGTCGGCCTACCCCACGGTGTGACCGGATGGCGTCCGCCAGATGTCTTACCTTCACCACCGCCGTGCGGGTGGTCGATCGGGTTCATTGCGACGCCCCTGACTTTCGGCCTTCTTCCTTTCCAGCGGTTTCTACCTGCTTTACCAAGCGAAACATTTTCGTGTTCACGGTTCCCTACCATTCCCACTGTCGCCATACAAACCACAGGTATCTTTCTAACTTCGCCAGACGGCATTCGAAGCTGAGCATGATTCCCCTCTTTTGCTACGAGCTGAGCAAAACCGCCTGCTGATCGCACCATCTGACCGCCCTTCCCGGGTCTCATCTCAATGTTGTGAACTTCGGTACCCAAGGGGATATTCAAAATAGGCAGTGCATTACCCGGCAGAATGTCCGCGTCCGGTCCACTCATCACCTTTGCTCCAACTTCAAGGTTAGCGGGAGCGAGGATATACCTCTTCTCGCCGTCCAAATAAGTGATCAGAGCGATGTGTGCTGATCTGTTCGGATCGTATTCGATCTGAGTCACACGACCCGGAATACCAGTCTTATCGCGCTTAAAATCAATCTTCCTGTAAAAACGCTTGTGGCCGCCACCGCGCCTGCGAACCGTAATCCTGCCGTCATTGTTGTGGCCGGAAATCCTTTTCTTGGGCTCGAGCAGCGACTTTTCGGGCTTCGCACCCTTGGTCAACTGGTCTCGCTTCAAAAAGGTCTGGTATCTTCTCGCCGGCGATGTCGGTTTTACTTTCTTGATAGCCATGGTTTCTTTTGTTTCTTTTTATCTTGCCCGTCCGCGGGCAAACAAATTCCCTACTTAGACAGCCAATTAGATAGCTTCTGCATAATCCACGTGAGGCTCGCCCGGTTTCAACGTTACGTAGGCCTTCTTCCATGCGGCCCGACGCCCTTCAAAGCGTCCCTGGCGCTTAAGCTTTCCCTTGTAACTCATGGTGCGAATCTTCGCGACTTTTACGCCAAAGACTTCTTCAACAGCATTCCTGATCTGCTCTTTTGAAGCTTCACGTGCCACCTTGAAAGTGAGAATTTGGCCCCTTTCGTCTTCTTCGGTCGCCTCCCTAAGCCAGACCGATTTCTCAGTAATGACCGGCGACTTCAGTACATCCCATACCGCAAGATCTTTTTTCATCTTATGCAGCCTCCTTCTTCGCGCCTCTGTGCTCACGCTTCGGATCGAGAAGCTCGTTCAACTCCTCAACAGCCTTTTTCGAGAGCACAATCGTGTCGTGATACACAAGATCGTAGACGTTTACTCCGTGGCAGTTCACTACTTTCGTCTTCTGAACGTTCCGCGAGCTAAGAATAAGATTCGCGTTATCGAGCGAATCGACAAAAAGCGCTTTCTTGTTCCCTTTAGCATCGGCGAGTCCCAGCGAGGTCATGACCCCAATAAACTCCCTTGTCTTGGGGTTTTCGAGACTAATCTCTTCAACAACCATCAGATTGCCTTCCCGAAGCCGCTCAGAGATCGCGGACCTCAATGCACCTCGTCGCATCTTGTTTGGCATTCGGTAGGACCAGTCCTTTGGCTGCGGTCCGTGAGTGCGGCCGCCGCCGCGCCAAAGCGGCGAGCGAATCGACGCAACACGTGCCCGACCCGTACCTTTCTGCCTCCAGGGCTTTCTTCCGCCGCCACGAACGTTACCTCGTGTCTTTGTCTTCGAGGTCCCCTGACGCGCATTGGCCAGATAATTTCGAACAGCCGCATGAATCAACGGTTCATTGAAATCAACCCCGAAAACTTCGTCGGATAACTTTACGTCCCCAACTTCCTTGTTCTTCAAATTGCGAACCTTAACGGTAGGCATAATTCTTACCTCTCGAACTCACTAACGCGGCGGCCTAGATATGCGCCGCAGTTCTCTAACCTTTCTGCTTTGCGGTTTTCTTAACAACAACCAAACCGCCGTTCGGCCCCGGTACTGCGCCCTTGATCATGATCAGGTTGTCATCGGCCTCGACCTTTGCAACCGTAAGACCCTGCACAGTAACCCTTTCGTGACCCATGTGACCTGAAGATCTCGTGCCTTTCATAACCCGTGACGGCGTCGCGGACTGACCAATCGAACCCGGCCGTCTCACGTTCATCGAACCGTGGGTCATCGGACCGCGAGAGAAATTGTGACGTTTAATGGTCCCGGCAAAGCCGCGACCCTTAGATTTGCCGACTACATCGACCTGGTCACCATCGCTGAATACGTCGGCCTTTACCTGCTCGCCAACTTCAGCTTCCGGTTCCTGGTCGAGCCGGATTTCCTTGAGCACCCGGGTCGGAGGAACTCCGCCACCGGTCTTCTCAAAGTGTCCGCGCATCGGCTTCGAAACACGTTTCATGCGAATCGGCTTGTCTTCAACCAATCCCAATTGAACCGCGTTATATCCGTCGCTACCGGATTCCTTCTTTGTCTGGACAACAACGCATGGCCCCGCCTTGATCACCGTTACAGGTGTAACAGTGCCGTCTTCCGCGAAGATCTGCGTCATTCCGATTTTTCTTCCAATGATTCCGTTAATCATATCTTTGTTAATTGTTATCGTTACTGTGGTTAATAGCCGGCTCGCCCGTGGCAAACCGGCGACTAACAATTAACTTTCCGTAACCGAGCCTTACGGCCTACGTACCAAAAGCTTTAATTTCAACATCAACACCTGCCGGGAGGTCCAGGCGCATAAGCGCATCTACTGTCTCCGCGGTAGGATCGAGAATATCCATCAGCCTCTTGTGCGTCCGGATCTCGAATTGCTCACGAGATTTCTTATCAACGTGAGGTGAACGAAGTACCGTCCACTTGTTCTTAACCGTCGGCAAAGGAACCGGCCCGGCTATTCTCGCCCCGGTTCTCTTCGCTGTGTCGACGATTTCCTGTGTCGACTGGTCGAGAACGCGGTGGTCATATGCCTTAAGCTTTATCCGTATTTTTTCGTTTAACATAAGTATTATTGGCTAAAAGCCTAAATCTGGTATCAACCGGGACTATTCGATGATCTCGGTTACCGTTCCGGCGCCAACCGTTCTGCCGCCTTCCCTGATGGCGAACCTGAGGCCTTTCTCCATCGCGATCGGGGCAATAAGCTCGATCTCCATCTGGATGTTGT